>JBARAK010000001.1:0-5629 GCA_049791955.1 Caulobacteraceae bacterium
CCCGTGTGCCTGGTCATCGGCGTGGTGGCGGGCGCGCTGTGGCCGATCGGGCTGATCTGGATCGCGGCGACGGTCGGGCTGATGCTGATGGACGGGGCGCTGGCGGCTTCGCCCCGGGACCTGACCCTGGACTTGGTCGCGCCGGCCACGCTGTCGGTGAACGCGGTCGGCCGCGCCGAGCTTGGACTGGTCTTCCGACGCCGCCCGCCGCGCAAGGCCGAGGTCGTGCTGGAGGCCGGTGCTGATCTGGCGGTCGCGCCGGGCTATGCGCAACTCGCCCCTGTCAGCGAGCGCACGGTCGGCTTCACCCTGACCCCGGAGCGTCGTGGCGTGCGCCGGATCGAGCGGGCGTGGGTACGCTGGACCGGGCCGCTCGGCCTGGCCCGGCGCCAGCTGGCGCGGACGCTGGACCATGCCATCGCCGTCACCCCGGACATCGAAGGGGTGAAGAGCGAGGCGATCCGGCTGTTCTCGCGCGACGCCCTGCACGGACTGAAGACCCAGCTGGAAGCCGGGGAGGGGGCGGAGTTCCACGCCCTGCGGCAGTTCCAGCCGGGCATGGACATGCGCACCATCGACTGGAAGCGCTCCGCGCGCCATGGCGAGCTGCTGGCCCGCGAGCATCGCACCGAACGCAATCATCCCATCGTCCTGGCGCTGGATTGCGGGCGTTCCATGTCGGAGCCAGTGCTGGGCGCGGCGCGGCTGGATTGGGCGCTGAACGCCTCGCTGCTGCTGGCCTATGTCGGGCTGAAGATGGGCGACCGGGTGGCGCTGTACGCCTTCGACGCCAAGCCGCGGCTGTCGAGCGGGTCGGTGTCCGGCACGCGTGCTTTCGGTGCGTTGCAGGCGCTCGCCGCCGGGATCGACTACCGTCCTGAGGAGACCAACTACACGCTCGGCCTGTTCACCCTGGCCGAACGGCTGGAGCGACGCTCGCTGGTGGTGGTGTTCACCGAGTTCGTCGACGCGGTCTCGGCGGGGCTGATGATCGAGGCGGTGGAGAAGCTGCTGGCGCGCCACCTGGTCCTGTTCGTGGTGATGCGGGACGAGGAGCTGGAGACGCTGCGCCGGGCCGAGCCGGAGACGCCCCAGGACGTTTCCCGCGCGGTGATCGCCGCCGCCCTGCTGCGCGAGCGGGAGGTGGTGGTGGCGCGCCTGCGCCAGCTGGGCGTGGAGATCGTCGACGCCCCCGCCGATCAGGTCAGGGCCGAGGTGATGAATCGCTATCTCGACCTGAAGCGCAGGAACCGGCTGTGAACGAGACCTTGCGAAGCCAGCGCTTCCGCCGGGCGCGGGAGGACCAGTGGCGCACGCTGGACCGCTTGGTGGAGCGGATGGAAAGGGAGTCGCCCGCCACCCTGACCGACGCGCAGCTGCTGGCCATCCCGGTGCTGTATCGCGCCGCTCTGTCCTCGCTGTCGGTGGCGCGGGCGACCTCGCTCGATCGCAACCTGATCGCCTACCTGGAGAGCCTCTGCACGCGGGCCTACTTCTTCGTCTACGGCCCGCGCACCACCCTGCGGGAACGGATCTGGCGCTTCTTCGTCCACGACTGGCCCGGGGCGGCGAGGGCGATGTGGCGCGAGACCCTGGTCGCCTTCGCCCTGATGATGCTGGGCGCGGGCGTCGCCTACGCCCTGACCGTGCATGATCCCGGCTGGTATTCGGCCTTCATCCCCGGCTCGCTCGCGGGGGGCCGTACGCCGGAATCCTCCACCGCCGCGCTGCGGGCAGTGCTCTACAGCGACAATGGCAGGAACTGGCTGGCGGTGTTCGCGGCCTTCCTGTTCACCCACAACGCCCAGATCTCGATCATGGCCTTCGCGCTGGGCTTCGCCTTCTGTGTGCCCACAGCCGCGCTGATCACCTCCAACGGATGCGCGCTGGGGGCGCTGTTCGCCCTCTACGGAGCCCACGGGCTGAGCTTCCAGCTTGGCGGCTGGATCTTCATCCATGGCGTGACCGAGCTTTGGGCCGTGACCCTCTCGGGAGCGGCGGGGTTTCGCATCGGGTGGCGGTTCGCCTTTCCGGGCCAGGTTCCAAGGCTGGCCGCGGTGGGCGAGGCGGGACGCCAGGGGGCGGTGATGATGTTCGGGGTGATCGCCATGCTGGCCGTCGCCGGCCTGCTGGAGGGCCTTGGCCGCCAGCTCATCACCTCCGACCTGGCGCGCTATGGCGTGGCGGCCTCCAGCGCGCTGGTGTGGGGCGTCTATCTGTACGCGCCCAGGCCCAAGCGGAGCGTGCGCGCATGAGCCTTCCCTCCGCTGCATCGTCGTCGAAGCGTCCGGCTTCCGAGGTTCGGGCTCCCTTGGGCGGCCGCGTCCGGGAACTGGTGACGCCCGAAGGCGTCGATCTGCAGCTTCGCCTGGGAGAGGCGAGCGAGCGGGCGCTGGCCTTCATGATCGACGGGGGGGTGATCATCGGCGTGCTGGTCGGCGCCACTGTGGCCCTGCTGCTGACGGCCTCGGCCATACGCGCGCCGTTCGTGCCCCAGGCGATGGCGATCGTCTGGATCCTGGGCTTCTTCCTGCTGCGCAACTTCTACTTCATCGGGTTCGAGCTTGGCGGCCGCGCGGCGACGCCGGGCAAGCGGCTGGTGGGATTGAGGGTGGCGTCGCGCAACGGCGGGCCTCTGACCGCGGACGCCATCTTCGCCCGCAACGCCCTGCGCGAGATCGAGTTCTACCTGCCCGTGAGCTTCCTGCTGACCAACCGGGCCATGGGGATCAGCGGTCTGACGGTCGCCGCCGGCCTGATCTGGAGCGGGGTGTTCCTGCTGTTTCCCCTGTTCAACCGGGATCGCCTGCGGGCTGGAGACCTGGCGGCAGGCACCTGGGTGGTGCGCGCGCCCAGGCGGCGGCTGGGTACGGAGCTGGCGCAGCGGGCGGAGGCGGATCGACGCTTCACCTTCACCACCGCCCAGCTCGACGCTTACGGCGAGGCCGAGCTGCAGGTGCTGGAGGACGTCCTGCGCTACAGCAACCGCAAGGTCATGGCGGACGTGGCCGCCCGCATCCGCCGCAAGATCGATTGGGTTTCAGCGCCCGATGAACGGGACGGCGCTTTCCTGGACGCCTACTACGCCGCCCTGCGCGCCCGGTTGGAGACCGGCATGCTGTTCGGCCGCCGACGCAAGGACAAGCACGACCGGCAGGCGTGAGCACCCGTCGCGGAGGCGGTCGAACCGCCATCCGCGACGCTCACTGCTTAATCGAAGGTCTGCGCGACGCCGCCGGGAGCGACGCCCTCCTTGATCATGCGCAGTTCCGAATAGATCGACGCCACCAGCACGGTCTGGAGGATGGTGATGACCGTGGACCATACCGCCGCGATGACCGTGTAGATCACCAGCATCCCCGAAAGGCCGCCCGCTCGCATCAGCCCGACTCCGAACCCGAACGGCGCGAGCAGGATCATCGAAACCACGATGATCGCCAGGCCCCACAGCAGGTACAGCAGGAAGATCGACCAGCGGGAGCCCCGGGTCAGGGCGCTGCTGCGGCCAAAGGAGCCGAATACGCCCGTTCCCTCCAAAACCACGGCGGGCGTCGTCACCGACCAGACGATCGCGAGGATCACGCCGGGCACGATGAGAAGGATAAAGCCAACCATCAGCGCGATCACCAGCAGGATGGTCAGTCCCAGTAGCGGAAGGCCGAAGCGCAGGCCGATGGCGATCATGTCCCCGACGCTGTCGCGTCTTCCCTCAACCGAGGCTTTGACGATCGCGGCCTGGACGATGCAGCCGAGGAACAGCGAGACCAGCGAGAAAACGAAGGAAAAGCCCGCCACCCCTGGGGACATCTGCGCGCCGAGCGTATGAGGCGTTATCAACACCCGCAGAACGTCCAGGAGGATCTTCGGTACGGCGAACACGATGATCGCCACCAGGGCGAAGTTGACGAGGTTCAGTTTCAGCGAGTCCACCGCCCGCTGCACCACCCGTCCCATGTCGAAGCGATCACGCCCCGGCGCCAACACCACCATCGTGAAGCCCCCTCCCAGTTTGGATTGGAGCTTCACCTGTAAACGGCGGGGTTTCAACGACTAACATACGAGGAAAGGTTGCCGGGATTGGCGACGTAGAAACAGGTCTACGCCTGGGTCGTGGCCAAGCGGAAACCTTACCGCTTCATCGGCTTAAGGCGCACTGGAGCGGATGGATCTGACCGACCTGTGCGTGCTTCGGGGCCCCCGAAGCACGCATCGCGGTAGGATCAGCTGTCCGAGGTGACGGTGGCCAGTTCGGGCCGGTCGTGCGAGGCGCGTTCCTCGCCCAGCAGGCGGGCGACGAGACCGCCGAGCATGCCGCCGACGATCGGCGCCAGCCAGAACAGCCACAGCTGGTGGATGTAGGCCCCGCCGGCGAACAGGGCCGGACCGGTGCTGCGGGCCGGGTTGACCGAGGTGTTGGTCACCGGGATCGAGATCAGGTGGATCAGGGTCAGGGCCAGGCCGATGGCGATCGGGGCGAAGCCACCGGGCGCGCGGGGCGCGGTCGAGCCCATGATGATCAGCAGGAAGAAGAAGGTGGCCACCACCTCCATCACCAGGCAGGCCACCAGGCTATAATGGCCGGGGCTGAGATCGCCGTAGCCGTTGGAGGCGAAGCCGCCGACCGCGAAGCCGGGCTTGCCGCTGGCGATCAGGTAGAGCACCCCCGCCGCCACGATCGCGCCCAGCACCTGGGCGACGATATAGGGCAGGATGTAGCTCGCCGGGATGCGCTTGCCGGCCCACAGGCCCAGGGTGACGGCGGGATTGAAGTGGCCGCCGGAGATCGGGCCGACGGCGTAGGCCATGGTCAGGACGGTCAGGCCGAACGCCAGCGCCACGCCGGCAAATCCGATACCGAGGCTGGGAAAGGCGGCTGCGAGGACCGCGGAGCCGCAGCCTCCGAAGGTCAGCCAGAATGTTCCCAGGAACTCGGCGGAAGTCCGCTTCATCATTGTCATAATGAACCCCTCTCGCCGTTGTGCCGGACATTTCATCCGCCTCGGCGGCGGCCTCCATCGACATGGAGAATATCCAGCGTCGGCAAGCAATCCTTGCAAACTTTGCCGTTTTTGCAATGGCCGGGGTGCAATCAGGCGGCTCGGGCCGGCCAGAAGCCGCCGTGGGTTGTCCTCAAAGGCCCAGCTTACACATCTTTCCGGTTCCACCAGGAGCCGCCGAGCGCCTGGAACAGGGCGGCGATGTCCTGGAGCTGCTGGGTCCGGGCCTGCAGCCGGGTGATGTGGGCGGTCAGGTAGCCCTGTTCGGCGAGCAGGGTCTGGGCCGGGGATATCTGGCCGAGCTGTTCCTGGCCCTGGGCGATGGTGTAGGCCTGCCGGGCGGCCTGTTCCGCGCGGGCGGTCGACGCCAGCGCCTGGGCGTCGGTATCGATGGCGTGCAGCGTGTCGGCCACGTTCTGGAACGCGCCGATGACAGTGGAACGGTACTGGGCGCGGGCCTGGTCGTACTGGGCCTTGGCGGCGCGCTGCTTGGCCAGCAGCTGGCCGCCTTCGAACACCGGCTGGGCGAAACCGCCGGCCAGGGTCCAGAAATCGTTGCCCTGGGACAGCACCGAACCGATGCTGGTCGAGGCGCCGCCGCCGGTGGCGGTCAGGGTGATGGTGGGCAGGCG
>JBARAK010000002.1:0-2505 GCA_049791955.1 Caulobacteraceae bacterium
GCCCCTGGGTCCCGGCTCTTCGCTTCGCTGGGGCCGGGATGACAGGGCTAGGTGAGTTCTCAAAACGAAACCACCCCCGGAGCGTCGGCTCCGAGGGTGGTTGAAAATCTAACCTGTAGACGAAGCGCCTAGCGCTTCACCACCGGACGGGTCGCGGGCAGCAGACCTTCGCGCTGGGCGCGCTTGCGGGCCAGCTTGCGGGCCCGGCGGATCGCCTCGGCCTTTTGCCGGGCGCGCTTCTCGGAGGGCTTCTCGTAATGCACGTGCCGCTTCATCTCGCGGAAGGTGCCCTCGCGCTGCATCTTCTTCTTCAGCGCCTTGAGGGCTTGGTCGACGTTGTTGTCGCGGACAAAAATCTGGACGATGACTAGGCCCTCCTCTGGACCCTGCGCGGCGCTATGCGACTTTGAGATAGGGCGAAATAAGCCATGTGCCCGGAGGTCCCCCTCCGTGCAGAGCGGGTGGAGATATCAGACCCGGTCCTGACTGTCCACCGCCCGCCGCCGCCGAAACGCGGCGGAAAGGGCGCTCCCCTTCCCGCCGCGCCAGCTTCAGGGCTCAGCTCGCGCCATACAGGGCCATGACGTCCTGGCGGAACGACCGCTGGCTGTCCGGGCGGGCGTAGAACATGTGCCCGCCCGGATATTCCTTCACCTGCACCTGAGCCTGCCGGCCATCGCCGAAGGCCGGCATCTGGTCGGCGATCAGCACCGAAGCCATGAACGGGCAGGACAAGTCGTCCCAGCCGTGGGCGATCAGCACCTTCATCTTCGGGTCGATGGCCACCGCCTGGCGCAGGTCGGTGACGCTCTCGACCTGTTCCTCGTGCCCGTCGTTCCACAGCCGGCCGACGTCGTAGTTCAGGGTGTGGAAGCGGGCGTCCAGCTTCCAGCCGACCACGCGGGTGTCGAAGTCGACCATGGCGCTGGTGGTCGGCGCGATGGTGGTGTCGAGGATCGGATCGTTGGTCCGCTGTTCGGGCGCATAAGGGAAGGGGTCCCAGGCGGTGACGTTGCTGTCGTAGACGCTGCCGATCTTGCCTTCCTCGCGATGGATCTCGCGCAGATAGGCTTCGGTCTCGATCCGGCCGCCTGAGCGCTTGACGAAGGCGGGATCCAGCCCGGTCAGCTCGATCACCCTGGCGGTCACCCGCGCGGTGGCGTCGGGGTCGGTGCGGCCCTTCAGCAGGTCGCTGGCGTAGTCGCCACGGGCGTAGGCGATGACCGGCGCCATGTGGGCCGCGTCGAGCGCGCCGTGCCGCTCAAGGTTGGCCGCCGCCATGGCCGGCAAGTTGATGATCCACGGCAGGGGCGACAGGCCGGCGTCGAATTCCGAGGCGCTGTCGAGATAGGGCGAGACCATGATCGCGCCCGAGACGCCTACGCCCAGCTGGGTCTGCAGGTAGTGGGTCACCCGCGGCACGCGGAAGCCGCCGTAGCTCTCGCCGACGACGTACTTGGGCGAGGTCAGGCGGCCGTTCTTGTTCAGCCAGTCATAGACCACGCGGGAGAGGTACTCGATGTCCTGCTTGGTGCCGTAGAAGTGCTTCTTGCTTTCGGTCTCGTCGACCAGCGAGCGGGAGAAGCCGGTGCCGACCGGATCGATGAACACGAGGTCGGTGAAGTCGAGCCAGGTGCCGGGGTTGTCGGTCAGCACGGCGGCGTCGGACGGGCTGTCGCCGGCCACGCCGAACGGAACATGCTTCGGCCCGATGGCTCCGAGGTTCAGATAGACCGAGGCCGCGCCCGGACCGCCGTTGAAGGCGAAGGTCACCGGCCGGCGGGCGTCGTGGACGCCGTCCAGGGTGTAGGCGGTGAACACCACCTCGGCGATCTTCTTGCCCTTCTCGTCCAGCACCGGGATCGAGCCGACGGTGGCGGTATAGTTCAGGGTCTTGCCGGCGACGTGGGTGACCTGCTCGACATGGGCGTCGGCGGGGAACGGCGGCAGTTCGGTCTTGTCGTCCTTGCTGGCGGCGGCGTCGGGCTTGGCCTTGTCAGGCTTATCCTGGGCCTGGGCCGAGGCGCACAGGCCAAGCGTCAAGGTCGCGGCCACGGCCGCCACAAGCAATTTGCGCATAAAGTTTCCCAACGACTGAGGGCGGGAGTGTTAGCGGCGCCGTTAGGGCGCGCAACGGAAGCCCGGCCAGATGAACAAAGCTTAATCTGGCCGCTCTCCGACCCCACCGGAGCGGGCCAGCCCTTCCTAGATCCGGCCCTTCAGGGTCGCGACCAGCAGGCGGCCACGGCGCTCCAGCTCACCGGGCTCGCGCCCCCGGACATAGGCCGGCGCCAGGGTGGCGTAGGCGATGGCGGGAAAGGCCGAGACGCCCAGAGCGGCCAGTTCCACACGCGCCCGGACCATGGCCGCGGCGACCTCCTCCCGCACGCGCCCGGCCAGGGCCGCATCGTCGGAAATCCCCCAGCCGGCGGGAACCCAGTCCCGTCCACGCGCGCGCCAGAACCCCCGGGCCCGGTAAAGCCCGGCTAGGCCCCAGGCGCGACC
>JBARAK010000003.1:0-3633 GCA_049791955.1 Caulobacteraceae bacterium
GCCCAGGCGCTCGGCGGCGGCGAAGCGGCCGGCCAGCAGGCCCATGGCGGCGCTCTCGACATAGCCCTCCACCCCGGTGATCTGGCCGGCGAAGCGCAGGCGCGGCTGGGCCTTCAGCTTCAGGTCCGCCGACAGCAGGCGCGGCGAGTTCAGGAAGGTGTTGCGGTGCAGGCCGCCCAGGCGGGCGAAGCGGGCGTTCTCCAGCCCCGGGATGGTGCGGAAGACCTCGGTCTGGGCCGCGTGCTTCAGCTTGGTCTGGAAGCCGACCATGTTGAACAGGGTGCCCAGCGCATTGTCCTGGCGCAGCTGCACCACCGCATAGGCCCGCCCTCCCGTCCCCGTATCCGGATCGGCGGTATGCGGGTTGGTCAGCCCCACCGGCTTCATCGGCCCGAAGCGCAGGGTCTCCGGCCCGCGCTCGGCCATCACCTCGATCGGCAGGCAGCCCTCGAAATAGGGGGTGTCGCGCTCCCAGTCCTTGAACTCGCCCTTGGGGCCGTCGAGCAGGGCCTGGATGAAGGCCTCGTACTGGGCCTTGTCCATCGGGCAGTTGATGTAGGCGGCCTTGTCGCCGGCCGGCCCCTCCTTGTCGTAGCGCGACTGCCGCCAGGCCACGCCCATGTCGATGCTGTCGGCGTGGATGATCGGGGCGATGGCGTCGAAGAAGGCCAGCGAGTCCTCGCCGGTCAGCTCAAGGATCGCCTTGCCCAGCGCCTCGGAGGTGAGGGGGCCGGTGGCGACCACCACATTGTCCCAGGCCTCGGGCGGCAGGCGGTCGATCTCGCCGGTCTCCACCGTCACGTTCGGATGGGCCCGCAGCCGCGCGGTGACCGCCTCGGAAAAACCGTCGCGATCCACCGCCAGGGCCCCGCCGGCCGGCACCTGGTTGGCGTCGGCGGCCGACATGATCAGCGAGCCGCAGGCCCGCATCTCGGCATGCAGCAACCCCACGGCGTTGTAGGCCCAGTCATCGGAACGGAAGGAGTTGGAGCAGACCATCTCGGCGAAGCCGCCGGTCTGGTGGGCCGGGGTCTGGCGCACCGGGCGCATCTCGTGGAGCACCACCGCCGCGCCGGCCTCGGCGATCTGCCAGGCGGCCTCCGAGCCCGCGAGGCCCGCGCCGATCACATGGATGGGGGAAGTATCGGAAACTGTACGCATCCAGGCAGGATACAGACGAAGCCCGCGGTGCGAAATCGCTTGCGGTGTGACCGGGCCCCGCGTCAGGAAGACGTTGAAATAAGGGGCCGCGTCGGGCGATCGATGTCCGGCGCGCAGGAGTGGGTAGGATGTCGAACGCCAAGGTATCGGTGATGGATGCGGTCCGTGCGGCCGCCGACTTCGCCCGGACCAACGTGCGTCAGGTCGCGGGCGTGCTGGGCCTGGTGATGGCGCTCAATATCGCCAGCTCGCTGACGGTGCGCTCGCCGCTGGGCTTCCTGATCGGCGCGGCGGGCTTCCTGGCCAGCATCATGGCCAACGCCGCCATGCTGCGCCTGGCCTTCGCCGACGAACATCCCGGCGACCCCGACTTCCGCATCGGGCCGCAGGGCGTGCAGTGGGGCCGTCCCGAGCTGCGGCTGCTGGGCGCCATGGGCCTGCTGGCCCTGTTCCTTTTGCTGGCCGGCCTGTTCGCCTTCATCATCGCGGTGGTGGTCACCGTGGCGGTGATGGTGACCATCGACGGCCACACCCCGATCCCCAGCGACTATTCGCAGCTGCCCACGAACGTGCAGCTGACCCTGTCGGTGCTGCTGCTGATCTTCCTGCTGGCGGTGATCTGGGCGCTGATCCGCGTCTGCCTGTATCCGGCCGCCACCGTGGCGGAGAAGCGCGTGCAGGTGTTCTCCACCTGGGCCCTGACCCGCGGGCAGTTCTGGCGCATCCTCGGCGCCCTGGCGATGATCTTCGTCCCCTTCTTCCTGCTGTTCACCGGAGCCGAGGCCCTGCAGGGCTACCCGGCGGTGCAGACCGTGCTGAACGTGCTGCTGCTGGCGGCCAGCACCTTCGTGGTGGTGCCCATGGGAGTCGGGCTCTACGCCTACCTGTACCGTCACCTGCGCCACGCACCGCCCCCCGTCGTCGCACAAGCCGACAGCAGCGCACTCGCCGGACCGTGGGGTTCGGTCTAGAAGGCTGGCCTACCTCCTCGAGACCGCTGCAATCATCCCATGAAGTTCACCCTGTCCTGGCTGAAGGATCACCTGGAGACCGACGCCTCGATCTCCCGCATCGTGGAGGCGATGACCGCCGCCGGGCTGGAGGTCGAGCACGTCGACGATCCCACCGCCAAGCTGGCCGCCTTCTCGGTCGCCAGGATCGTGGAAGCCGTCCAGCACCCCAACGCCGACCGCCTGCGCGTCTGCCAGGTCGACACGGTGGACGGGCGCAAGGAGATCGTCTGCGGCGCGCCGAACGCGCGGCCGGGCCTGACCACCATCTACGCCCCCCTCGGCGCCTATGTGCCCGGCAGCGGCATCACGCTGGAGGCGCGGCCGGTGCGCGGCGTGGTCTCCAACGGCATGCTGTGCTCGGCCCGCGAGCTTGAGGTCGCCGAGGAAAGCGACGGCATCATCGAACTGCCCGAGGGCCTGGCGGTGGGGACGCCGGCCGCCGAGGTGTTCGGGGCCGATCCGGTGGTGGACTTCGAGGTCACCCCCAACCGCCCCGACTGGCTGGGCGTGGACGGGATCGCGCGCGACCTGGCCGCGGCCGGGGTGGGCCGCTTCAAGTCGCAGACCATCGAGCCGGTCCCCGGCCGCTTCCCCTGCCCGATCAAGGTGACGCTGAGCGCCCCTGACGCCTGCCCCGCCTTCGCCGGGCGGCTGATCCGCGGCGTGAAGAACGGCCCCTCGCCGGAGTGGCTGCAGACCCGGCTGCGCGCCATCGGCCTGCGCCCGATCAGCACCCTGGTCGATATCACCAACTACCTGTCCTATGACCGCGACCGGCCGCTGCACGTCTATGACGCGGCCAAGCTGGCGGGCGATGTGCTGGACGTGCGCCTGGCACGGCCGGGCGAGAGCCTGCTGGCCCTGGACGGCAAGACCTACCCCCTGACCCCCGAGATGACGGTGATCGCCGACAGCTCCGGCGTGATCGATCTGGGCGGGGTCATGGGCGGGGAGTCCACCGGGGTCTCCGACGAGACCACCGACGTGTTCGTCGAGGCGGCCTGGTTCGACCCGATCCGCACCGCCCAGACCGGGCGCGACCTCAGCCTGTTCTCCGACGCCCAGTACCGCTTCGCCCGCGGCGTCGATCCCGGCTTCATGGCTCCGGGGCTGGAGCTGGCCACCCGCTTGATCCTCGAGCTTTGCGGCGGCGAGCCCTCCCTGCCGGTGCTGGAGGGCCGTCTGCCCCCGGACGCCCGGCCGATGATCTTCGATCCCGCCCGGGTGGAGGGCCTGACCGGCCTGAAGGTGACGCGCCCGCGCATCGTCGAGATCCTGCGCGCGCTCGGCTTCGCGGTCGAGGACGGGGAGCCCCTGCGCGTCCAGGCGCCGAGCTGGCGGCGCGACGTGGACGGCCCGGCCGACCTGGTCGAGGAGGTCGCCCGCATCGAGGGCCTCGCCGCCCTGCCGTCGACCCCGCTGCCCGACGCCGCCCCGCGCATCAACGGCGTGGTCACCC
>JBARAK010000004.1:0-4139 GCA_049791955.1 Caulobacteraceae bacterium
CTCCACGCCTTGGGTCTCGCGCGCCAGGCAGCGGACCTCGATGATGATCTGGCCCCAAATCTTGCGCGCCTCCCACCAGCGCTCGTAGCAGGCGCTGTTGCGGAAGCTGAGGAAGACCGACAGCGCGATCCCGAACAGGGTGAAGGGCGACGGGCTCAGCCGCTCGAACTCGCGCGGCCAGGTCCGCGCCGCCAGCGCCACGCCGACCGCGAACACCGCCATCACCAGCACCCGCGGCGCGGTCTTGGCGATCACCGAGCCCCGCGTGGTGAACAGCAGGGCGGCCAGGTCGGGGCGGGGGCGCACGATCATCGGGCGCATCGTGAAACCCGCCTTGGCCCGACGCGCAAGCCCTGATGCAAAGCTTCGCTCGCCGCGCACCCACCCCACGTTCCGCCGCGCCCGGACGATCCGTCCGACGCCTTCCGCTTCCCCCTTCGGCGACGGGCCCCTAAAAGCCCCCGGCAGCCTCGCCCAGACGAGGCGCGCCTGGAGCCACGGATGCGAACCACCCTACGCGACCTGCAGCGGATGAAGGACCGGGGCGAGCGCATCGCCATGGTCACCGCCTACGACCACCCCTCCGCCCGGCTGGCGGACCGGGCCGGCGCCCGGATGCTGCTGGTCGGCGACTCCCTGGGCATGGTGGTCCACGGCCACGAGACCACCTTGCCCGTCACCCTGGACGACATGGTGCGCCACGCCTCGGCGGTGGTGCGGGGCAGCGAGGCTGCGCTGGTGGTCGGCGACCTGCCGTTCCTGACCTACGCCAGCGAGGCCGACGCGGTCGCCTCCGCCCGCCGGCTGATGCAGGAAGCCGGCGTCCAGGCGGTGAAGCTGGAGGGCGGCGAGCCGGTGGCGGCGATCGTCAAGCGGCTGACCGACCTCGGCGTGCCGGTGATGGGCCACCTGGGCTTCACCCCCCAGGCCCAGCACCAGCTCGGCCTGCGCGTGCAGGCCAAGGAGGCGGCGAGCGCGCGTCGGCTTCTGGACGACGCCCTGCTGCTGGAAGCGTCCGGCGCCTTCGCCGTGGTGCTGGAGCTGGTGCCCGCGCCCCTGGCCGAGGCGGTGTCCAAACGGCTGCGTATCCCCACCATCGGCATCGGGGCCGGCGCGGGCTGCGACGGCCAGGTGCAGGTCTGGCACGACCTGCTGGGGCTGATGGACGGCAAGTCGCCCCGCCACGCCAAGCGCTACGCCGACATCGGGGCGGCGATCGAGACCGCGCTGAAGGCCTATGTCGATGACGTGCAGGCCGGCGCCTTCCCCACCGCCGCCCAGAGCTCGACCATGGACGCGGCCGAGCTGGCCCAGGCCCTGGCGGAGCCGCTCTGATGCAGGTGCTGGAGACGATCGCCGATGTCCGCGCCGCCCGCGGCGCGTTCGGGTCGCTGGGCCTGGTCCCGACCATGGGCTTCCTGCACGCCGGCCACATCAGCCTGGTCGAGCGGGCCAAGACCGAATGCGGGGCCGTGGCGGTCAGCATCTTCGTCAACCCGACCCAGTTCGGCCCCAACGAGGACCTGGACCGCTATCCCCGCGATCTGCCGCGCGACCTGGCCATGCTGGAAGCGGCGGGCGCGGACCTGGTGTTCACGCCCCAGCCGGCCGAGGTCTATCCCCAGGGCTTCGCCAGCCGCGTCGAAGTGGGCGCGGTCGCCGAGCCGCTGGAAGGCGCCTCCCGCCCCGGTCACTTCGCGGGCGTGGCCACGGTGGTGGCCAAGCTGTTCAACATCGTCCAGCCCACCCGCGCCTACTTCGGCCAGAAGGACGCCCAGCAGAGCGTGGTGATCCGCCGGATGACGCGCGACCTGGATCTGCCGGTCGAGGTGATCATCGCCCCCACCGTGCGCGAAGCCGACGGCCTGGCCATGTCCAGCCGCAACGCCTACCTGACCCCCGAGCAACGCGCGGCCGCCCCGGTGCTGTTCCGCGCCCTCTCGCGGGCCCGCACGCGGTTCGAGGCCGGCGAACGCGACGCGGATGCGCTGCGCGCCCTGATGCGCGAGGTGATCGCCGCCCAGCCGGGGATCGAGATCGACTACGTCAGCCTCGCCGATCCCCAGACCCTGCAGGAGCTGGGGCGGATCGAGACCGGCGCCCTGGCCTCCCTGGCCGCCCGCCTGGGCCGCACCCGCCTGATCGACAACCTGCTGCTGGGCGCGGGGTGACGGCCCGCTCCCGCTCGCCCTGGCGAATAGGCCTTCAACTCTGATGTCGCACAGAGGCTGAGCCGTCCGCTGGACCCATTTCCAGGGCCTTTCCCAGGGCGTCGACAAGCGCTGCACGCCGTTCCGCCGTCAGGCTATCGAGGTTCCGCCGCCGCCAGCGGACGGCGGGTAGATCGGCGACGCCGGGGGCGCCCAAGAGCGTCCACTCGGGCTCACCGCGTTCGAACTGCATGAGGAATCGGCGATGCGCCTCGGGCATCCGTCCGACGATCGCCTCGATAAGCGCCTCGCGAACCGCCAACAACTCATCGAGAGACACAGCCACGGCCGTCATGCCCTGGAACTCGCGCTCGAACGCCTGGGTGATGTCCTTGCGGGTCGGGGCCAGGACCTCGGCCATGGGACGGTCATGGCTGATGATGTAGGCGATGAAGGCCTGCCTGAGCCTGTCCCTCACCCCTTCGTTGGCGAGAAGATCGCGGACATCGAACAGGTCGCGGGGGTGCTGTCGATCGAGCGCGGCGACCAGCTTGCCCGCGTAGAGGTCGGCAAATGAGAGCACCTTGATTTCAGCGAACCCGAGTTCGCTTTCGACTGCAGCCGTGACCGTGCGTTCCTCGGCCGGAAAGACACTGCCGCGAAGCACCGGCGTGATCTCGATCTTGATCTGCACCCCATCGAGGCGGGCAATCAGCTTGGTGACAACACCTTCGGGACGCAACATGCCCTCGTTGACCCGCGACCCGCGCAGTCCTTGCCGGATTCGCTCCGCGATCCGCTTCATGGCGGCGTCGATGGCGCCAAGCGCCTCCGGTCGGGGCGTCACCGGCAGGAAGGCCAGGTCGATGTCGACCGACAGGCGCGGCATGTCGCGGACAAAGAAATTGATGGCCGTGCCGCCCTTCAGCGCGAAGTCCGGTTCTTCCGCGACCAGCGGCAGGATGCGGATGAGGAGCGACGCCTGCTGGCGGTAGACGTCACGAAACGCCATGCAGCGCCTCGGGGACGGTTATCTGATAGGCGTGATCGAGCTTGCCGCCGCGCACGAGCATGCGCTTGCCCTGCCCGAAGTCGATCCTGGTCTTGTCGAGCTGCTTGAGCCAGCGATGGTGATGACGATCGGCGAAGAAGAAGAAGAGACGCTTCACCTTCACGCTGCGACAGGCGACGAGCAGTTCCTGCAGACGGCGCGGGCTGAGGCTGGTCAGCCCTTCCATCAGCATGTCGGCCTGATGGAAGCTCTCACGGTTGGGAAGTTCGTCGAGCAGTTCGAGGATGGCGCGTTCGGGCGGCGACACGGTCAGCCGCCATTCTTCCTGCGCTCCCCATTTGATGACGCTGACTGCCGCAGTCCCCGGCGTGTCATCGCCGAAAAGCGGCTGGCTGTTGTGGTAGCGGAAGCGCACGTCGAGCGGCAGCTCGTGCAGCCAGCTCGGTGGCGGCTTGGGTCCATAGAGGTGAACCTCCCGATCGGACTGCGCGAGGTAATGGGCGTAGCCGTGAAGCTCGAGCGCTGTGCGACCGCCGACGACCAAGGCGCGCTGCAAGAGGGTTTGGAGCGAGATGACGACATACTGCCAGGCGAGCGCGCCCGACGGGCGTCGATAGACTCGCCGCGCCGGCTGCTCCAGCCAGCCGGCCGAAACGTACTGGCTGCGCAGCGATGTCGAGTAGCCATTCCTGCTGAGCCAGGCGGCGTCGACGATGACCCCCTGTGGGAGGCTCCGCTCCAGAGAGTTCAGCTTTCCACTCAGACGCTTAGCCATACTAAGTATATGACCATATTATCAAACCAAAAGCCAGTTTGGAAATTGTGGAAAACACCAAGCCGAACTTAGCAAATGATAGGAAATATAAACCGCTCGTCGAACACTCTGGAACGGCGCTGAAAAAATCGCGCGACCGGCGACGGAACGCGCACGGCCCGGCGTGAAAGGGGTGTCCGCATGGGAGGACCCCGTCCGATGC
>JBARAK010000005.1:0-9338 GCA_049791955.1 Caulobacteraceae bacterium
GGGCTGGGGCGGCGGCGTGGGAGGGGGCGGCGAGGGCGGTGGGCGCGCGAGCGCTATGACCATGTCCGGCTCAGGCGGCTGGGCCTGTAGCGGGATGTCGGCGAAGATCGCCAGGGCCAGGCCGACATGGAACAGGGCCGACAGCAGCAGCCCGAGGGCGACCACCCCCTTGCGCCGCAGGCGCGGCGGGGGGATCGGCTCCGGGCCCTCGCCGGTCCGATCCAGCTCCTCCAGGGGCGGCGAGCCAGACATGGCTGCATCCTTTCCAGGCGCCGCGAGATTAACCGTGGGGTGCTGCATGGCGATGTCCCGCCCGACACAACGGATCGGGACGACAGGCGCATGATCGCGGGCGAAGGTGCAGGTCCTAGACGCCGGGGGTCTGATCCCGGCAGGAGCGGCGGAATGGTTCGGTCTGCGGTTCTTGGGGGTCTTCTGCTCGCCGTGGTCGCGGGGGCCGGCGCACGGGCGCAGCCGGCGGCTCCGCTTCCGGGCGTGACCCAGCTGCCGGGCGTGACCGTGGTCGCCCCGCCGATCAAGGACGTGCCCGCGCTGGTCCAGAAGTTCAGCCAGCCGGTGGGCGACCATCGCCTGGCCCGCTGGGAGGCCGCGGTCTGCCCCAGCGTGCGCGGCATGCCGGCGGAATACGACCGCTTCGTCGAGCGGCGGATCAAGCAGATCGTGGTCTCGGTCGGCGGGATGGCCGGCGGCCCCAGGTGCCGGGTCGACCTGGCGATCCTGGTGGTCCCCGACGCCCAGGACGTGGCGAAGGCCATCGCCGGCCGCCATCGCGGGGTGCTGGAGGAGACCACCCGCTGGCCGATCGACAAGTCGAAGCTCGCCGCCTTCGTCGACGGCCGCAACCCGGTGCGCGTTTGGCGGGCCACCGACGAGGTGCAGAGCACGGGCGGCTTCGCGGACCAGGGCGACGTGCCCGCCCAGGCCGCCGCGCTGCTGACCCTGAGCAACAGCCTGTTCGCGCCGCGGGAATATTCCAACGGCTTCGCCTCGCGCCTGACGCCGTTCTCCGACGTGGCCTTCACGCGGGTGCTGGTGATCGTCGACGGCAAGCAGGCCGGGGGCCTGACCGCCGGCCAGCTCTCGGCCTATGTCGCCATGGTGTCCCTGGCCCAGATCCGCCCCGACACCGACCTGGACGGGGTGAGCAGCATCATGACCCTGTTCGCCGACCGTGCGGCGGGCCGGCCGCCGCCGCGCGACCTGAGCTTCTGGGACCGGGCCTATCTGCAGTCGCTGTACAGGACCGACGGGCAGATCAACGCCGAACTGCAGCTCAGCTACATGAGCGACCACATCAAGCGCGAGATCGCCGCCCACGATGTCCTGACGCTGTCCGCGACCCAGGCGGGGGCGAAGTGAGGATGGATCAGGCCGCCACCCGCGCGTAGCGGCGGCAGTGGTCGAGGTAGGCGGCTTCGTGGGCGGCCATCAGCTCCACCACGCTGGTCCATAGCCAGGACGGCGCGTCCAGGCCGCCGGAGCGGTTGCGGTCCAGCTCGCCGGCCCAGGCCTTGCGATCGGCCTCGTCCAGCTGGCGGCCATGGGCGCGGCCCACCACCCCGGCCAGGAAGCGCGCCACCGTCACCGCCTCGTCGGCCTGCAGGGCCGAGATCTCCAGCTTCAGGTCCTGGGGCAGCAGCTCGCGCACGAACACCGAGCGGTCGAGCAGGCGGGCGGCGCGCATCCGCTCGCCCAGGTAGGGCGCCAGGTGGCGGGCGCCCTCGACCACCCGCGCGCCGTTGTCCTTTGGCATCGCCGCATTCGGCGCGCGCGGGGCGGCGGCCTTGACCGCCTCCTTGACGTCGATCAGCCCCAGCTCGCGATCGCCGTTCCCGGCGATGGCGACCAGCAGGGCGTAGCGCAGCAGGCCGAGCGAGCTGCAACCCTTGACCCAGTAGGCGGCGTCGACCAGTTCCACCGGCGCCTCGGTTGGGCGCGAGCGCAGGCCGGTGATCAGGTCGTGCACGGGGGCGGAAGCGACCAGGGCGGTCAGGGCGTCGCGCTCGTCCTTGCCCAGCCGCCAGAACCGCTTGCCGAGCGGGATGGCGGGCTTCAGGTCCTCGATCCGCTCGCGGGCCAGATGGCGCCAGCGGCGCTTCTGGGACGTCTTCAGCAGGCCCTTCACCGTGGGCGGCTTGTCCTCGTCCGCGCGGGCCGGGCCGGTGAGGGCGGCCTGGTAGCCGTCGACGATCTGCTCGACCATCCGCGCGGTGGTCACCCCCGGCAGGTCGAAGCCGCGCACCGCGCTGGCCAGCGACAGGGCCAGCCGGATCACGTCGTGGGTCGGGTTGCCGATCACCGCCTGGTCCAGGTCGCGGATCTGGATCGCCACGTCGCCCTTGGAATTGGCCACCGGGCCGAGGTTGCCATAGTGGCAGTCGCCGCAGATCCAGATCGGCGGCCCCTCGGGCAGGATGCGGCCGTCCTGCTTCAGCCAGTCGTAGAACCGGGCCGTGGAGCCGCGCACATAGGTCTGGGCCGAGCGCGCCATCTTGGTGCGCTGGCGGGCGCCCAGCAGTTCGGCGCGATCGTCGGGCTTGGGCGGCTTCAATGGGCGTCCTCTGCGCAAGACCTGTCGGGAGCGATGGGAACGCCGGGCGCGGGGATTGGATGCGGCGAAAGATTTCGCGACCTCCGGCCACAGTTTCGTGAGAGGAAGTGCTCGCCTTTCGCGCTTCGTGCGGGCGCGAAGGTCCGCAAACGCTGTGAGATAAACGATTGTTTACATGCGGCGCAAAGGCATACGCAGAAATAACTAGTGGGTACCTATTATAGATTTATCGGATTTGAACGTTAATAGTTCGCCGGTCCTCATTCGACCGGTGGCTGGCATGACGCGTAAGACGTTGATCCCACACGCATATCCGTCGCTGGAGATCGATGTCGGCCGTCTTCGTCCCAAGCTGGCGGCGCTGTCGCCGAGGCAGGCGGCGCTACGGTTCGCCGAGCTTTTCGCCGTTCCCCAGGTGCGGCGCTCCTGGCGCTCGTCCGATGTCCTGCCGCCCGTGGGGGCGAGCCGGCGCTGGCGCCGGATCGACACGCCGCTGTCCTCGCTGGCGTAGGGCCAAACGCCTTCTCCCCTTGCGGGAGAAGGAGGGGACCCAGCTTTGCTGGGGAGGATGAGGGGTCTCGCGACATCGGCCATAGGGGGATCGCTGACGGGACTGTGCGACCCCTCACCCTCCCATCGTTACGCGACGGGCCCCTCCCTCTCCGGCAAGTGGGAGAGGGGATCATGCTTTCCGTCCGGCGGGCTTGGAAGGCGGGCCTATCGGCCCCATAATCCGGGGACGATCTTCCGCCCGGCCTTTCCGGTGTTGCGAGGCACGATCATGCGAGCTGTCCGCCTTTCCGCCCGGACCGGGACGCCCTGCGCGCGGGCGGCGTCTTGAGCGCTCCGTCCGCCCCCAACGCCCTGGTCCCGGTCGCCCCGCCGCCGCACTATCCGACCAAGGGCGCGCGGATGGCGGACCTCGTGATCCACCTGATCGGCCTGGTGGCGGCGCTGTTCGGGGGCGGGGTGCTGCTCGGCCTGGCGCTGGGCCTGGATAGGCTGAGCCAGGCCGGCGCGATCGGCGTCTACGCCGGCGGGCTGCTGCTGATGCTGGCCTTCTCGACCGCCTACAACTTCGCCAGCGACCGGCGCCGGCCTTTGCTGCGCCGGTTCGACCATGCCGGCATCTTCCTGATGATCGCCGGCTCCTACACCCCCTTCACCACCCACAGCCTGCACGGGGCCTGGGCCTGGGGCATGACCATCGCGGTGTGGAGCGTGGCCATCCTGGGCGTGGTGGGCAAGCTGGCGCTGCCGGGCCTGGGTCGGCGGTTCTGGGTCGGGATCTACCTGACGCTGGGCTGGCTGGCCCTGGTGGCGATCAAGCCGCTGATCGACGGGCTGTCCTGGGTCGCGCTGCTGCTGCTGGCGGTGGGCGGGGCGGTCTACACCTCGGGCGTGGTGTTCTATGTGAACAAGCGACTGAAGTTCTATCGCGCCATCTGGCACGGCCACATCGTCGCCGCCGCCGGCGTGCACTGGACCGCCATCCTGCTCGGCGTGGTGCTGGCCTCGACCAGATAGGCGCTGGTCGGCGTATCCGCCTCCGATCTGGAAATAAAACGCTCGGCGTCCAATCGGCTGGCCAAGCTTGTCCTCCTCAACAGGACCTGATCCTCGACCGGTTTTCCTCAAGGATAGAGGGGCTGGACCGGAACGCTTTTGAAGCGGATGCTCATGATGCGGTCAATTGCTTGACTCAATCTTTGCTTGTCTAATGTTTTCTCGCAAAGATTAGTTGATGTCCTGGCGGCGCGTGGCGGAGTTCCCCATTCAGCCGACCGGTAGCCAGTTCCACCGGCCCGGCCAGAACCGAGGCGACAACGACCTTGAGGCGGCTGTTCCTCCTATCCTGGCTGCTCCTGGCTTTCGCGTCCTGGGCGTCCTCCTCCCAGGCGCTGGTCGCGACAACCCGGCTGACCCAGTACGGGCGCAGGACCTGGCATATCGGCGACGCCGGGCTTCCAGGCTCCCCGCTGGCGATCGCCCAGACCACCGACGGCTATATCTGGGTCGGCGCCACCGATGGCCTCTACCGTTTCGATGGCGTGGCCTTCAAGCATTGGACGCCTCCCGCCGGGCCGCTCACGGATTTTCGCGAGGTCCTGACCCTGCTGGGGGCCAGCGACGGCTCCCTCTATGCCGGGTGGTTCAATGGCCTGGTGAGGGTGTCAGGCAAGAGCGTCCATATCTATCCGAATAAATTCCAGATTCCGGGACCGTTCTTCGAGGATGGCGAAGGCAAGATCTGGTTTTCGCACCTTGGATACGTGGAATACCAGACATCCATATGCGGGATAAATGGGAATGCAGTGAAGTGCTACGGGCCGGATCAGGGCGTGAATTGCAAAAACGGAAATTCCGTTTCGTATATTGATAAAGGTGAACTGATATTCGGGGGCTGGAACGGCCTCTGCCGCTGGCGTCCCGGTCAGGTCTCCGAGATGATCCCGTGGCCCGTCGGCGTATCGAGCCGCGACAGGATCACCGATATCGTGCACCAGGCCGATGGCTCGCTGTTGATCGCATTCGAGGGGCGTGGCCTGTTTCGCCTGTCCGGCGGGAAATGGACCTCACAGATCGCGCCGGACGTCGATGGCGCCAGGTTCAGGGTCCGGCAGATGATCGTGGACCGCACCGGCGCGGTGTGGATCGGTACGTTCGCGGACGGTCTTTATCGGCTCAGCTCCGGTCGGCTTGAGCATTTCGGCGTCATCGACGGCCTCAGCGGTAATTCCGTGACCGGATTGCTGGAAGACAGGGAGGGATCGGTCTGGGTGACCACCCCCTTTGGGCTGGATCAGTTCTATGACCTGCCCATAATCACCTTCACTTCGCGCGAAGGGCTGGTCAACGCGGGCGAAGTCGGCGGCGGAGCGGAAGCGGCCGAGGGGGGAATCTGGGTGGCCGGCGGGCACAGCATCGTCAGGATAAATGGCGACTCGATATCTTCCGTGACCGGCTCGAGCCAGTTCGGGAAGGCGCCCTTATCCTGGGTTTTTGAATATCCCCATGGTCATCTGTGGACGCTCTCAGGACACCAGCCGGAAGTCTACGATGGGAAGCTCCATCCGATAAAGGCGCCGAACGGCCTGAGGTGCGGGGAGATCAACGCCTCTGGAACGGCTTACGGCGATGTGGTCGCCAACTGCTATGACCGGTCGACCGAGCCATGGACGGCGGCGCTTTGGCGCTTCCGGGACCGGCGTTTCGTCGGCTCCATCCCTTCGCCGATGCTGGACGGCAAGCCGACGGCGATCGACGCCTTCGCCCCGGACCTGACGGGCGGCTTCTGGCTTGGCGTCTGGCGGCACGGCCTGTTCAGAAGGGTGGATGGTGTCGAACGACGGGTGGACGCCATCCCGCAGGACGAGATCGTGGTGACCATCATCCCGATCCGGCGGGACGAAGCGTGGCTGGCGGCGATGAAAGGCATAATCTGGCTCAGGCAGGGCCAGAGCCGGCGGCTTGACTCGAAAGACGGGCTACCTTGCGACAGCGCCATAGATATCAACTTCGATTCCACAGGTGACTTGTGGGCCAGCATGCGGTGTGGCCTGGTCGAGATCAGCAGCACGGACCTGTCGCGATGGCGTTCGGACCCGAAATACATTGTTCACCCGACCGTATTCACCAGCGAAGATGGTTACAGATATAGCGCGGGAAAAGAGGAAGATCTTATCCGGACATCGGACGGGCGGATCTGGATGGTCGATTCCGACGACGTTCGTGTGCTGGACGCCAATAACATACATTACAATACTACCAGCCCGCCGGTGCACATCGACAGGCTGGTTGTCGATCATGCGGATGTGGCGGTGTCGCCTCGCGTCGTGCTTCCGGTTCTGAACCGCGAAGTCGAGATCGACTATGACGGGCTGAGCTTCGTCCACCCGGACCGGCTGCATTTCCGTTATCGCCTGATCGGCCATGACCGGGCCTGGAACGAGGTCGGGGCCCGACGGCAGGCGTTCTATACCGACCTCAGGCCCGGCGCTTATCGGTTCGAGGTCGCGGTGTGCAATGAGGACCGCGCATGCAGCGGCGCGCCGGCCGCTATCGGCCTGACCGTGCCGCCGGCCTGGTATCAAAGCCTGGCCTTCAAGCTGGGCTGCGGCCTCGCCATCCTGGCGGCGCTGTACATTGGGATATGCTGGCGGATCCATATCCTGTCGGACCGCGTGAGGCTGCGTTTCCACGAACGCCTGAACGAGCGCGCCCGCGTCGCGCGCGACCTGCACGACACCCTGATGCAGACGCTGTTCGCCTCCAAGATCATGGCCGACACCGCGCGCCGCCACATGCCGCCCGCCTCGCCGGGCGCTGCGGAGCTGCACCAGCTTTCCGCCTCGCTGGCGCAGGGCGTGAAGGAGGCGCGCGAGGCCATCGACGCGCTGCGCGCATCGGCCACCGAGACCGACGATCTGGCCGGGGCGTTCGAACTGGCGGCGGCGGAGGCGCTGGAGGGGCAGGATGTATCGGTGCGCGTGGTGGTGGAGGGAAGCGTGCGCGCGATCGATCCCACGCCCCGACACGAGATCTACCGGATCGGATGCGAGGCGATCCGCAACGCCGCGCTGCATTCGGGCGCCTCGTCGATCGAGATCACCCTCGCCTATGGCTTCATCCTGCGGCTGAAGATCCGCGACAACGGCCAGGGGATGGCGCCCGACATGCTGGCGCGTGGAAAGCCGAGCCACTTCGGATTGGTCGGGATGCGCGAACGCGCCCAGCATATCGGCGCGGACCTCAAGATCACGGGCGCTCACGGGGGTGTGGAAGTTGTGCTGACCGTCCCCGGGCACGTGATCTTCGAGCACAGGCCGGGGCGGACGCGACTGTTCGCGGCAGCGGGCGCGTACCTGAAACGGCTGATCGCCGACCGGGCAAGCAAGGGTTTCGAGGCCCCCTGAAGCAAAATCGCGCGCGCCTGCGGGAAAGCAACCTCGGGTTAAGTGGCGCGCCCTAAGCGTGGCCTTATGCAAGGCGACCTTAACTCCCCTCCCATCGTCATCCGCAGCGCGCGGTGGAAATCAGTCCTTCAGCTTCTGCTCGCGGCGCCGCTGATATTGCTGTCCCTGCTTCCGCTCGCCGCCGGTCTGCTCGTGCTGGTGGAGCGGACGCACACGCGCATCGATCCCGCGGCCGAGTGGGGGACGGTCTTGCTGGGCGCAGGCATGACCGCGCCTTTCGGCCTCATCTTCTACAGGGCGGCTTACATGCTGATCCGCCCGGCTAGCTTGTCGCTGTCCCCACAGGGGCTGGCGATCGAGCTGGCCGGGGTGGCCAACCAGTGGTCCTGGGATCGGGTCAGCGACCTGCGTTATGGCGGACGGGGGCGGGGGCTGTTGTTCGGCCCGAGCAGCCTGTCGGGCAGTTATCACGGGATCGACCCTATCTGGAAGGTCGGTCTGGATCAAATCCGCACGCTGGTGCTGGACGCGAAGTCGCGGTGGGGAGACGCCGCCGTTTCGCCGGTGGTGACAGCGCCCGGGAAGACGCCGGTCATATCCTGGCTGATGATCGGCGCGGCGGCCTTCATGGTGGTGGGCCTCGTCATCGTAGTGTTCGACGGCGGCCACATGCATCGAAGCGTGTCCGCAATGGGCGGGGCGGCTGTCCCGGTTAGGGGCCCCGCAAGCCTTAGGCGCTAAGTTCGCGGCGCTTCTGGAGACGCATCCATGCCTTCGCTCGCGGAATTCCTGACCAGGCTCGACGGCAAGGCGGTGCTGACGGCGCAGGACACGCTCGACGTCCGCCGGCTGTTCTACGCCGACGGGGTGACGGTCACGCCAGCCGAGGCCGAGGCCCTGGTCCGGCTGAACCTGGACGCGGGCGAGGTCTCGCCGGAATGGTCGGCGCTGTACGTCGAGGCCCTGACCGACTTCATGGTGCGTCAGCAGAGTCCCGTCGGCTACGTCGACCAGGCCAAGGCGGACTGGCTGGTCGCGGCGGTCTCACGTGATGGCGTGCGCCGCGCCGACGAGGTCGAGGCGCTGGTCCATGTGCTGGAGACGGCCGAAGAGGTCCCCGCCAGCCTGTCCGCCTTCGTGCTGCAGACGGTGAAGACCGCCATGCTGGCGCGTGCGGGGCAGGGACCTGGTGATCAGGGCTTCATCGGCCCCGACGACGTCGCGCGGCTGCGCCGGGTGCTGTTCGCCGGTGGCGGCGAGGCCAACATCGGCGTGACCCGGCACGAGGCCGAGGCCCTGTTCGACATCAACGACGCCTTCCGCGACGCGCCCAACGATGCGGCCTGGACCGACCTGTTCATGCGCGCGGTGGCCAATTCGGTGCTCTATGTCGCCACCTGGCATGAGCCGAGCGCCCAGCAGGAGCTGAAGCGCGAGGCGTGGCTGGCGGACACCGCGATCCTGGACCAGCTCGATTTTGGCAAGCTGCTGCGCGACCCCGCCGGCGCATTCAAGACCGCGGGCGAGCCGTCGCCGGAGCTGGTCGCGCACTGGGCCCGGCGCTGGCATAACCCGCTCAGCCTGGGCGAGCCCGTCACCTTCACCTCCGAGGAACAGGTCCGCTACGACGCCGACGCGGCGCTGGAGTCGGAAGCCCAGAAGGTGACCGCCGAGGAGGCGCACTGGCTGCTCGACCACATCGGGCGCGACGGCCGCTTCGACGCGCGCGAGCAGGCCCTGGTCGGCTTCCTGGTCGCCAACGCCACCAGCATCGACCCTTCGTTGCAGCCGCTGATCGCGCGCCTGAAGGCGACGCCCGTCCCCGCGACGGCGCCCGCGGACGGCAAGCC
>JBARAK010000006.1:0-7911 GCA_049791955.1 Caulobacteraceae bacterium
CTTCGGAGTCCAGTTCGCCGAGGACCTGTCCCACCTGAAGGACCGGCTTCCGCCCTTCCCTCTGGCGGTCGCCAAGGCCGAGGTGGAGACAGGACTCGGCCGCCCGCTGGACAGCCTGTTCACCAGCTTCGACGCGCCCGTCGCTGCAGCCTCCCTCGCCCAGGCTCACCCGGCGGTGCTGCTCAACGGCCACCGGGTGGCGGTGAAGGTGCTGCGGCCCGGGGTCGAGCGGCGCATATTTGCCGATATCGGCGCCCTGCACCTTGGCGCCGCCCTGGCCGAACGCCTGGCCCCGCCGCTGCGGCGACTGGAGCCCCGCGCCTTCGCCGCCACGGTCGCCCGCTCGCTCGAACTGGAGCTGGACCTGCGCCTGGAGGCCAGCGCCGCCAGCGAGCTCGGCGATGTGATGGCCCAAAGCAACCACATGCGCGCCCCCAAGGTGGTGTGGGAGGGAGTCGCCAAGCGCGTGCTGACGCTGGAGTGGGTCGACGGCATGGCCCTGTCGCGCCCCGAGGCGCTGGAACAGGCGGGCCTGGACCGTCCGGCGCTGGCAAATCACGTCACCCGCGGCTTCCTGAGCCAGGCCCTGGACCACGGCGTCTTCCACGCCGACCTGCATGAGGGCAACCTGTTCGTCAGCCCTCCGGCCGTCCTTGAGGCGGTGGACTTCGGCATCGTCGGCCGGCTGGACGCCGACGCCCAGCGCTTCCTCGCCGAAATCCTGTGGGGCTTCCTGCGGCGGGACTACCGTCGGGTGGCCGAGGTGCACTTCGAGGCTGGCTACGTGCCCGCCGACCAGGATGTCGCCATGTTCGCCCAGGCCCTGCGCGCGGTCGGGGAGCCGATCTTCGGCCGGCCGGCCAAGGACGTTTCCATGGGCCGCCTGCTCGGCCAGCTGTTCGAGATCACCGGCCTGTTCGGCATGCACCTGCGGCCCGAGCTGGTGCTGCTGCAGAAGACCATGGTGGCGGTCGAAGGGGTGGCGCGCCGCATCGATCCCGACCACGACATCTGGGCCGCCGCGCGCCCGGTGGTGGAGCGCTGGATGGCGCGGGAGCTGTCGCCAGTGCGGCGGCTGCACGACCTGGCCGAGCGCGGCGTGAAGGCGGTCGAGCACCTGGCGCGGCTGGCGGAGGTCCCCGCCACCCCTGCAATCGTTGCGCCCCGGTCCTCGCGGATCGGCTGGGCCGGTTTCGTCCTGGGCCTACTGGCGCTGGCGGCCTCGGTCGCGACTTGGCTGCACGCGGCGCCGCCCCCCTGACCATCCGCGCCGGGTCGCAGGCCGCTGGCTCGCCGCCTGGTCGCAATGACTGAAATTGCGCATGGCGCCTACCCGCCCCCGCCATGCGGCATATGCTGCAGGGCGGGATCGCCAGCGGAGGAAGCGGATAATGGAATACGTCAATCTCGGCGCCACCGGGCTCAAGGTGTCGCGGCTGTGCCTGGGCTGCATGACCTATGGCGACAAGAGTTGGCGCGAGTGGATGCTGGACGAGGCGGCCAGCCGGCCATTCTTCAAGCAGGCGCTGGACGCCGGGGTCACCTTCTTCGACACCGCCGACATCTACTCCATCGGCGTCAGCGAAGAGATCACCGGCCGCGCGCTGAAGGACTTCGCCAAGCGCGACGATGTAGTCATCGCCACCAAGGTGTTCAATCCGATGGGCAAGGGTCCCAACGACCGGGGCCTGTCACGCAAGCATATCCTGTCGGCCATCGACGCCAGCCTGAAGCGGTTGGGGACCGACTACGTCGACCTCTACCAGATCCACCGCTTCGATTACGACACGCCCATCGAGGAGACGATGGAGGCGCTGCACGACGTGGTGAAGGCCGGCAAGGTCCGCTACATCGGCGCCTCGTCCATGTACGCTTGGCAGTTCGCGCGCATGAACCATGCGGCCGACCTGAACGGCTGGACCCGCTTCGTCTCCATGCAGCCCCAGTACAACCTGGTCTACCGCGAGGAAGAGCGCGAGATGCTGCCGCTGTGCGAGGCGGACGGGATCGGCGTGATCCCCTGGTCGCCGCTGGCGCGCGGCTTCCTTGCCGGCAACCGCAAGCGCGGCGGCGGCGGCGAGACCACCCGCTCTGGCTCCGACGGTTTCGCCGACAAGCTCTACGGCGAGGACAGCGATTTCGACGTAGTGGACGCCGTCACCGAGGTCGCCAAGGCCCGCGGCGTTCCCAACATGCAAGTCGCCCTGGCCTGGGTGCTCTCCAACCCGGTGATCACCGCGCCGATCATCGGCGCCAGCAAGGCGAACCACCTGCCCGACGCCCTCGCTGCCCTGGAGATCGAACTCAGCGATTCCGAGAAGGCCACGCTGGAAGCGCCCTACCGCGCCAAGACGGTGAAGGACCACGACTGATCGTCACGCAAGCATGAGCAAGCTGGCCCGCCTCCGTCCCGACAACTTCACCATAGCGCTGGTGTGCACCGTGGTCCTGGCCACGGCGCTGCCGTGCCGGGGGTGGGCCGCGCCCGTCTTCGAGACCCTGACGACCTTCGCCATCGCCCTGCTGTTCTTCCTGCACGGGGCGAAGCTCTCGCGCGAGGCGATCCTGACAGGGATGGGGCACTGGCGGCTGCACCTGGCGGTGCTGGCCTCGACCTTCGTGCTGTTTCCCGCCATGGGGTTGCTGGTGCAGATGGGCCCCGCATGGGCGGTCAAGCCCGCCATCACCGCAGGCGTGCTCTATCTGTGCCTGCTGCCGTCGACGGTGCAGTCGTCCATCGCCTTCACCTCCATCGCCGGGGGCAACGTGCCGGCGGCGGTGTGCAGCGCCTCGGCGTCGAACCTGATCGGCATCTTCCTGACGCCGGTCCTGGCCGCGGTGCTGATGGGCGCGCACGGACGCAGCGGCAACGAGCTGACCGCGGTGGAGGGCGTGGCGCTGCAACTGCTGGTCCCGTTCGTGGCCGGCCACCTTTCGCGCCCCCTGATCGGACGATGGATCGACCGCCACAAGGCGGTGCTGGGCGTGGTGGATCGCGGATCGATCCTGATGGTGGTCTACACCGCCTTCAGCGCCGCGGTCGTCCAGGGGCTCTGGAGCCGCCTGTCGGCCACCGACCTCCTGGCGGTGCTGATCATAGACGGCGTGGTGCTCACCACCGCGCTCGTCCTCACCACCATCGGCGCCCGGCTGCTCGGCTTCAACGGTGCGGACGAGATCACCATTGTGTTCTGCGGCTCCAAGAAGAGCCTGGCGTCGGGCGTGCCCATGGCGGGCGTGCTGTTCCCAGCCGCCCAGGTCGGGCTGCTGATCGTGCCGCTGATGATCTTCCATCAGATCCAGTTGATGGTGTGCGCCGTCCTGGCCCGCCACTACGCCGCCCATCGCAGGGACGAAGCCGCCGGCCGTTCGCTCGAAAAGGCGGCGTAACCCTGAATCTAGCGGATCGTGAACCACACGATCACGCCGAGAACGGCGCAGAGCCCCGCCGCAACAGCGAGGGGAAGAAAAAGCAACGGCTCCGCAGCAATGGCGCTTGCAACTTCACGGAGTCCGAAAAACGAACGATACGACTTACGCACTAAACTGCACCATAAGGCGAGCAATTGAAAAACATCCCTAAGGTTGAGGGATGCGCTAAGCCCAGATGTGCAAGATCAGTACCAAGTTTGCCAGGACTTTTTGACAGGCGCCCAAAAAGTTTCAGGGCCGGTCGTCAGGGCTGCGTCCCTGTCTCCGGTGGTGTGGGCCCCTGCGGCGTGGCCCCCTGCGATCGGGGTTCCTTCGGTTTCGGCGCCGCATAGGTCGCCACCAGTTCGCCGCGGGCGATCACGTGACCCTTCATGGCCCCCAGCACCCGTTCGGGCTGCGCGCCCGGAGCGACGTGGAGCGCCCTGTCCAAGGCGAAGACCTGGAAATGATAATGGTGCAGCCCGTCGCTCACGGCCAGACGGGGCCCGGTGTAGCCGACGCTGCCGTGATAGTTCCACCCCTGGGCCGACCCGAACGGGTTGGCGGGTTCGGCCATGTTCCGCATTCCCCCCGGCACAGCCAGGTAACGGATCGGGATGTCGTAGACGAGCCAATGCACGATGGGCTCCGGCCCGGACGCATCCGGATCCTGCATGATCAGCACATAGCTCTTCGTGCCGGGCGGCCCGACGCTCCAGCGCGTGGAGGGGGCGACGTTCTTGCCGTCGGCGGTAAATTTCGCCGACATCGCCCCATCGGGCGCAATATCGCTCACGGTCACCTTGATCGAGGCGGGAGCCTGCAGCTCCGGACGATCGAAGGCGACGGTCCCGCCGGCCTCGGCCGAAGAGGCCGCCGCGAGGCCACAGCAACCCGCCAGGGCGGATGCGAGCGCGAGCCGCAGAAGGGGCTGTCGGTTCATGCTCACCTCCCGAACGCCAGCAGCGCCAGCGAGATCGCCCCGGCCGCCCAGCAGTAGATCGCGAACGGGTCGAAGGCCTTGAACTCGTGCTTCTTGAACCAGCGCATCAGGGCCCAGATGCTGGCGTAGGCCACCGCCCCCGCCACCACGCCCGCGCCCCAGGCCATGGTGCTGAAGTGCGCGCCCTCCTTGTGCAGCTTGGGCACCTCCAGCACGGCGGCGCCCAGGATGATCGGGGTGGCGGTCAGGAATGAGAACCGGGCCGCGTCCTCGTGGTCCAGGCCGGACAGGAAGCCGCCGACCATGGTGGTTCCCGAACGCGAGATGCCGGGGATCAGCGCCAGGGCCTGGCAGACGCCGATGAACAGCGCCTGGCCCCAGCCCAGGTCGTCGAGCCGGCGAGTCGACGCGCGGCGCAACCGCTCGGCCGCGAACAGGATCACCCCGTTCACGATCAGGAAGGCCGCTGCGATCATCGCACTGCCGAAAGCATGGCGCAGAAGCTTTTCGAACAGCCCGCCCAGGATCACGGCCGGGATCGTGGCCACCACCACCCGCCAGAACAGGCGCCGGTCCTGCTGGGCGCGGGCTCCGCGGTTCAGGAGCACCGCCAGGGCGAAATCCCACCAGTCGCGCCAGAAATAGATCAGCAGCGCCACCGCCGTACCCAGGTGCATGACCACCAGGAACGGCAGGAAGCCCGCCCCGTCCTGGTTCACGTTCCAGTGCAGCAACGACGGCACGATCACCGCATGCCCAAGGCTGGACACGGGGAACAGCTCCGTCACGCCCTGCAGCACCGCCAGCAGAATGACCTGGATCGCCGACACCTGTTCCCTCCATGTTGCGCGCCCCCTTCTAGCTCGCTTCGCGAAAAAGGGCGCCCGGCGTTTTGCGCTCAACTTCGCCACGGTTCGGCGTAGACAAGGGGCATCGGAGGTCCAGCCTTGAGAACATCGCTCCTATCGGCGTGCCTGACCGCAGCCCTCTTCGGCGGCTGCGGCGGCGCGAGCGCCCACGTCGTCCTCGCCGAGCCGACCGCCCATGCCGGAAGCCTCTTCGCCGGCCACTTCCGGGTGGGCCACGGATGCGGAGGCTCGGCCACCACCACCCTGGAGGTGAGGCTGCCCGCCGGCGTGGTCACGGCCCGGCCGCAACCCAAGGCGGGCTGGACGCTGGAAATCCGCCGTGAACCCCTGGCCTCCCCGCTCAAGGGCGAAGGCGGGGCCATGCTGCACGAACGGGTGGCGGCGGTGATCTGGCGCGGCCGCCTGCCAGACGATCAGTTCGACGATTTCGGGCTGATGGCCAAGCTGCCGGAGGCGACCGGCCCGCTCTACTTCCCAACCGTCCAGACTTGCGAGGCGGGCGAAGCCCGCTGGACGGACATACCCGCGCCCGGCGCCGCCTGGGCCTCGGTCGCTCATCCCGCGCCCATGGTGATGGTGGAGCCCGCTTCCGCCGAGGATCCCATGGCCCACATGCACCACTGACCAGGACCCGATGCACATGCTCCGCAACGCCGTGACCTTCCTGGGCGCCCCCCTCCTGCTCGCCGTTCCCCTCGCCACGGCCACAGCGGCCTCAGTCCCCGCCCCCGCCATCTCGGTCGAAGGCGCCTGGAGCCGGCCGGCGCTTCCGGGGATGTCCACCGGGGTCATCTACCTCACCGTCGTCAACCACGGCCGGGGCGCCGATCGGCTCACCGGCGCCTCCAGCCCGATGGCGGCGCATGTGGGCCTGCACCGTTCGGCCATGTCCGGCGGCGTATCCACGATGGAGGCGGTGAAGGCGGGGCTCGAGGTCCCGGCCCACGGAACGGCGCGGCTGGAGCCCAACGGCTATCACCTGATGATGATGGGACTGAAGGGCGGCCTCTCCGCGGGCAGCAGCTTCCCGGCGAGCCTCGTCTTCGCCCACGCCGGGGCGGTGAAGATCACCGTCCAGGTCCGCGCCACACCCCCGGGCTGAAGCCTGCGGGCCGAACGCCGGCGGAAGAGGTTCAGCCTTCGAAGCGGCGCATCGGCAGGCCGGCCACGTCGAGCTGGACCGCAAACAGGGAGCCGTCGAGCGAGTCCGGCCCCAGATCCCTCATCTCCTGATAGGCCGAGGTGACGTACAGGGTGTGGCGATCGCGGCCTCCGAAGCAGCAGCTCGACGGCTGGCGGACCGGCAGCTCGATGGTCCGGTCGATCCGGCCATCGGGGGTGAAGCGGATCACCTGGCCGCCGCCCCAGCGCGCGTTCCACAGACAGCCGTCCTCATCCATCGCCCCGCCGTCCGGATTTCCGGGCAGTCCCTTGTCCAGGAACACCTTGCGATTGCTGATCGCAGGACCGTCGGGATCGTAGTCGAACGACCAGACCACCCCTGCACGGGTGTCGGCGGTGTAGAAGCGGCGGCCGTCCGGGCTCCAGCACAGCACGTTGGTGATGCCGATCTCGCTGAGCATCCGCTGAGCATGGCCGTGGGCGTCGACGCAGAACATGGCGCCGGACGAGCGTGTCAGAGGTACACCCTTGCCGTCCGGCCCAAGGTTGTCGGCCATGGTGCCGAACCAGATGCGGCCCTGGGGGTCGGTGCGGACCTCGTTGGCGCGGTTGCCGGGATCGGTGTCCGGCCTGGCGAATGCGGTGGTTTCCCCGGTCTCCATGTCCAGCCGGTAGAGCCCGTCCCGAAGCGCCACCATGGCGTCGCCCCGGGTGGTGGGAAAGGCCGCCGAGCAGAATTGTTCGAAGCTCCAGCGCGTGATCGCACCAGTCGCGGGGACCAGCCGCTTGGCCTGCTTGTTGGGGATGTCGACCCAGAACAGGCTCTGGCTCTCGGTGTCCCAGAACGGGGCCTCGCCAAGCTGGTCACGCTCGGGGCGCTGGACGATCTCCCACGCGGTCATGCAGCCCTCGGCTCGGCTTCCGGACCGCCTCAGTAGGCCTCGGGTCGGCTGAGGTCAAAGGCCCGCCGACGCCCGCAACGCGGGCCTCCTGGGGCCGGTGGTCTGGCGCGGAACCGGAGCCTGTGTAAGGGAATATGGGCATGATCCGACTGTTCGTTTCCGAACCGCTCGCCGAAGGCGCCGCCATCGCCCTGCCGGCCGAGCAGAGCCACTACCTGGCCAACGTCATGCGCCTCCAGCCGGGCGCGGCTCTGCTGGTGTTCAACGGGCGGGACGGCGAATGGCGCGCCACCCTGGCGGAGGCCGGCAAGCGCGGCGGCCGGCTGGAGGTCGAGGTCCGGACCCACGACCAGATCCTGCCGCCCGACCTCGACCTGGTCATCGCCCTGGTGAAGCGGGCGCGCCTGGAGACCATCGTCGAGAAGGCCGCCGAACTCGGCGCGCGCCGGGTGCGCCTGGTCACCACCCGCCGCACCAACGCCGATCACACCAAGGTGGCGCGGCTGCAGGCCATCGCCGCCGAGGCGGCCGAACAGACCGGACGCCTGGACGTCCCCGATATCCAGGAACCGCAGCCGCTGGACCGCCTGCTCGACGCCTGGGATGCGCCCCGCGCACTGATGTTCTGCGACGAGGCCGGGGATGCGTCGGACCAGCCCTGGGG
>JBARAK010000007.1:0-4772 GCA_049791955.1 Caulobacteraceae bacterium
CGGCCGGATCGAGGCGGACGATGACGCCGTCCGCGTCCACCACCTGAAGCCGGCCGCCGATGTGGACGGCGGCAGTCGCCGTCACCCTCCCGCCTTCCACGACCGCAAGCTTGGTCGTGCCGCCGCCGATGTCCACGTTCAGGATGCGCAGCCCCTGTTCGGCCGAGGCCTGGGCGGCGCCGGAGCCGTAGGCGGCCAGGGTCGATTCCATGTGGTGGCCGGCGGTGGCGCAGACGAACTCGCCGGCGTGCTCGGACAGCACGGTGGAGATGATCTCGGCGTTCTCGCGCCGCAGCGCCTCGCCGGTCAGGATCACCGCGCCGGTGTCCACGTCCTCGCGGGTCAGGCCGGCGGCGGCGAAGGCCTCGTCGATGATGCGGCCCAGGCCCTGCTCTGCGATGCGCAGCTCGCTCTCGAACGGCGTCAGCGCCACTGGCGACATGTAGAGGGCCTCGCGCGAGACCACGACGTAGCGGCTGGACAGGTCCTCGCCCGGCCGGCGCAGGTTGATGCGCGAGAAGATCACCTGGGTGCCGGAGGAGCCGATGTCCACGCCCACGCTGGTCAGCGAGACGTGGTCGGCGATCCAGATCGGGTTCTCCTCCAGCGACAGCTCGGGCAGGTCGTCATGCTCGTGGTCCGCCACGCCGCCCAGGTGGTTGTGGTCCAGCGCCAGGCCATAGGCGTGGTCGCTCACCCGGTGCACGCGCCCCTCGGCGGACGTATCGCCGCTCATGGCCGCCCTCCTGGGTTGCTGGAAAACACCGGCCCCATCGCTAGAGCTTGTCCCCCAGCATCTTCTTCCAGTGGCTGATGAAGGCGGTCTGCTGCTGGATCAGCTGAGTGGTCTGCTCGGGGGTGGCCCAGGTCAGGCTGGCGCCGTTCTTCTGGGCCCAGTCGGTGACGGTGGGGCTGTGCAGCGCCTTGTCCAGCGCATCGGAAAGGATGGCGTGCACCTTCTTGGGCAGGTTCGGCGGCCCGGCCACGGGGCGTAACTGGCTGATCTGCACGAGGTCGGGCTGGCCGAGGGTGGTGGCGTCCGGCACCCCGGGCAGGGTGGAGTGCTGCTCGAAGCTGGCGATGATGCGGATCACCTTGGCCTTGGCTAGGCCCTGCATGGCGGTGAGCGAACAGACCGCCGCGTCGCCGTCGCCGCGTGCCGCCGCCACCAGGTACTCGCTGGTGCCTTTGTAGCCGGCGATGATCTCAGAGCGGATGCCCAGCATGGCCGACGAGATCAGGGTGCCCGCGCGCCCGGTGGAGCCCGGCCCGGTGGAGGTGAACTTGACCGGCCGCCTCTTGGACAGCGCCCTGAGGTCGTCCACGCTCTTGATCGGGGAGTTGACGCCCACGGCGATGCCGTAGGGGTCGCTGCCCATGTTGCCGAGCCAGCTCATCTTGCCCAGGTCGTAGCCGGACTTGCCCTGGAGCTGCTGCAGCACGATGGCGCCCGGCACGCTGACCACGCTGATGGTGTAGCCGTCGGGGCGGGCGTGGAAGAGCTGGCTGGTGGCCTTGCCGCCGCCGGCGCCCTCCACGTTCAGGGGCACGATATTGGCCCGTTGCGGCAGGAAGCGCTGCATCGGCTCCAGCATGACCCGCACGTAGGAGTCGAAGCCGCCGCCCGGCGCGAACGGGATGATGAAGGTGATGTCGCGCTGGGGGAACTTGGTCTCGCCGCCCGGCCCGCAGCCGAACAGCATGGCGGCCCCGCCGTATCCGGCCGCGGTCAGCAGGTCCCTGCGCCTGGGCGTATGCATATCGTCTCCTCCGACGCCTCTTGGGCGCCTTTCAGTTCGTGATGGCTGCGCTTAGAGCGAGCCGCCGAACAGCACTCCGGGGTAGAGCTGCAGCCTGAGCAGCACCGAGAACAGCAGCCAGATCACCAGGGTTGAGCCCGCCGCGATCGCCAGGCTCAGCAGCCATTCCTTGCGGTTGGCGATCATCAGGGCGGCGAAGATCAGCACCGGCGCGGCCACCAGCGCTCCGAACAGCAGGAAGGCCGTCACCAGCAGCACCACCAGCCCGATGCCGCTCAGCAGGGCGTAGCGTCCGGAAACGGTGTCCGGCGGCTCCGGCTTCAGGCCTGCGGGGTTGAGCGTGCGCATCAGCGCCTCGCCCAGTTTGCCCTTGAGCCGCGAGGCCATGTCCAGCGTGGCCAGGCCCAGGGTGCACCAGCCGACCATCAGCGGCATGGCCCGCGCCGCCGGCGGCAAGGTGTAGGTCATGGCCAGGAAGCCCGCCGAGAACAGCCAGCAGACCGCGGCCGGAAGGAAACGCAGGACGTCGGGCCTCATGTCGGCCTCCGCTGGGGATAGGCGACCGGGCGCGGGAACAGCCGCCCCATGGTCGAGCGCAGCGGCGTCAGCAGCAGGGCCCCGGCGATGCAGGCCAGCAGGATCACGCAGATGAAGCGGCTGAAGAAGATGGTGACGGAGCCGTCCGACATGGCCATCGACTGGTGCAGGTTGCGCTCCAGCCCCGCCCCCAGCACCAGCGAGATCACGATCGGCAGGCGCGGATAGTCCAGGCGCGTCATGGCGTAGCCCAACAGCGCGAACACGCCGGAGACGATGATGTTCTCCACCGTCTGGTCGACGGCCCACGAGCCGATGAAGGCCACCGTCATCACTACCGGGGCCAGCTTCTTGGCCGGGATCAGGGTGACCATGGACAGCGGCCGCACGAACAGCAGCCCGAGCCCGCCCGCCAGCACGCAGGCCGCCGTCAGCGCCCACACCAGGCTGTAGATCTCCTTCTGGTTGTTGATCAGCATCAGCGGGCCGGGCTGCAGGCCGTGCAGCACCAGGATGCCGAGGAACACCGCCATCTCGGCCCCGCCGGGGATGCCGAAGGCGATGGTCGGGATCAGCGCGCTGCTGTCCTTGGCGTTGATCGCCGCCTCCGGCGCGATCACGCCCTGGATGTTGCCCTTGCCGAAACTGTCGGGGTCCTTGGAGACCTGCACGGTCAGCGAATAGGACAGGAAGGACGCCACCACCCCGCCGACGCCCGGCACCGCGCCCACCACCGTGCCGATCAGCGAGCCGCGCAGCACGGTCGGCCAGTGGCGGAAGGTCTCCAGCAGGCCGTCGGTGACACGGGTGATCTTCAGCCCGCTGGCCGCGCCCGCGATGACCCCGCCCTTGCACCACAGCTTGATCATCTCGGCGCCGGCGAACAGGCCGATCAGGGCCGGCACCAGATGCACGCCGTCCCACAGGTACTGCAGGCCGAAGGTATAGCGGACCGTGCCGGTCACCTGGTCGAAGCCGACCAGGGCGATCATCAGCCCGATCCCGCCCGCCACCAGGCCGCGCAGCATCTTGCCCCGCGAGGCGGTGGCGACCACCACCAGGCCCAGGATCGACAGCAGGAAGAATTCCGGCGGCCCGAAGCTCAGCACCAGCTGCTTGGACAGCGGCAGCACCGCCAGCAGCGACACCGTGCCGATCAGCCCGCCGATGGCGTTCGAACTGGCCGCCGCCCCGATGGCCAGGCCCGCCTTGCCCTGCTGGGCCAGGGGATAGCCGTCCATGCAGGTGGCCGCGTTGGGCGCCGAGCCCGGCGTGTTCAGCAGGATGGCGGAGATCGAGCCGCCCATGGGCACCGCGCCCATCACCCCACCCGACAGCGCCAGGGCGGTGATCGGGTCCAGCCCGTAGGTCAGCGGCATCAGCAGCGCCAGCGCCGTGGTCCCGCCTAGTCCCGGCACGGCCCCGAAGATCAACCCCATCAGCATGCCAAGGCACAGGAAGATGAGTTGCTGGGCGTGCAGGAGACTCTGAAAGCCTTCAATCCAAGCAGTCAGCACAATCCAGCGTCCTCCCGCTGCAAGCTTCTCGCCACAGCGCGACTTACGCTTTGGCGTTAAACGCTTTTTCGACCCCGGTTGGTTCTTCCCGCTGCGAGAACGGGGAGGCGCCGGGGTTCGGTTTTTGGGCGATATGCGAACACATCATCCGTTAGACGAACTTTAGCACCTCGAGCGCCTCGCCTGTCAAGCCGATGCGAGAGCCTCCAGGACGATGAGTTTTTTTCGGGGAAGCTTAGCCGTTGGACTCGCGCGACAGCTCGGCCATGACCGCGCCGGCCTCGGCGAAGGCGGTGTTGGCGGCGGGCAGGCCGGCGTAGAGGGCCAGCTGCATCAGGGTTTCCTTAAGCTCGTCGGGGCTGAGGCCGCCCTGCTGCAAGCCCGAGCGCACGTGCATACGGAACTCTTCCCAGCGGCCGAGCGCCGCGGTGACCGACAGCACCAGCAGGCGGCGGGTGCGGTGGTCCAGGCCGGGCCGCCTCCACACCTCATGCCAGGCCACGCGGGTGATCATGGCCTGGAACTCGGTGTTGAACGGCGTGCGGTTGGCCAGCGAGCGGTCGACCCAAGCGTCGCCGAGCACCTGGCGGCGGGTCTCCAGGCCACTCTGGTAGAGCTGCTGGGCGGCCTCGGCGTCGGCCGGCCGGTCCAGGGCGTGGACGAAGCCGGTCACTGCGGCGGCGAAGGCAGAGGGCTGCTCGACCTGGGCCAGGTGGGCCGCGTCCAGCAGCACCGTGCGCGCGCCGGGCGTCCCCTCCCCGATCAACCGGCCGTGATCGGCGAAGGGCGTGGAGACGTCCCGCTCGCCGCCGATGACCAGGGTGGGGACCGCGATGTCCGCCAGGCGCGGTCGCAGGTCCATGTCGCGGATGGCGGCCCCACAGGCGGCGTAACCCGGTCCGGACACCGCCAGCAGGGTGGCGCGCAGGCTGTCGGCGACTTCGCGGTGGGTGGCGGC
>JBARAK010000008.1:0-3205 GCA_049791955.1 Caulobacteraceae bacterium
GCCTTGGGGAGCCGCCTCGGCGTTCGCCGGGGCCACGAAACAGGCGCCGGCCACGCTGGCGCGCAGATCGGCCAGGTGCTTGCGATCCGACAGGAAGCTGACCGAGGCCGTATCGGCCCGGAGCAGCGGCGCAGCAGCCGTGATGACCCTGCCGCCGCTCGCCGCATCCGCGAGCTCGGCTCCCGTCAGGGAAGCAAGCTCGGAGACGCTCGCTGGTGCGAGCGTCTCATAGAACCTCGGATCGGGCATTGGACTCGGCGCCGCGATTACTGCGCGGCGGGAGCGGCTTCGCGGTCGAAGGTGATGGTGGTCATCTTCGAGTTCAGCGCGGTCGACACCTCGGCGGTGAGGTCCATGGCCGGATTGGCCGCCATGACCGCCTCGCCATTCAGCAGCACCGAGCAGTGGTGCCCTTCATAGGCGTTGCTCACCAGCGGCTCGATCACTTCGCTGATGCGGCGGAATTGGTGGACGTAGGTCGCCTGCAGCTCGCGCTGACGGACGTCGGCCTTCTGGTTCAGGGCCTGTTCGCGCGCGACCAGCGGCTGGGCCTGCTGGGCGAACTGATCCTGGTTCAGGGTGGCGCGCTTGGCCGAGAGGGCCTTCTCGTCGTTCTGCAGCGCGGTCTGCTCGCCGCTCAGCTCAGCGGCGGCCTGGGCGCGCAGCTGTTGCATCCGGTCGGCGAACGCCTTGCCGACGGTGGAGTTCTCCACCGCGATGTTGTTGGAGTAGACGCACACGCCTGGGATCGCCGGACCGTGATTCAGGGGCTTGGGAGCCGGACCCGGGGTGGCCGGGGTAGCCGAAGCGGAAGCCGTATGGCTGGCGGTGGTCGAGCTCTTCTTGGTGCTCTGCGCGTCGGCGCCAGCGGCGACCGTAAGCACGAGGGCGGCCGCGGCGGCCCCGATGACAGCGTTTTTCATGATCATTGGAACTGCGTTGCGGTTGAGAATCGGAAGGCTTCCGTCCGGTCATAGCTTTCACGCTTGATGACCTGAGCGAAGTCCAGGCGGATCGGGCCGAGTGGCGACGTCCAGAATACGCTGATCCCCGTCGAGGCGCGGAGCGCCAAGTCGTCGCGGATAAACGTGCTGGTCTTCAACACGCTCTTGTCGAGCAGGCCCAGGGTGCCGACGTCGGTGAACCAGGACGTCCGGATCCCGTACTGTTCGGGCAGATGGTTCGGGATAGACAGTTCGACGGCGCCGATCGCGGACAGGTTGCCGCCCAGCGCCTCGTCGAACTCGGTGTCGCGCGGGCCGATGCCGGCGATCTCGAACCCGGGGAAGGTGTTGCCGCCCTTGAAGAAGCGGTCGTTGATGCGGATCGCGTCCCCACCCCAACCGTTGATGTAGCCCACGTTGGAGCTGAAGCTCAGCACCCAGGCCGGCGTGAAGCCGTAGTAGTAGTTGAACCCGATGTTGGTCTTCAGGTAGCGGACGCTGCCGCCCACGCCCGCGAAGTCCTGGTCCAGGCTCGCGGTGAAACCACGGGTCGGGTGCAGCGGATCGTTCCGCATATCCAGGATCAGCGAGTAGCCCGGCGCGGAGGTCAGGCTTTCGCCCCGCTGATCGCAGATCACGATCGAGATCAGGCCGGCTTCGCAGTTGCCCTCGTCGGCGCTGACCTCGTCCTGGTGCAGGCTGTAGCGCGGCGAGAAGGTGGCGTTGATGTTCAGCGGGAACAGCACGTGCACCGACGCGCCCGCCGAGGACTGCACGAAGCCCGTGTACTGCGAGAAGTCGGTGCGGGAGTCGAACAGGTCGATGCCGCCGCGCAGGTCACGGCCGAGGAAGCGCGGCTCCGTGTACGACAGGTCGATCTGCTGGCTCAGGTAGCCGACCTCGGCGCGCAGGCGCAGGTCCTGACCCATGCCGCGGAAGTTGTGCTCGCTGATCCCGAAGTCGACCATCAGCTTGTCGAGCGAGGAGTAGCCCGCGCCCACCGACAGTTCGCCGGTCGGCTGCTCCTGGACCTTGACCTGCAGGACGGTCTTGTCCGGCGCGGAGCCGGGCTGCTGGGTGACGTCGACGGTCTTGAAGAACTCCAGCCGCTTGATCTCGGTCTTGGAACGGTCGACCAGCACGCGGTTGTAGGCGTCGCCTTCGGCGATGCGCATTTCGCGGCGGATGACCGGGTCGAGCGTGCGGGTGTTGCCGACGATGTCGATCCGCTCGACGTAGACGCGCGGCCCTTCACGGATGTCGAAGGTGACGTCGACGGTATGGGTGTCGCGGTTGGCGGTATAGCGCGGACGGATGTCGACGAAGGCGAAGCCGGCCGCGCCGGCCGCGAAGGTCAGGGCGTCGACCGATTGCTCGATCTTGTCGCCGGCGTAGACCTGCCCTTCCTTGATGGGCAGCAGCTGCCGCAGGATGTTGCCGTTCAGGCGCTTCAGGTCGGTGGTGACGCGCAGCTTGCCGAACTTGTACTTGGCGCCCTCGTCCATCGTGTAAGTCACGGCGAAGTTGCGCTGGTCGCTCTGCAGTTCGGCGATCGAAGACGTGACGCGGAAATCATAGTAGCCGCGGTTGGAATAGTACTTCCGCAGCTGCTCGCGATCATACTCGATCCGGTCCGGATCGTAGTTGTCGTTGGACGCGAAGAACTTGTACCAGTGGCTTTCCTTGGTCACCACCACATCGCGCAGCGCGCTGTCGGCGAAGACGTGGTTGCCGAGGAAGTTGACCCGGATGATGCCGGTCTTGGGACCTTCCTTGATCTCGAACACCAGGTCGACCCGCTTCTGCGGCAGCTCGACGATCTTGGGGACCACAGTCGCGGAAATCCGGCCCGAGCGGCGATACAGCTCCACGATCCGCTGCACGTCCTGCTGGACGTGGGACTTGGTGAAGATGCTGCGCGGGTGGATCGACACCTCGTCGCGCAGCTTGTCGTCGCTCTCGGCGCTGTTCCCCTCGAACACCACCCGGTTGATGATCGGGTTTTCCGTCACGTGCACCGTCAGGAGCCCGGTCGCCGGGTCCAGGGTGATGTTGACGTCGGAGAACAGGTCGGTCCGGAACAGGGTCTTGACCGCCAGGTCGAGACGCGCCGCGTCGATCGTGTCGCCCGTCGCGATCGGCATGTACGAGACGATGGTGTCCGCTTCGATACGCTCGTTGCCGACGACCTTGATCCCCCGGACCACGCCGGTCTGGATCGGCGGCGGGGTGGCCGCGGCCGGAGCGGGCGTGGCGGGAGC
>JBARAK010000009.1:0-2138 GCA_049791955.1 Caulobacteraceae bacterium
GCCCAGGCCTACGCCCGGCCGTTCCATGACAATGGCAAGCCCAGGATCGCCATGATCGTGGGCGGACTTGGCCTCAACGCCGCCACCACCAAGGCCGCCATCGAGCGCCTGCCGCCGGACATCACCCTGTCGTTCGTGCCCTACGCCGACAACCTGCAGGGCTGGATCGACCTGGCGCGCGCCAACGGGCACGAGGTGGTGCTCGAGATCCCGATGGAGCCCACCGACTATCCGACCAACGATCCGGGTCCCTACACCCTGATGGCGGCCGCCTCGCCCGCCGACACCATCAAGCGGATGGACTGGCTGCTATCGCGGGCCAGCGGCTATTTCGGGGTCGCCAACTATCTGGGAGGCCGATTCCTGGCCTCCGACGGGGCCATGGCGACCTTCACGGGCCAGTTGAAGGGCCGCGGGCTGGCCTTCCTCGACGATGGTACGGCCGAACATCGCGGGGTCGGGCCGCCGCGGGCGTCGGCCGACGCGATCGTGGACGAGCAGCTTTCCGCCGACGCCATCAACCAGGCCCTGCTGGGTCTGGAGGCCAAGGCCCTGCAGCACGGATCGGCGCTGGGATCGGGCTTCGCCTATCCGGTGACAGTGGAGCAGGTGATCCATTGGGCCGCCGGCCTGCCCGGGCGCGGCTACCAACTGGCGCCGGCCTCCGCTATCACCAAGCGGTGAGCACGCCAGACCCGACCGCCGAACCCGATCCCCGCTACCGCCGCAACGTCGGCATCGTCGTCTTCAACCGGCAAGGCCAGGTCTGGCTCGGCCGGCGCCATAACGTGGCCGGACCGCACAACTGGCAGTTCCCCCAGGGCGGAGTGGATGCGGGCGAGGACCTGCTCTCCGCCGCCCGGCGCGAACTCCAGGAAGAAACCGGCATCGTCTCCGCCCGCCTCCTGGCCGAGGCGCCCGGCTGGATCAACTACGACTTTCCCGCCGAGCTGGTCGATGCGCGCCGGCGCGGCTACGCCGGCCAGGCGCAGCGCTGGTTCGCCTTCCGCTTCGAGGGCGAGGACGCCGAGATCGACCTGGAGGCCGACGCGCATCCCGAGTTCGACGCCTGGCGCTGGGCCCGCCTGGACGAGGCGCTGGAAACCGTCGTCCCCTTCAAGCGCACCGCCTACGAACAGGTGCTGGCTGCGTTCCGGGGGATCGGCGAGGCTTAATCCGTCCGTTTCCCCGAGGGTAAGAGACGCGACGAGGCTTTACTTAAATCCGCACATCCCGCGGAGGCGGGGATCCAGATTCATTCGCGAACGCCTGCGGATTTGACCAGGATTCCCGCCTTCGCGGGAACGTGCGGACTTTAAAAAGCCCGCGAATGAACAGGTTTGCTCATCCTCCCTCCTTCTCCCGCAGGGAGAGAAGGTCTTTGGATCAGCTGGCGGCCGTGACCTCGGTGGCGTGTTCGGCCAGCAGGGTGAAGCTTTCCGGGGTGATGTCGGCGAAGCCGCCCTGGATGGTGAAGATGCGACTGGCGCCGTCGGCGCGCACCACCACCTCGCCCGGGCGGAGCGTGGTCATGAACGGGGCGTGGCCGTGCAGCACGCCGAAATCGCCTTCGGTCCCCGGCGCATCCACCTGGTCGACTTCGCCGGCGAACAGCTCGCGCTCGGGCGCGACTAGCGAGAAATGGATTTTAGCCATGAGTAGTCCACGCGATAAGCGATGACGGAAAGGGTCGGGTGGTCAGGTGACACAGCGAGCGGCCGGATGACCATGATATTGCGGCTGAGATAGCCCTGCTGGGCCGTGTAGTGGTCCACGTGGTACTGGGCGGTGGTGAAGCTCTGCTGCGGATCGAGCTGGAAGCCCAGGTCCGGAGCGGTCAGCCGCTTGCCGATGGTCGCCTCGAAACCGGTCATCGGATCGCCGTAGGCGGCCACCATGCAGGCCGAGGACTGCGCCGGCTCGGGCACCGCGCCCGCCACCAGATGCACCTCGCCCGAGGCGGAGGGAACCCGCCAGCTGCGCGACTGCGCCCGCACGATGGGCAGTCCCGGCGGCGGGGCCGCTTCCTTGGCGTAGCCCGACTGGTCTGCCACCACGTCCAGGGCCAGCTGCTGCTCGGCCGCCGGTTTGCAGACCGTGAGCAGGGCGGTCATGGCGGCCTCGGACGACGTCTGGGC
>JBARAK010000010.1:0-3211 GCA_049791955.1 Caulobacteraceae bacterium
TCGCGGTGGGCGACTTCGGCGCCCACGTCATGGCGGGCGCAACGCTCGGGCTGCTTACCCTAGCTGTCGGGCGCAGGGTCGTCGCACTCTGATCGAGCCCACGGGCGAACGGACGCTTGAAGCGAACATCGTCGAGCGGGACGTACGGCTCTGTGCCGAACTCGTTCCGAATGATGGCGGCGCCCGACTTGTCGTGCCCACCCGGCTGGAGACGCTGCGGATCAATTCGCTGCACAGCCAGTCCATCGAGCGGCTGGTTCGGGGCTTCGCGTGGCGGCCCGCGAAGGAAACGGCGTGATCCAAGCTATCGAAGAAACGGGCGCGCCCTTTTTTCCTGGGCGTCCAATTCCATCCGGAGTTTCTGGTCTTAGCCGCCGTGCCGGCGTCTGTTCGAGGCGCTGGTCGATGCGGCGCAACGCTTCGGCCGGGGCTAGCTGCGGTAGACGGGAGGAAACTCTGGTCGGTCGCCGCCTCAAACCTACCCGCCCACCGGGCCCCACAGCGCCGCCTGGCGGAGGCCGTCGAAGATGAACTGCACCGCCAGGCCGGCCAGCAGCACGCCCGAAATGCGGCCGACCACGTCGCAGCCGGTTCGGCCGAGCCGTCGCACGAGAAGCTCAGACGCTCGCATGGCCGCGTAGGTCATGGCCAGGCTCGCCAGGAGCATCGCCAAGACCGCCAGCGCGTCGGGCCATCGCCCGGCCCTGCCCATGACGAGGACGATCGCCGAGAGGCTACCGGGCCCGGCGATCACTGGAAACGCCAGAGGAAACACCGCGATGTCGCCGGGTTCGCGCGCCTCGCGCGTCTCCCCCTCGCTGATCGACGAGAGCCCCGGACTGGAAAAGGTCAGGGTCAGGGCCTGAAGGAACAGGAGTAGGCCGCCGGCCACGCGGAACGCCGGCAAGGACACGTGCAACAGGGCCAGGGCGCCCCCTCCTCCCAAGGCGAAGGCTGTGAGGACGCCGCCAGCGATCAGGATCGAACGCGCGGCGAGGCTGCGCCGCTCGGCCTTATGCACGCCTGCCGTCAGTCCGGAGAACACGACCGCGGTCTCCACCGGGCCGATGGTCGCCAGGAGGGTGACGAAGATAGAAAGGAGGTTAGCGGGCAGTGGCATGGGAGCAGACAGAGCGCGACGGCCTTGGGGGTCGGCCGCCTGGTTTAAGAGATCGATTTCAGTGAGTTAGGTCGGGCAAAAAAATTCTCAAGGGGCCTCTTGAAGTCAATCTTGGCCCTCCCAAATCGTCGGCCGTCGAGCGCTTGAAAGGCTCGGCAAAAGTCAGGAGGCGCCGCTTCCAAGCGGCGCCTCTCAGGTCCAACTTGCTCGTTCTGAGGAGATGGAAAATGAGAACGGCATACGACTTCTCTCCCCTTTATCGGTCGATGATCGGCGTCGACCGCATGGCGGACCTCATCGAAACCGCGATGAGGAGTGGCGCCGACAGCCACTATCCGCCTTGCGACATCGAAAAGACCGGTGAAGACGCCTACCGCGTCACTCTGGCCACCGCGGGGTTCAAGCCCGAGGAGCTGGAGCTCACCGCCCAGCCCAACCTGCTGATCGTCGCGGGGCGCAAGGCGGATGGCGATGGCGGTGAGCGCCATTACCTGCATCGCGGCATCGCCGCGCGCAGCTTCGAACGTCGCTTCGAACTGGCCGACTATGTGGTGGTGAAATCCGCCGGCCACGACAACGGCCTGCTGTCGATCGACTTGGCGCGCGAAGTGCCCGAGGCGCTGAAGCCCCGCCGCGTCGAGATCGGCGGCGCCGCCGCGTCGAAGCCCGAGCAGATCCAGGACAACCACCGGGAACGCCGGGCCGCCTGATCAAGCGGCAAGACGCCGGCGCTGGAGCCAGGACCATCGGCTCCAGCGTGCGGCGCGTCCCTGACGGCCGAGGTGCGCGGCGCCTTCGGACGCCACGCCTCGACCCTTCCGAACCTGGCCGCGGGCTTTACCGGCCGGCGGCGCCCTGCACGTGTGAAAGGAGGAACAACCATGAACGTGCGTGATCTTGTCCCCTGGTCCCGGACCAATGACCGGAACCGCAACCTGCCCGTCCCCCAGGACGGCGTCGACCCGCTGCTTACGCTCCATCGCGAGATGAACCGGCTGTTCGACGACGCCTTCCACGGCTTCGACGCGCCCGCCTTCTGGGGCGCTCGCAGCGCCTGGCCGCACCTGGAGGTCGAGGACGTCGAGGGCGAATACCGCGTAACGGTCGAACTGCCCGGTCTCGAGGAGAAGGACGTCGAGGTTCTGGTCCAGGACGGCGTCCTGGTGCTTCGCGGCGAAAAGCGCGCCGAGACCCAAGACCGCGGCCGGGCCATCAGCGAGCGGATCTATGGCCGCTTTGAGCGTCGCCTGGCGCTGGACGACGTGGACGATAGCCGCGTGGCCGCCCAGTTCCGCAACGGCGTCCTGACGATCACCGCGCCCAAGTCCGCGCAAAGCCAGGCGCGGGCCAAGCGCATCCCCATCAATCAGGCGACCACCAGCCACTGATCGAGGGCGAGGCGGACATGCTGATCAGCCCAGACGTCGCGATGCCGTTCTCCAGCCTCGGCGAGGTGCGTGAGCGCCTGCTCAGGCCCGCGGTCGGCTTTCACGACCCTGACGACGTGGTGAAGGACGGTTTGCTCGATCCGGCTGAGAAGCGGGCGATCCTGTCGTCCTGGGCGTCGGACGCCTGCGCGGTGCAGGACCGACCTCACCTGCGATGGCCCCTCGGCGTCGAGGCGCCCATCCCTCTGGACGCGGTGCTGGAAGCGATGAGCCGCCTCGACCGCCTGGAGAACCATAGAACTAGAGCATGACAACCGAAGTGGACGCCCATTTCGGCTGTCACCTTGCCCTTCTAGACAAGACCCTGCAGCAGTATTGCGTTAATCTGAAGACGTCCTGCCGCAGAAAGGAGACAGACCATGAATATGCACAAATCATCTAAGGCTTTGACTGTGGTCCTCGCCCTTGGCCTCGGCGCACCGGCTTCAGCCAATGCCCAGACCCCTTCGACCAGCCAACCCCCGCAAACGAGTCAGGCCCCTGTGGCCCCGCCGAGCGGCCAGTACGCCCCGCCGCCGGCCGGCGCCGAGGCGTCCGGATCGACTTATGGCGCCAAGGCCCAGCAGGCGGACCGGGCCTATGCGGACCGGTACGCCCAATGGGCGGCCCGCTACTGCGTCGACCAGCGCAACAACACCGCCGC
>JBARAK010000011.1:0-4745 GCA_049791955.1 Caulobacteraceae bacterium
CTGTATTCGACCGCCGGGCGCGCGGCCGTCGGGCCGGGCGCGGCCAGGCCCATGACCACCAGCAACGCGGCCAGCAAGGTCCAGCACAGACCGAACCGTGCGCCCCAGCCGGTCGGCATGCCTGCAACTGGGTTCCGCGCCCGCGCCATGGATCGAGCCTTAGGTCTTTCCAGCCGGTTTGGCCATCCGGACAAGGCCATCGAAGCGCCCCCTCGAAACGGCGACCGGGGATTGCATCCGTCACAAAAACTTTATCCGGTTGCGGCGTCATCTCGGGCCCGCTCAAACCGTCAAGCTAGAAGGCTCCGCTTCGGGCCCCGCGCGGTGCGCGGGAAACCGCCGAGGCCGAACTCAAGCTGGGAACCCGAGTGCGCCGCAGAATGAAAATCGTCTCGCTTCTGGTTCTCGCCGGCGTTCTCACCGCCACCCCGGCATCGGCCGACATCACCCTGGGGGGTGTCGACCAGATCGACGTTCCCTTGCGATATATTCCGTCGCTTGGAGAATTCATCCAGGCCTACGTCAATGGCCATGGCCCTTTCTGGTTCGAGATCGACCTGAGCGGTCCCACACGGCTGAGCCCCGCGCTGGTCAAGGCGGTCGGGTTGAGGCCCGAGCCGGCCGGCGTCATGCTGAGCAGTCCCACCGGCGCCATAGAGGAAGAACTGAAGACGGATGACATCGACATCCGCATCAGCGACGCCACTATCAAGGTAAGCCCGACCGTCATTTCCGACCGCAACCTGAATGCATACACGCCGGTAGAAAATTACGGTGGGGCGATCGGCGTCGAACTTCTTCAACACGGCGCATTGACCATCGATGTCGCCCACAAGAGACTGATCCTGTCTCCGCACGGGGAGAATTATGAGGCGACTGGCGGCCCTGGGCTGCCGATTTCACTGGTCGAAGAAAAGATCGGAGAACATTATTCAATTTTAGCCCCATATATAGAGCTGACTTTTGATGGAAAAGCGGCGGATTTCTTCCTTTCATCAAAGAATAGCGGAATTGAATTCCTCCTATACTCCAAGACCGGAAAGGCGGTCCTCGCCAAGACGCCCTACCGCTACAAGATCCTGACCTGGTCTCCGGATAACGCCACCGAGGGCGAATCGGGTGTCGCGGCGGGCGCCACGATCGGCGACACCGCCCTTGGCGCCCGCCACGCCTACCGAGGCCTGTCGCCGTATGCGCAGCCGCCGGAAATCGGTCTCAACGAACGACACCTCTTTGGCGATGGACCGACGTGGAGCAAATCCAGATTCTCGATAACCGACGGGTTTGTGGACTTCACAACCCTGGGCTCGCCTTTCGTCAGGCTGGACACCGTCACGCAGCGCATCTGGCTGCAAGCCCCCGATGGCGATGCCGCAAAAGGCCACGCTCCCCGGAAGATCAGGCCCTCCACGACCATCGGGATCACGCCCTGGCCCTACCGGGACCGCGTGGTGGTGTGGAGCCTGGTGCAGGGCTCGCCCGCGGACCTGGCGGGCCTGCGTCCGGGCGACGAAGTCCTCTCGCTCGACGGCGGCGACATCTACCAATACTACAAGAACCTCGATCCCACAGATGAGGACAAGCAGACCAAGGTCGTCTTCCGAAACCGCTCGGGAGAACACACGGTGCTGCTGAGGCCGTCGACGCCAAAGACCTGAACCGCCCGATGCGGAATCGTGTATGAGGCCCCATCCATTTTTCGAGGGCGACAGGATGCGGGTTCTGCTGGGATGTCTGGCCGTGGCGGCGCTGGCCTCATCGGCGGCGGCCCAGGAGACGCCGGTCGAGCGGGGGGACTACCTCGTCAACCGGGTCACCAATTGCGGGGACTGCCACACGCCGCGGGGCGAGCACGGCCGGCCGATCGCCGGGAAAGAGCTGACCGGCGCCCCGTTCAACAGCCGCCCCCTTCACCCGATCCCCGGCTACGGCGTCTACGCCCCCGCCCTTCGCGGCCTGCCGGCCGGCTACAGCAAGGCCGACCTCGCCAAGCTGCTGCAGACCGGCGTGCGCCCCGACGGCACGCACACCACCCCGCCCATGCCCCCCTTCCGCCTCGACGAACAGGACGCCCAGGCGGTGGCGGCGTACCTGGCCTCGCTGAAGCCCTGAGGGGGGACGGACACCGGCCGCACGCGGACCTTTCGAACATTGGGAATGGGTCGGGAACGGACGCCCCCCAAAAAAACCGCCGTCATCCCGGACGGAGCGCTCGCAGAGCGCGCGGATCCGGGACCCAGCCACGCGACCTTGACGCTGCGGACGCGCCGCTCGGATCGCCGGATCGCCTCCCCCACGGACGCCGCTCACACAATAATCAGGCGCCGATCAATTTTGGTTGAGTCTTTCCGAAAACACCCTTGACGGGTTTCCCGATTTCTTTTCACCTATAGGTGTGAACCATCGGGGTTCACCCTATGCGTTCAAGGCGCATGGCGAGGATGTTGACAGGGAGAAGAACATGATCGAACTCAATGCAAAGCAAGAAGACGCGCAGAACTGGCGCCTGGACATCGACGCTGGCAACCCCGCTGGCTCGCTGTTTACTGGCGGTGAATTCGCCGCTGCCGACATCGCCAGCGACAGCCGGATCGTGACCACCAGCACTGTCACCATCTGCGCTTTCTGCTGAGGCGTAATGTTCGTTAGGGGCCCCCTTCGCCTCGAACGATCGCTGGCTCCCCTCATTGCGCCTGCATTGGCGTCATTGGGGGAGCAGCTTTCCCGCATCGACGGGTTGGGCGCCGACGATCGCCACTGCCTGCTGTCGGCCGCGCGCGACGCGCTCACGGCGACCCTGCACACCAAGCTGAGCCGCCTGCTCATCCTGGAATTGAACGCCGCGCGGGTCGAAGGGCGCCTGGGCGGGGCGACCCCGTTCGAGCGCTGGGATGATTTCCTCCGCCAATCGGGCGAGGATGCTTACTGGCGCGGCCTGGCTTCGCATTACCCCACCCTGTCGGCGCGCCTGGACCGGCTGATCGGGAACGCCAGCTCGGCCGCCCTGGCCTTTGCGCAGCATTGGGTCGAGGACCGCACCGCCCTCGCGTCCATGACCGGAGGGCCGCCGGGGCGGTTGCTGAAGGTCGAGTTCGGGGCCGGCGATCGCCATTGCGGCGGCCGTTCGGTCGGCATGATCACCTTCGATGGCGGCTCGATCGTCTATAAGCCGCGCCCCCTGCGCGTCGACGTGGTGCTGGCGGGGTTCATCACCCAGCTGGCGTCGGACCTGGGCAAGCCCCTGAACACCCTGACGCCGCGGGTGCTCGATCGCGGCGACCATGGCTGGGCGGAGCGCATAGACCATGCCTTCGCCGAGGATCGCGCGGCGCTGGAGGGGTTTTACGGCGGCGTCGGCCAGTGGCTGGCCATCATGCGCCTGCTCGGCGGCACCGACCTGCACGCCGAGAACGTCATCGCGCGCGGCGGCGATGTCGCCATCATCGATTGCGAAACCCTGTTCACGCCAAAGATGCCGCCGACGCCATCGCCCAATGGCGCGGCCTTCGACATCGCCAACCGGATCGCCTCGGGAACAGTGCTGGCCACGGGCCTGCTGCCAAACCGCAGCGAGGCGCTGGGCTTCCGGGGCCTGGACGTTTCCGGCGTGGGCGGTTCGAACCGGGACCTGACCGTCACGGTCCAGGGCATCGTCGACGCCGGGGCCGACTACGCCAGGATCGGCGAGATCAGGGTGGATGTGCTGGCCGGGGCCAACCTCCCCTCGCCGGACCCCATGCTGGCCCAGGTCTGGCCAAGCGTCCTGGACGGATTCGACGAGGTCTCGGACCTGTTCCGGCGCCTGGATGCGGAGGGGCGGCTCGCGCCCAGGCTGGAACCGTTCGAGGCGGTCGAGGTCCGGGTCCCCGTCCGCCCGACCGAATCCTACGCCGAGCTTGGCCGGATGCTGTGGCACCCGGTGTCCCTGCACGACGAACCCAAGGCGCGGGCGCGGGCCCACGATCTCCTGATAGCCATGGGGCGCAACGTGGCCCTGGCGCCGGACGTCGATGCGGTGATCGCGGCGGAGATCGGCGACCTGCTGATCGGCGACATCCCGTTCTTCTCAACGACAGCTTCGGAGGGGGCGCTGTGCGGGCCATCCGGCGTCCGCTGGCTGACGCCGCAGAACCTGGTGTCGGGCGCGCTGGAGGACTGGCGCCGCGCGGACCTGGCGGTGGAGCGGCAGTATATCCAGAACGCCCTGGCCTGCGCCTACATCGCCGAGAAGGTCCCGGAAGTCGCCACCGACGCCGACGCGCCTGTCCGCCAGCCGGCCCGGGGCGGCGATACGGAGGCCCGGAGGCGGGCGGCGACGGCTTCGATCCTGAAGCGGTTCGTCGGGACGGCCATCCACGGGCCGGACGGCACGGTGACCTGGATCGCGCCGACCCAGAGCGAGATCGGCTGGTCGGTCAGGCCGCTCGGGCCCGACCTGTACGGCGGCCTGTCGGGCGTCTGCGTCCTGCTGGCCGCCTATCTGAAGGAGATGGTGGCCGGCCGGGCCGATGCGGTGGCCGGGGTCGAGGCCCTGTTCGGCGCGACGCTGCGCTCGCTCGCGCGGATGGAAGACAAGCAGATCCGCGATTTCGAGACCAGGGCCCTGGTCCGCCCGCCGCCGCCCGGCGGCTATATCGGCATCGGCTCGCAGATCTCGCGCCGCTTCCTGCTCGACGCGATGGGGTACGGCGAGCTGGCCGCGTTCGACACCTCGATCCGGCTGGCGGCGGGCGCGGGCGCGGCGG
>JBARAK010000012.1:0-2332 GCA_049791955.1 Caulobacteraceae bacterium
CCCCGATCGCGACCGCCGCCGCCGCGGCCGCCGCCCCCGCCGTCGGCGACGGCGCCTCGAACAGCATGGACGAGGTGGTGGTGACCGGCCAGCGGGCCTCCACCGTGCAGGGCGCCATCAACGAGAAGAAGAACAGCATCGGCGTCACCGAGGTGATGTCGGCCGAAGAGATCGCCGAGCGTCCGGGCGGCGACATCGTGTCGGTGATCGAGCACCTGCCCGGCCTGTCGACCTTCGCCGACAATGGCCTGGGCCAGGCCGCCACCGGCGAGCCGGAATACGTCACCATCCGCGGCATCGATTCCAGCTACAACGCCTACACCATCAACGGCATCCGCGCCCCCTCGGCCGACCCGGACAGCCGCGCCCTGTCGCTGAAGGACCTGCCGCCCTCGGGCATCGAGTCGGTAAAGGTCTACAAGACCCCCGGCGTGGACCAGGACGGCGACGCCATCGGCGGCATCATCGACTTCCGCACCCCCACCGCCTTCGACTTCAACGGGCCGATGACCCGCATCACCGCCGACGGCAACTACTCCGAGATGGCCAACAAGACCGGTTCCCCGGACCTGGCCGGCGGGGGCCAGATCGAATTCGCGCGCAAGTTCAGCGAGAACCTGGGCCTGTACCTCACCGGGTACTACGACAGCCGCGACAGCGCCGGCGAGGCGGTCGAAGTGCTCGGCTACACCCCCACCCTGGCCTCGGAAGCGCAGCAGACCAACTTCGCCGCGCTGAAGGGCGGCCTGTCGGCCACCGGCGTGCGCTTCGACTACTATAACGACGAAATCCAGCGCTACGGCGGCAACGTCTCGCTCGACTACCAGACCCAGACCCAGAAGCTCTACGTCCAGACCTCGTTCTCCAAGTACCAGGTCCAGGGCGGCGACGACCAGCACAGCATCATCGGCGGCTTCGAAGGCCTGTACGGCAACGGCCAAAGCTTCAGCCCGGCCGGGGTGCTGCCCGGCTCCTACTACCAGGACCGCAACAACATCGAGCAGCTGGTCACCGCCAAGATCGGCGGCGAGAGCAACCTCGACCGCCTGACCCTGGACTACAGCGTCAGCTACGGCTTCGCCTCCAGCACCCAGCCGGACGACGTCCAGGGCAGCCTCTACGGCTTCCCCAGCCTGACCGGCGCGGCCTTCTTCAACGTGACCAACCCCGCCAAGATCGGGGTCAGCTACGACTCGCCCGCCACCGAGGCCCTGGCCAACAACCCCGGCGTCGATCACCTGTGGAAGTTCCAGGGCGACGACATCGGCAGCTACAACACCATGTACACCGGCAAGTACGATGTGGGCTACCGGGTGGACCAGGGCATCCTCAGCGATGTGAAGGCCGGGGTGGACGTCAACGTCTCCAACCGCACGCAGTACGACCATAAGTTCTTCGGGGACGACGGCGGCAACTTCGCCATCCTCGGGCCGGGCGGCGTGATCCCGTCCAACGAGGTGTTCGCCGCCGGACCGGCCGCCGAATCCCTGCCCGGGCGCAACATCTCCTTCCTGGGCGGCGACTTCACCGGGCCGTTCCGGATCTACGACCGCTCCACCTTCGCCAACGGCGCCAATCCCTTCGCCTACACCAACCAGTTCGGTCTGAACGCCCCCGGCGGCCAGCTGGTCGGCAATCCGGGCGGCTACTCCATCAACGACTACAACGGCCAGACCGTCACCGGCACCGAGGGCACCTTCGCCGGCTACCTCCAGGCCAACCTCAGCTACGATAAGTTCCTGGCCACGATCGGCGTGCGCTACGAAGACGTCAATTTCGCCAGCCGGTCGTGGGAGGCGACGGGCGCCGACAGCGGCCAGTTCGTGGGTAGCTCGCACAACTATGGCGAGGTGCTGCCGAGCCTGATCATGAGCTACCGGCCCGAGGACTGGGCGGTGTTCCGCGGCGCCATCCGCCAGTCCTACACCAAGCCGGCCTTCGGCCTGATCGCCAGCCCGGTGAGCATCTCGCGTGACGACATGACCGGCGCGGTTATCGGTATCAGCGAGGGTAACCCGAACCTGAAGCCATCCACCGCCACCAACTACGACCTCTCGGCCGAGTTCTACGGCCCGCATTCCAGCCTGTTCTCCATCGATCTCTACTACAAGAAGATCAACGACTTCATCTACGCTTCCCTCACCTCCGGCGCCCCGCCGCCCGCCAGTACCGCCACCATCAACAACAATGGCGTCTCGGTGAGCCAGCCGGAGAACGGCAAGGACGCCGACCTGCTCGGCACCGAGCTGGACGCCCGCAAGCAGCTGACCGAACTGCCCGGTCCGCTGGCCGGCCTGGGCGTCGGCGGCTCGCTCACCGAACAGCGCAGCTC
>JBARAK010000013.1:0-5993 GCA_049791955.1 Caulobacteraceae bacterium
TGGTTCAGCAGGTCGGAGATGGTCTGGCCGGCGGTGACGGCCACATCCAGCACCGAGGAGGCGCGGTTCAGCGAGTCGGTCACGGCGCCGAGCGCGGTGATTTGCGAACGCTGGCCCTGGGCGATGGACCAGATGGCCCCGTCGTCCTGAGCGCTGGAGATGCGCAGACCGGTGGAGACCTGGTTCTGGGCGGTTTCCAGCTGGGCGTTGGTGGAGTTCAGGGTCTGCAGCGCGATCTGAGCGCCGACATTGGTGTTGATACTGTTCAGCGACATGCCATGGGGTCCTTCCGAATCCAGGGGTCCGGCGCGTCATCGGCGACGTCGGCGGCGTACAGGCGCTACGCATGGCAAGGGATGGACCAATCCAGGCCCGTCGTTAACCCTCTGTATTTACAACGCTAGCGGTCTTAGGCGAGCGTTTCGCTGAATCGAATTTGCCGGGAGGCGGCTATTTTTGCCGGGCAAACACCGCTTAGGCCCAAACGAAAAACCCTCCCCCGGAGGTCCAGAGGAGGGCTCTCGAAACATAAGAACGATTGGCGGACGGCCCCGCCCCCGGACGTGTCAGGCGTCGAGGCGCTCGACCAGGGCCTCGTGCTGCGCCCACAGGGCCGGCGGAAGGCGGTCGCCGAACCGCTCGTAAGCGGCGGGGATGACCGAGGCCTCTTCCTTCCACACCGAACGGTCCACCGACAGCAACAGGTGCAGCTGGTGCTCGGTCAGGGACAGGCCGGAGGTGTCGAGCGAAGCGGCGGTGGGCAGGCGACCGATCGGCGTATCCTGAGCCTCCGCCTCGCCTTCCAGACGTCCGACGATCCACTTCAGCACGCGCACGTTCTCGCCATAACCGGGCCAGAGGAACTTGCCGTGTTCGTCCTTGCGGAACCAGTTCACGAAATAGATGCGCGGAAGCTTATCGGCGGAGGTCTTCTCGCCCATCTTCAGCCAATGGCCGAAGTAGTCCGCCATGTTGTACCCGCAGAACGGCAGCATGGCGAAGGGGTCGCGCCGCAGGGCGCCCAGCTTGTTCTCCGCCGCCGCCGTGCCTTCCGACGCCACGTTGGAGGCCAGGAATACGCCGTGCTTCCAGTCGAACGCTTCGGTCACCAGCGGCACCGCGGTGGCGCGGCGACCGCCGAACAGGATGGCGCTGATCGGCACCCCCTTGGGGTCTTCCCATTCCGGCGCGATGGTCGGGCACTGGCCGGCCGGCACGGTGAAGCGAGCGTTGGGGTGCGCGGCGGGTTCGGACGAATCCGGCGTCCAGTCCCGGCCACGCCAGTCGATCAGGTGCTCCGGCGGCGTATCGGTCAACCCTTCCCACCAGACGTCGCCATCATCGGTCAGGGCGACGTTGGTGAAGATGCAGTCGCCGGTCAGTGCGTCGATGGCGTTCTTGTTGGTCGATACGCCCGTCCCCGGCGCCACGCCGAAGATGCCGTACTCCGGATTGATGGCGTACAGCCGCCCGTCGTCGCCGAAACGCATCCAGGCGATGTCGTCGCCGATGGTCTCAGCCTTCCAGCCCGGAATGGTCGGCTGCAGCATGGCCATGTTGGTCTTGCCGCAGGCGCTGGGGAAGGCGGCGGCGACGAAATGGGTCTTCTGCTTGGGCGAGGTCAGCTTCAGGATCAGCATGTGCTCGGCGAACCAGCCCTCGTCGCGGGCCATGACGCTGGCGATGCGCAGCGCGTAGCACTTCTTCCCGAGCAGGGCGTTGCCGCCGTAGCCCGAGCCATAGGACCAGATCTCGCGGGTCTCGGGATAGTGGACGATGTACTTGGTCTCGTTGCACGGCCAGGACACGTCCTTCTGGCCAGAGCGAAGCGGCGCGCCGAGCGTATGCACCGCCGGAACGAAGAAGCCGTCCTCGCCGATGGCGTCCAGGGCCGCCTTGCCCATCCGGGTCATCACCCGCATGGAGACCGCCACGTAGGCGCTGTCGGTGATCTCTACGCCATAGGCGCTGATCTTGGACCCCAGCGGCCCCATGCAGAATGGCACCACGTACATGGTGCGGCCGCGCATGGCCCCCTTGAACAGGCCGTCGAGGGTAGCGCGCATCTCCTTCGGGTCGGCCCAGTTGTTGGTCGGGCCGGCGTCGATCTCCCTCTCGGAGCAGATGAAGGTCCGGCTCTCCACCCGCGCCACGTCCTTCGGATCGGAAGCGGCGTAGAAGGAGTTGGGGCGCTTGGCCGGGTTCAGGGGCTTCAGCGTGCCGGCCTCGACCAGGGCCTCGGTGAGGAATTTCCACTCCTCGTCAGAGCCGTCGCACCAGTAAACTTGATCCGGCTCGGTCAGGGCGGCGACTTCGCGCACCCAGGCGAGCAGCTTCTTGTGACGGGTAGGCGCCTGATCAAGGCCCTGGACAACGGTGGCGAGGGTCAAGGGGGTCTCCATGGTCGCGGCTGGCGCCGACACAACATCCGGCCGCCAAAAAGGTGGCGCCCAACTTTGAAGATTTGCAAATATTGCTAACCGCGGACGCGGTGCGCATCAACCCTTGTGGTCCGGGAACCGACAATTGAACGACACATTTTCGCGAGATGCGCTGATCATAATCACCCGGATCGCCGAGGCCCTGGAGCGCTTGGCCCCACCACCGCCGCCCCCGCCGGACTTCAGCCAAGCGGTGCTGTTCCATTATGATGCAACAGCTCGGCTTTTCCATGCTGCGCCGGGGTTTGACCTGCCCCTGGACCTCCTCCTCGGGATCGACCGGCAGAAGGGGCGCATGGTCGAAAACCTGCGCCGTTTCACCACCGGAGCCCCCTTCAACAACGTGCTGCTGTGGGGGGGCCGGGGCACCGGAAAGAGTTCCCTGACGAAATCAGCGGTGACAACGCTGGCAGCCGAACACCCCGCCTTGAAGCTTGTCGAGATCGACCGCGACGCCGTGAATGCGCTTCCGCAACTTTTCGCAACTTTGCGAGATTGCTCGGAACGCTTCGTGGTGATGAGCGACGACCTGTCGTTCGAGGAGGGCGCCGGGGCGGCGAAGTCGCTGAAATCGGCCCTTGAAGGCGGCGTCGCCGGCCCGCCGCGCAACGTCATGTTCATCGCCACATCCAACCGCCGCCACCTGATGCCGCGCTCCCACGAGGACGCCGACCGGCTCGCCGCGGCCGAGGACGCCGAGGAGATGATCTCCGCCTCCGACCGTTTCGGGCTGTGGCTCGGCTTTCCCCCGATGGACCAGCCGACCTACCTCGAGGTGACGCGGGCCTATGCGGAGCGCTTCGGCCTCTCCGACCTCGAACTGGATCGGCGGGCGCTGCAGTGGGCGCAGCTCCGGGGCGGACGCTCGGGACGCACCGCCTTCCAGTTCATCCGGGACCTGGCCGGCGAACAGGGGCGCCCGCTACCGATCTAGACGCCTCGCCCGCCCCTCACCCGACGAGAACATTGGCATGGTCGTGCTTGGCGAAGGCGGCTAAGCGCCTATAAAGGGCACGATCTTCCAAGGAACCACCACCGTGCCCGTCTATCGTTCCCGCACCACCACCCACGGCCGCAACATGGCCGGCGCGCGCGGCCTTTGGCGCGCCACGGGCATGAAGGACGAGGACTTCGGCAAGCCGATCATCGCGGTGGCCAACTCCTTCACCCAGTTCGTGCCCGGTCACGTGCACCTGAAGGACCTGGGCCAACTGGTCGCCCGCGAGATCGAGCGGACCGGCGGGGTGGCCAAGGAATTCAACCCCATCGCGGTGGACGACGGCATCGCCATGGGCCACGGCGGCATGCTCTACAGCCTGCCTTCCCGCGAGCTGATCGCCGACAGCGTGGAGTACATGGTCAACGCCCACTGCGCCGACGCGCTGGTGTGCATCTCCAACTGCGACAAGATCACCCCCGGCATGCTGATGGCCGCCCTGCGGCTGAACATCCCCACGGTGTTCGTCTCCGGCGGCCCGATGGAGGCTGGCAAGGTCGTCTGGGCCGGGACCGAGAAGAAGGTCGACCTGGTCGACGCCATGGTGGTGGCGGCCGACGACCGCGTCAGCGACGCGGAAGTGGAGGTGATGGAGCGCTCGGCCTGCCCGACCTGCGGATCGTGCTCGGGCATGTTCACCGCCAACTCGATGAACTGCCTGACCGAGGCGCTGGGCCTGTCGCTGCCCGGCAACGGCTCGACGCTGGCCACCCACGCCGATCGCGAGCGGCTGTTCCTGGAAGCCGGGCGGCTGATCGTCGACCTGGCCCGGCAGCATTACGAGCAGGACGATCCAAGGGTGTTGCCCCGCGCCATCGCCGGCTTCGAGGCGTTCGAGAACGCCATGAGGCTGGACCTGGCCATGGGCGGCTCGACCAACACCGTGTTGCACCTGCTGGCCGCCGCCCACGAGGCGGGGGTGGACTTCGACATGGACGACATCGACCGGCTGTCGCGCAGTACGCCCTGCCTGTGCAAGGTCGCGCCCAACATCGCCAATGTGCATTTGGAGGACGTCCACCGCGCCGGTGGGATCATGGCCATCCTGGGTGAGCTCGACCGCGCAGGCCTACTCCACATCGAAGTCCCCACCGTCCATAGCCCGACCCTGGCCCAGGCCCTGGCCCGCTGGGACGTCAAGCGCACCAACAGCGAGACCGTGCGCGACTTCTACCGCGCGGCCCCGGGCGGGGTCCCCACCCAGACCGCCTTCTCCCAGTCGCGCCGCTACGACGAGCTCGACCTGGACCGCGAAGGCGGGGTGATCCACAGCGCCGAGCACGCCTTCTCCAAGGACGGCGGCCTGGCGGTGCTGACCGGCAACCTGGCGCTGGACGGCTGCATCGTGAAGACCGCCGGCGTGGACGAGAGCGTCCTGACCTTCACCGGCCCCGCACGGGTGTTCGAGAGCCAGGATGCGGCGGTGTCGGGCATCCTGACCGGCGAGGTGAAACCGGGCGAGGTGGTGGTGATCCGCTACGAAGGCCCCAAGGGCGGCCCCGGCATGCAGGAGATGCTCTATCCGACCAGCTATCTGAAATCGAAGGGGCTGGGAAAGGTCTGCGCCCTGGTCACCGACGGACGCTTCTCCGGCGGCAGTTCCGGGCTGTCGATCGGCCACGTCTCGCCCGAGGCCGGCGAAGGCGGGCTGATCGCCCTGGTGCAAACCGGGGACAGCATCGAGATCGACATTCCCAACCGCCGCCTGACCCTGGCGGTCCCTGACGCCGAACTCAAGGTGCGCCACGACGCGATGCTGGCCAGGGGCGCCGGTGCATGGAAGCCCGAGAACCGCGAGCGTCAGGTCTCCCCTGCCCTCCAGGCCTACGCCGCCCTCACCACCAGCGCCGCCCGCGGCGCAGTCAGGGACGTGGGGCAGCTGAGTCGAAGGTGAGCCCGCCCCCTTGTGAAGGGGAACGCGATCAGGGGAAGAGCAGGGAGTCCAGCGCTGCCTCGTCCTCGAAGCGCGCACGAACCGGCCAGGGCGTCACCCGGCCGCGCCAGTCGGCAGGCAGGCGGGCCCAGTCCTTTTCAGTGGTGAGAAGGCCGCCGCCGCCGGCGGCGGCCCGGTCGGCCAGGAACGTCAGGTCCCGTTCGCTGAAAGCGGCGTGATCAGGGAACGGCGCGAAGTCGCTGAGCTCCACGCCGGCGTCCCGCAGGCTGCGTTCGAACCGCCAGGGCTTGGCGATGCCGGCGAAGGCGAGCTGCGGTCCTGACAGCGTGGGGGCGTCCGGCTGCAGCCGCGCGATCAGCAGCGGCTTCCCGGTGAACAGCGAAACGAGCTCTGGATCAGGCTCCACGCCAGCGGGCGTCAGCAGGACCACGGCGTCGGCGCGCGCCAGCCCTGTGGCGAAGGGCTCGCGCATCGGGCCTGACGGGAAAACCGAACCATCCCCGAACGGCCATTCATCCTCGCGCACGTCCCCGTCCACCACCACCAGCGACAGACGCTTGGCCAGGCTTGGATTCTGGTGGGCGTCATCGAGCACCAGGACCTGGGCCCCGGCCGCCACCGCCGCGCGGGCGCCCGCCGCCCGGTCGCGGGCGATCCACAT
>JBARAK010000014.1:0-3461 GCA_049791955.1 Caulobacteraceae bacterium
TTCGGCAAGGGGACCTACGACGACTCCCTCGCCCGCGGCCGCATCGCCCAGGCCTTCGGCCGCCTGATCCGCCGCGCCGACGACCGCGGCGTGTTCGTCATGCTCGACTCCGCCGCCCCCACCCGCCTGTTCTCCGGCCTGCCCGAGGGGATCGAACTGCAGCGCATGGGCCTGGTCGACGCGGTGGATCAGGTGGCGGCGTTCCTGGAGACAGGGGCCTCGGAGGCCTGAGGAAGGGCGCGCCTGATCGCGCCGCCTTGATCCCTCCCCCCTGGCGCGCGGCGTCCGGAGGGGGCAAGAAGCCGATAACTCATGGAGATCGGATGCGACGCCTGATCCTGCTGCGCCACGCCAAGACCGAGCGGCAAGCCGCCAGCGGGGCGGATTTCGACCGGGCCCTGACGGAACGGGGCTGGGCGGATGCGGCGCGTACGGCCGAGGCGTTGGCCGGCGCGGGGCTGGTGGCGGACCGGGTGCTGGTCTCCACCGCCGTGCGGGCGCGCCAGACCTTCGACGCGGCCCGGCCGTTCCTGCCCGACGCACGGGCGGAGTTCGCGCCGGTGCTCTACAACGCCTCCGCCGATGTCCTGCTACGCACGGCCGAGGCGGCGGAGGGCGATACGGTGATGGTGATCGCCCACAATCCGGGGACCCACGCCCTGGCGCTGGAGCTGGTGGAGCACGCCTTGTGCGAACCCGCCATCCGCGCCGAGCTGCAGTCCGGCTTTCCGACCGCGACCGCCGCGGCGTTCGAGTTCGGCGACGGGCGCACAGGGTGCCTGGGCCTGTTCGGTCCGGGGGAGCGGGCGTGACGCGGGTCTACAAGATCCTGTCCGCGGCCGAGTGGTCGGCGGCCGAGGCCGAAGGGCGCTTCACCGGCTCCGCCGTCGACCTGAAGGACGGCTACATCCACCTGTCGACCGCCGCCCAGGCCAGCGACACCGCACGGCTGCACTTCGCGGGCCAGACGGACCTGGTGCTGCTGGAGCTGGCGGCCGAAGACCTCGGCGCGGCGCTGAAGTGGGAGCCATCGCGCGGCGGGGCGCTGTTCCCGCACCTCTATGGCCCGCTCGATCCGGCGCGGGTGACCGGCGTGCGGTCCCTGACGCTGAACGCCGACGGCTGGCCCGATCCGGGTCCGCTGGCGCCATGAGCTTCGTGCACGACATCGGCGCGCGGGCGCTGCGCCTGCTGGAGCCCGAACAGGCCCACCGGCTGACCATCCGGGCGCTGAAGGCCGGGCTCGGCCCGCGCGAGGGCGGCCTGCGCGATCCGGCGCTGAGCGTGGAGCTGGCGGGGCTGAACCTGCCCAACTGCATCGGGCTGGCGGCGGGCTTCGACAAGGACGCCGAGGCGTTCAACCCGATGCTGGACGCGGGCTTCGGCTTCGTGGAATGCGGCACCGTCACCCCCCTGCCCCAGACCGGCAACCCGCAGCCGCGCCTGTTCCGGCTGACCGCCGACCGGGCGGTGATCAACCGCATGGGCTTCAACAACGGCGGCCTGGACGCCTTCGCCGCCCACCTCGCCGGGCCACGGCGCGGGATCGTGGGCGCCAACCTGGGCGCCAACAAGGATTCCGCCGACCGGGTCGCCGACTATGTGGCCGGGCTGAACCGGCTGTGGGGCCTGTGCGACTACTTCGCCGTCAACGTCTCCTCGCCCAACACCCCGGGGCTGCGGGCGCTGCAGTCCCGCGACGCCCTGGAAGAGCTGGCCGGCCGCCTGCGCGAGGCGCGGGAAGCGCGCAACGGCGCCAAGGATTACCCCCTGTTCCTCAAGGTCGCGCCCGACCTGACCGAACGCGAGGTGGTGGACATCAATTCTGTCGCCTCCCGGTTCGGCTTCAACGGCATCATCGTCTCCAACACCACCATCAGCCGGCCGGACAGCCTGCGATCGGCGGCGAAAGGCGAGCAGGGCGGCCTGTCGGGCGCACCCCTGACCGCGCTTTCGACCCTCACGCTGCGGCGCTTCCACGAGGCCAACACCACCCACCTGGCGCTGATCGGCGCGGGCGGGATCGCTTCGGCGGAAGACGTCTACGCCAAGATCCGGGCCGGCGCCTGCGCGGTGCAGCTCTATACCGCGCTGGTCTACAAGGGCCCGGGGCTGGTGCGCCGGATCAAGCACGACCTCGCCCGCCGCCTGCGCGCGGACGGCTTCAGCTCGATCTTCGAGGCCCGCGGAATCGGTTAGCGGTTAGCCCCAAGGGTTAGCCCCGGGCGAAGGCCCGCACATAAGCCTTGGCCGCCTCGACGTCGGCGGGCAGGCGGTCGACGCGTTCGGGCTTGTCGAACAGGCCGTGCGAGCGGGCGTGCAGGGCCGGCTCCGCGCCGGTGGCGGCCTGGACCGCCTCCGGGAACTTGGCCGGGTGGGCGGTGGACAGCGCCACCAGCGGCGAAACGGCTGGACCAGCGCGCCGGGCGGCGGCCACGCCCACGGCGGTGTGCGGATCGATCAGCTCGCCGGTCTCGTTCAGCGTGGACAGGATGGTGCGCGCGGTCTCGTCCTCGCTCACCGCCTGGGAATCGAAGATTTCGCGCATATAGGTCAGGGCCTGGGGCGCCAGGTCGATCCGGCCCTGGCTGGTGAAGGCCTCGAACGCGCGCGAGGTCTCCAGGGCGTCGCGGCGGGAGGCCTCGAAGTAGAGCCGCTCGAAGTTGGAGGCGACCTGGATGTCCATGGCTGGGCTCTGGGTCTCGGCGACCGGACCGGTCTCGTAGCGGCCGGCGCCAAGCGCACGGGCGAGGATGTCGTTGCTGTTGGTGGCCACGGTGATCCGCTCCACGTCCAGCCCCATGCGGCGGGCGGCGTAGCCGGCGAAGGCGTCGCCGAAGTTGCCGGTGGGCACGGCGTATCGCACCGGCCGGTGCGGCGCCCCGAGCGCCACGGCGCTGGTGAAATAATAGACCGCTTGGGCCGCGATGCGGGCCCAGTTGATCGAATTGACCCCGGACAGGTCCACCTCGGTGCGGAACACCTCGTCCAGGAACATGGACTTCACCAGCGCCTGGCAGTCGTCGAACGAACCGTCGATCGCCACGGTGCGTACGTTGGCGTCGTTGGCGGTGGTCATGAAGCGCCGCTGCACCTCGCTGATCCGGCCGTTCGGGAACAGGGCGACGATGCGCACGCTGCGCGCGCCGCGGAACGCCTCCACCGCCGCCCCGCCGGTATCGCCGGAGGTGGCGCAGACGATGGTCAGGGTGCGCCCGCTGCCGGCCAGGGCGGCGTCGTAGAGCCGCGCCAGCAACTGCATGGCCACGTCCTTGAACGCCAGGGTCGGGCCGTGGAACAGCTCCAGCAGGAACAGGCCCGAATCGAGCTGCTTCAGCGGGGTCACCGCCGGATGGGCGAAGGTGGCGTAGGCGTCCTGGCAGATGGCGTCGAGCCGCTCGCGGGCGAAGGCCTTGCCGGTGAAGCGCGACAGCACCTCGGCGGCCACCGCGGCGTAGGGC
>JBARAK010000015.1:0-1656 GCA_049791955.1 Caulobacteraceae bacterium
AGCGGGAACCGGGCGGCCGAACGCGAGGCCGCCTTCGGCTCCTCGTCGAACAGTTCCGCCAGCTTCTCGGTCATGGCCCCGCCCAGCTGCTCGACATCCACGATGGTGACGGCGCGGCGGTAGTAGCGGGTGACGTCGTGGCCGATGCCGATGGCGATCAGCTCCACCGGCGAAGCGGTCTCGATCTCGCCGATCACCTGGCGCAGGTGCCGCTCCAGGTAATGGCCCGAATTCACCGACAGGGTGCTGTCGTCCACCGGGGCGCCGTCCGAGATCACCATCAGGATCTTGCGCGCCTCGGGCCGGGCGATCAGCCGCTGGTAGGCCCAGATCAGCGCCTCGCCGTCGATGTTCTCCTTCAGCAGGCCCTCGCGCATCATCAGGCCGAGGTTCTTGCGGGCGCGGCGCCACGGCGAGTCGGCGGCCTTGTAGATGATGTGGCGCAGGTCGTTCAGGCGGCCGGGATGGGGCGGCTTGCCGGCCTTGATCCACGCGTCGCGGGCCTGCCCGCCCTTCCAGGCGCGGGTGGTGAAGCCCAGGATCTCGGTCTTCACCCCGCAGCGCTCCAGGGTGCGGGCCAGGATGTCGGCGCACACCGCCGCCACCATGATCGGCCGCCCTCGCATGGAGCCGGAGTTGTCGATCAGCAGGCTGACCACCGTGTCGCGGAACTCGGTGTCCTCCTCCTGCTTGAACGACAGGGGCGCGGTGGGATCGACGATCACGCGGGTCAGGCGCGCCGCATCCAGCACCCCCTCCTCCAGGTCGAAGGTCCAGGCGCGGTTCTGCTTGGCCATCAGCCGGCGCTGCAACCGGTTGGCCAGCCGCGACACCACGCTCGACAGCGCGGAGAGCTGCTGGTCGAGATAGGTCCTGAGCCGCGCCAGCTCCTCGGGATCGCAGAGGTCCTCCGCCTCGACGATCTCGTCGGCGGCGGTGGAGAACACCGCGTAGAGCGGCTCGCCGTCCGGACCCAGTCCCGTGTCGGGACGGCCGCGCTGGGGGGCGTCGTCCGGCTGGGGCGATTCCTCGGACAGTTCCTGGTCCTGGGCGTCCTGGGTTTCGTCGCTCTCGTCGGCGGGGGACTGGGTGTCGCTTTCGGAGGTCTGGCTCTGCTCCTGGGAGCTGGAGTCCGGCGCCTGGTCCTCCTCGCCCTCGCTCTCGTTCCCCTCGTCGGGCTGGTCCTCGCCCTCGGGCTCCTCGTCGGAGGAATCGTCGGCAGGCTCCGGCACGCCCTCGTCGCCCATGCCCAGGTCGGTGATGATCGCGCGGGCGATGCGGGCGAAGGCGGCCTGGTCCTGGTAGGCGCCGACCAGGCGGTCCAGGTCCTTGCCGGCCTTCTCCTCGATCTCGCCGCGCATCATGTCGACCAGCGGCTTGACCCCGGCCGGCGGGGGTTCGCCGGTCAGGCGCTCGCGCACCAGCAGCGACAGCACCTCGTCGAGCGGCCCCTGGGTGCGATCCTCCACCCGGTTCAGGCCCTTGCGCTCGATCTGGCTCTCGAGCGCCGTGCGCAGGTTCTCGCGCACGCCGCCGAGCGCATTGGCCCCGATCGCCTCGATGCGCGCCTGCTCGACCGCGTCGAACAGGGCCGCGCCTTCGGTGTTCTGGGGGGCGAGGCGGGCGTGGGCTGAGGCGTCGTGGTGCGCCAGTCGC
>JBARAK010000016.1:0-1920 GCA_049791955.1 Caulobacteraceae bacterium
GCCCAGGCCCAGGCCGTGCTGATCCCGCCGCTGCAGGTGCTGCTGGACCAGCTCCGCGGCCTGCTCCAGGCCCAGCCGGTCACCCGCGCCTCCCTGCCGCCCGAGCTGGTGCGCGACTGGGTGGCGCCCAATGGCCAGGCCCGCATCCAGGTGTTCCCCACCGGCGACTCCAACGACAACCGGGTGCTGGAGCGCTTCTCCAAGGCGGTGCGGGCCATCGCCCCGGACGCCACCGGCACCCCCATCACCATCCAGGAGGCCGGCCGCACCATCTACACCGCCTTCATGCAGGCCGGGGTGCTGTCGTTCATCGTCATCACCATCCTGCTGGTGGCGGTGCTGCGACGCATCCGCGACGTGATGCTGACCATGGCCCCGATCATGCTGACCGGCCTGCTGACGCTGGGCACCTGCGTGCTGATCGGCCAGCCGCTCAACTTCGCCAACATCATCGCCTTCCCCCTGCTGTTCGGCATCGGGGTGGCGTTCAACATCTACTTCGTGATCGCCTGGCGGAACGGCGAGACCAACCTGCTGCGCTCCAGCCTGGCGCGCGCGGTGCTGTTCAGCGCGCTGACCACCGGCGCCTCGTTCGGCAGCCTGATCATCTCCACCCACCCGGGCACGGCGGGCATCGGCGAGCTGCTGATGATCGCGCTGGGTTGGACGCTGGTGACCGCCCTGCTGTTCGAGCCCGCCCTGCTCGGCCACCCGCCCACCGAGCACCGCCGCGCCGCGACGTAGCCTGACGCCTTCTCCCCCTGCGGGAGAAGGAGGGGACCCGTGAAGCGGGGAGGATGAGGGGTCTCGCGACGTTAGCCATGAGGCATCGCTGACAGCGTAGCGCGACCCCTCACCTTCCCATCGCAAGCGATGGGCCCCTCCCTCTCCCGCAAGTGGGAGAGGGGTTTCGGGCCTACCGCCCCGCGATCGGCAGGGTGATCTTCAGGGCGGCGCCGTTGTGGACCTCGATGCGCTGCATCACCACCACGCCCTCGTTCGGACCCGCAACCTGGCCGTGGGGGACGGCGCGGGCGATGATGAAGAAGCCGCCGTCCGGCAGGTGGTCGAACACGAAGCCATTGTGCGAGTCGCACGCCGCGGTGCGCACGAAGCGGCCGTAGTCCACGCCGGGCCGGGCGGCGTCATGGGCCTTCACCACCCCCACCGGCACCACGGCGTGGTCGTCGGAGCCGTAGAGCGAGCGCATCCGCGCCGCGGAGTAGCGGGTGCGGGGGATCAGGGCGATGGTCTGGCCGGTGCAGGTCCACAGCGCCCCGCTGACGGCGTGGTACTGGACGTGTCCGATCACCGCATCCGGGCCCGGGGCCGACGACCAGGCGAACTCCATCGGATCGAAGCCGGCGGTAGGTCCTGGCGGCGGTGGAGGCGGTGGCGGCGCGACATTCGCCGGTCCGCCCAGACCGCCTTCTCCCGTGGTTTCGCAGCCGGCGACAAGGGCGGCCGACAACACGGCCAGAGCCAGGCCCAGGGTGCGATGCATGCGGTCATCTCCTCCGTCTTCGCGAGACTTCAGCCACGCGACCGGCGCGGACGCAAGCCGTAGTGGACGTTCCCGCGCCGATCGACGCCCCCTTCCCGGTGGGTAATGACGATTCGACGCTTTCCGGAATGCGCCGTGATCTGTAGAATTTTTCTCCTTGGACGCGAAGCAGGGCGGGGCTGCGCGTCCCCAATCTGGGCCCGTCCCGTAGCAGGCTGCGTCCATGAGAGCCCGTAAGCGTCTTCCCGAGCCGCTGAACTTCACGCCGGATGAGCCTTCGCAGCGCGAGAGCGCCCGAAACCGCGCGACCGCGGAAGCGACGCCCGCGAAGACGTCCCCCAAGGGACCCCGGACGAAAGCCGCCGCCGCCAAGCCCGGCCTGGAGCCCCTGCCGGCGGAGGCCGCCGCCGTGCCGC
>JBARAK010000017.1:0-2595 GCA_049791955.1 Caulobacteraceae bacterium
ACTTGGAGGGGACCTTGTCCCACCACGGGCCGGGCGCGGAGGCGTCGCCCATCAGCGCGTTGTCGTTCAGGCGGAAGGACAGCAGCACCGCCTTCTTGGCCCACTGGCGCACGGTCCAGGCGCCGTCGAGCTTTTCCGCCACCCGCAGATCGCCGGAGTCCAGCGCGGCCAGGGTGGCGTCGACGGCGTCGCGCTCGGCCCCGGTGGAGGCGGCGCTCAGGGTGTCGCGACGCTCCCAGGCGGCTTCGATGGCGGCTTCCAGTTGGGCGTGGTCGGTCATGGCTTCAGTCCAGTCTGTCGTCGGGGGCTCAGGGCTCGCGCACCTGCGCCGCCTGCAGGAAGGCGGTCAGATCGTTGGTGCGGTGGTCCACGAAGTCGGCGGTCGAGGCCGTCGCGTGCGGTCCCACCAGCACCGTCGCCATGCCCAGCCGCGCCGCCGGGGCCAGGTTGGTCTCGGTGTCTTCGAAGAACACCGCGCTCTTCGGCGTCACGCCATGCAGGCGGATCAGGGCGTCGTAGGCGGCGGCCTGGGGCTTGGGGGTCAGGTCGGCGGCTTCCAGGTGGAAGACATGCTCGAACAGGCCGGCGTAGCCGAGGCGCGCCAGCACCCGTTCCGCATGGCCGCTCGAGGCGTTGGTGAACACCAGCCGGCGGCCCGGCAGCCGCTCCAGCGCCGTGTGGAGGGCGGCGTCCGGCGACACGCTGTCGAGCGAGACGTCGTGCACCTCTTCCAGGAAGCCGTAAGGGTCCACCCCGTGATGGGCCATCATGCCGGCCAGGGTGGCGCCGTGCTCGTGCAGGTATTTCTTCTGCAGCGCCAGGGCCTCCTCGGGCGGCAGGCCGGTCTCGCGCACCACATAGCCGGTGATGCGCGCGTCCATCTGGGCTTGCACCTCGGTCCCCATGGGATAGAGGGTGTTGTCCAGGTCGAAGATCCAGGTGTCGATACGACGGAGGTCCGCGCCCTGAGCCGCGCTTGGAACCGCGCCTGGAGGGTCCTGGTTCACGCGCTGATCAGGGTCCCGGCCCCGTGCTCGCTGAACAGTTCGACCAGCATGGCGTGGGGACGGCGGCCGTCCAGGATCACCACGGCCTCCACCCCGGCCTCGACCGCGGCGATGGCGGTCTCCAGCTTGGGGATCATGCCGCCGGTGGCCACGCCGTCCAGGATGGCGGCCTTGGCCTCGTCCACGGTCAGCTGGCGGATCAGCTCGCCGTTCTTGTCCAGCACGCCCTTCACGTCGGTCAGCAGCAGCATGCGCTTGGCCTTCAGGGCCCCGGCCACGGCGCCGGCGGCGGTGTCGGCGTTGATGTTGTAGGTCGCGCCCTCGTCGGAGACCCCGATGGGGGCGATCACCGGCACATAGTCCTGGTCGGCGTAGATCAGCGCCTCGACGATCTTGGGATCGACCTTCTTCGGCTCGCCGACGTAGCCCAGGTCCACCGCCTGCTCGATGTTGGAGTCGGGATCGCGGCGGGTGCGGATGGCCTTCTCCACCGTGATCAGCTTGGCGTCCTTGCCGGACAGGCCGACGCCGCGCACGTCGGCGTCGGCGCCGGCGCGGTTGATGTAGTGGACGATCTCCTTGTTGATCGCGCCGGAGAGGACCATCTCGGCCACCTCCATGGTGTCCTCGTCGGTCACCCGCAGCCCGTCCACGAAGGTCGACTTCACCCCGGCCTTGGCCAGCATGCGGCTGATCTGGGGCCCGCCGCCGTGGACCACCACCGGGTGCACGCCCACCAGCTTCAGCAGCACTAGGTCGGCGGCGAACAGCTTGGCCACCGACTCCTCGCCCATGGCGTGGCCGCCGTATTTGATCACCACCGTCTCGCGGTCGTAGCGCTGGATGTAGGGCAGGGCCTCGGCCAGCGTCCTGGCGGTGGCCCAGGCGGCCTGCTCGGCGGTGTCGGGGGTATCCGTCATGCGCGGGGAATTAGCGGAAGAGGGCCGCCGATGGGAGGAAAAATGTCGCGCGGGATTGCGACGTCTTCGTTACTCCAGTCCCGTGGCCAGTCCGGTGGCCAGCAGCACCTCGGCGCGGAGTTCGGGGATTCCGGCCCCCTTCTCCGAGGAGGTGAACGCCACGCGGGGGAAGGCGGCCGGGCGCTTGGAGATGCGCTTCAGCGTGGCCTCGGCCTGGGCTTCCGCCTCGCCGCGCTTGAGCTTGTCGGCCTTGGTCAACACGATCTGGTAGGAGACCGCGGCGAGGTCGAGCGCGTCCAGCGCCTCGTCGTCCACCGGTTTCAGGCCGTGGCGGCTGTCGATCAGCAGATAGACCCGCTTCAGGTTCACCCGCCCGCGCAGATAGGCGCGGCCGAGGTTCTGGAACTTCTTCGCCTCGGTCTTGGCGGTGCGGGCGAAGCCGTAGCCCGGCAGGTCGGCCAGGCGCAGCCGCTCATCGACCAGGAACAGGTTCACTTCGCGGGTGCGGCCCGGCTCGGAGGAAACCCGCGCCAGGTCCCTGCGGCCGGTGAGCGCGTTCAGCAGGCTCGACTTGCCGACGTTGGAGCGGCCCGCGAACGCGACCTCGGGCAGGTCGGGCGGCGGGAGCTGCTCCACGCTGGCGCAGCCCAGCATGAACGTGGAAGGCC
>JBARAK010000018.1:0-5925 GCA_049791955.1 Caulobacteraceae bacterium
AGCCTGTGGAGCGTCATGCAGGCCGCGCCGCAGATCGAACTGCAAGCGCCGCCCGAGGCCCGCGCCGCCTACCTGGCGACCGCCTACGACGAGGTGACGGCGGACGTGGACGGCCTTCACGCCCTGATCGACCGCTTGCCGGTCCATCTCGGCCGGGCGCAGCGCGACCATTGGCGGGCGCTGGCCGCGGAAGGCGCGTGGGAAGCGCTGGCCCTGTCGCTGATCCGGGAACACTACGACCCGGCTTACGGCCGCACGCTACGCCGCGATCCGGAGCGGCGGCGACTGGCGGCGGTGGAGATGCAGACCCTGGAGCCCGCGCGTCAGGACGAGGCGGCCGACCGGATCGCGCAGGTCTTGGAAAGCTTCAGCCCCCGCCCCAGCGATTGATGTTCCCGGCCTCGATCCCGAACAGGTCCAGCGCGCGGACCACGGTGTGGGTGACCATGGCGTCCAGGCTGTCGGGCCGAGCGTAGAAGGCCGGCACCGGCGGGGCGACGATGGCGCCCATCTCGGTCACCGTCAGCATGCTGCGCAGGTGCCCGGCGTGCAGGGGCGACTCGCGCACCAGCAGCACCACCCGGCGGCGTTCCTTCAGCGCCACGTCGGCGGCGCGGGGCAGCAGGGTCGAGGTGACCCCGGTGGCGATCTCCGACAGGCTGCGGATCGAACAGGGCGCGACCAGCATGCCCATGGTGTGGAAGGAGCCGCTGGAGATGGCCGCGCCGATGTCGTCGGTGCGGTAGACCACGCTGGCCAGACGCTCGACCTCGGCCACCTTCATGTCGGTCTCGTGCGCCAGGGTGACCTGGGCGGCGCGGGTCATGACCAGGTGGGTCTCGACCCCGGCTTCGCGCAGCAGTTCCAGCGCCTTGACGCCGTAGAGCACACCGGACGCTCCGGAGATCCCGACCACGAGCCGGTTGGTGCGAGCCATGCCTGTGCCTGTCCTTTCCGTCAGCGGAGAGCCGCCTCGACCGCGCGGCGCGCCATGACGCCGATCAGGTGGGCGCGGTATTCGGCGGTGGCGTGGGGGTCGGTGTTCAGCCCGTCCTGGGAGATTTCGATATCGCGGATCGCTTCGACCGCAAAGGAACGGTTCAGCGCCTCTTCCATTTGCGGCAGGCGGAAGGCGCAGGGGCCCGCGCCGGTGATCGCCATCCTCGCCTGCCCCTTCACCACCGCCACGAACACCCCGACGGTGGCGTAGCGCGACGCCGGGTTGGGGAACTTGATGTAGGCGGCGCGCTCGGGCAGCGGGAAGCGGATCGCCATGACGATCTCGCCCTGCTCCAGGGCGGTGGAGAACAGGCCGGTGAAGAAGGCCTCACCGGGGATTTCGCGGCGGTTGGTTATCACCGTCGCACCCAGGCCCAGCACGGCGGCCGGGTAGTCGGCGGCCGGGTCGGAGTTGGAGACCGAACCTCCGATGGTGCCGCGATTGCGCACGTGCGGGTCGCCGATGCCCTCGGCCAGGCCGGCGATCACCGGCAGCACGGCGTTGACCGACGGCGAGCGCGCCACCTGCACGTGGCGCTTCATCGCCCCGATGGTGAGCGAGGACGGCGCCTCTGTGATGATCTGCAGGTCTTCCAGCCCGGCCAGGTCGACCAGGGTGGTGGGCTGGGCCAGGCGCTGCTTCAGCGTCGGGATCAGGGTCATGCCGCCGGCCAGGGGGCGGGCGTCGGGATCGTCGTCCAGGAGGTCGACGGCTTCCCAGACGGTCTGCGGCTTTACGTAATCGAACGCGTGCATGGGCTCAGGCCGCGGCCTCGTCCTGCGGCGCGCGCATGGCGGCCGCGGCGGCTTTCACCGCCCGGACGATGTTGTGATAGCCGGTGCAGCGGCAGATGTTGCCTTCCAGCCAGTCGCGGATCTCGTGGTCGGTGGGATCGGGGTTGTCCTTCAGCAGCGCCGCCGTGCTCATGATCATGCCCGGCGTGCAGAAGCCGCATTGCAGGCCGTGGCAATCGCGGAACGCCGCCTGCAGCGGGTGCAGCCCTTCCGCGTTCGGATGGGTGGCGGCCAGGCCCTCGATGGTAACGACCTGCGCCCCAGCCATCTGCACCGCCAGCGCCGTGCAGCTCTTGATCGAACGCCCGTCCGCATGGACCACGCAGGCCCCGCACTGGGTGGTGTCGCAGCCCACGTGGGTGCCGGTCATCCCCAGGTGCTCGCGCAGGTAATGGACCAGCAGGGTGCGCGGCTCCACCTCGGCGGAGGCCGGCGAGCCGTTGACGGTCATCTCGACCCGGACCGCCATCAGGGCCTCATCTGCACGAAGCGGGACGACAGGGCCGTGCCCGCGATGTTGGCGGCCAGGCTGGCCTGGGCCTGCCCCGACAGACCGGGCGCATGGCGCAGGTATTCCTTCACCGCGCGCACCGACTCCGGCGCATAGGCCAGGATGGTCCGGGTCAGGCGCTCGACCTCCGCGTCCAGCTCGGCTGAGGCCAGCACCTTGGTGACCAGACCCCATTCCAGCGCCTGGGCGGCGGAGATGGTGTCGCGGCTCAGCACCATGTGGGCGATGGCCTTGTGCGGGATGCGGCCCATCAGGGCGGTCATCACCAGGGTCGGGGGGATATTACGCTCCAGTTCGGGGACCTGGAACTCCGCCGCGTCGGAGGCCAGCGTGATGTCGCTGGCCGCGACCAGTCCGCAGCCGTAGCCGAGCGCCGCGCCCCTCACCACGCTCAGCACCGGGACCGGGACGTTGCGCAGCGCCTCGTAGACCCGCAGGGCCGGCTCGGCGACCTTCTGCTTCAGCTCCAGGCCGCTCAGCACGGCGGTCCCGGGCTTAGGCACCAGCGACACCCGCCCCCGGCAGAAGTCCTGGCCATCGGTGCGGATGCGCACCAGCTTGACCTCGGCGTCCAGGGCGGCCAGCGCGGCGGCGATACGGTCGCCGTCCTCGTTGGAGATCAGGTTGCCGCCCGCCGAGTCGTTCAGCACGACATCGAACAGGGCGTCCTGGCGGATGAACTCTAAGACTTCACTCATGACGATGCCGACTTAGCCTTTCAGGGTCGAGGCGCGCGCGGGGGTCGCGACGGCGGGAACAGCCGCGGCCCGCCGGCCGCTGCGGACCATTCCGATCAATCCGACCGCCACGGCCGCCAGGATGAAGGGGGCGGCCTCGACGTAGAACAGGTTCTTGAAGCCCAGGTTCATGGCCAGCAGGCTGGAGCCGACCATGGGTCCGACCGCGGCCCCCAGCCGTCCGACGCCCAGCGCCCAGCCCGAACCGGTCGAGCGGATGTGGCTCGGATAGAACAGGCCGGTCAGTGCGTTCAGCGCCGACTGGCCGCCGACCACGAACAGGCCGGCGCCGAAGATGGCCAGGCGCAGCATCAGGATCGAATGGGGCGCGAAGCCGATCAGCACGATCATCAGCCCGGCCAGGATGAAGGTCACCGCCACCACCCGGAAGTGGTCGAACTGGTCCAGGAACCGGCTGAGGACGAAGCCGCCGAGCGCGCCGCCGGTGTGGAACATCACCAGGGTGGTGATCGCCACGCTGTAGGGGAAGCCCAGGCCGGTGATGATGGTCGGCAGCCAGCTGGTCTGCAGGTTCAGCCCGACCAGGTTCAGGAAGATCGCGAACCACATCAGCAGGGTGCCGGGCGCGCGCCCGTCCGCGAAGATGTCGCGCACCGCCGCCTTGGGCAGGCGGCCGTCGGCGTGGTCGAACTGCACGTCGTCGGGGAATTTCAGCTCGGGATAGACCCGGCGCAGGTTGGCCACGATCTTGGCCGCCGGCGCGTTGCTGCGGCTGAGGAAACGGCTCGACTCCGGCAGGACCAGCCAGAGCAGCGGCGCCACCAGCAGCGGGACCACCCCGCCGACCAGGAACATCACCGACCAGCCGTAGCTGTGCATCAGCGGGCCGGCCAAGAGGCCGCCGACGGCGGGTCCGACCGCGAAGCCGGTCACCACCATGGTCACCACCGTGGCGCGGATGCGCTTGGAGACGAACTCCGACACCAGGGCGATCACGCTGGGCATGGCGCCGCCGAGGCCCAGGCCGGTCAGGAAGCGGAGCACCGTCATCTCGCCGGGCGACGTGGCGAAGCTGGTCGCCAGCGAGAACACCCCGAACAGCAGGGTGGAGACCAGCACGATGCTCTTGCGGCCGACCCGGTCGCCGAGCGTGCCCAGCAGCAGGGCGCCGATCATCAGGCCGAACAGGCCCGCGCTGGTGATCGGCCCCATGACGTGGGGGATGGCCTTGGGCTTCATATGCCAGGCCTTGGCCAGCGACGGGATGACGTATCCCATCACCTGGGCGTTGAACCCGTCGAAGCAGACGACGACGAAGCAGAGCGCGACGAGCAGCACCAGCGACGGCGTGACCTTTCGCGACTCTATGATGTCGACGATTTCCATCGGTTCCGACCTGGCCATTCTTCCCTCGAATATCCTTGAGGTCCTGCCCGGTCTTCGAGCGGACGTATGAGGTGGTTCAGGACGCCGCGGCGGTCTCGACGCCGAGCGCCTTGCTCAGCATGTCGAGGGACCGCGCGCGGGACTGCTCGTGCGCCTTGGCGTCGAAGCCGGACGCACGGAAGGCGTTGAAGAAACCGTGCCCGGCGTCGGCGTAGACACACATCTCCATGCCGGGCTTGCCCGACGCCACGCCGCCGATCGCCGCGCGGGTCTCGGCAGGGATGTGGCCATCGGCGTCGCCGAAGTGGAACAGGGTCGGGCAGGCCAGGCCGGCGATCTCGTCCAGACTCTCGTGCAGCCGCACGCCGTAGAAGGACACCACCGCGTCGGCCGGCTCCCGGGCCGCGGCCTTCACCGCCACCTGGCCGCCCAGGCAGAAGCCCAGCACCGCCACCTTGCCCGTACCTTCCGCCAGCTTGCGGCCAGCCGCAATCGCGGCGGCGGCGTCGGCCACGCCCGCTTCCAGGTCGAAGGCCTGCCAGGCCGCGCGCGCCTTCTGCAGACCCTCGTCGCCGTAGTCGAGTTCGATGCCCGGCTCGATGCGCCAGAACATGTCGGGGACCAGGGCCACGAAGCCGTTCGCCGCCAGGTCGTCGGCGACCGAGCGCATGGCGGCGTTCACGCCGAAGATCTCCTGCAGCACGACCACCACCGGGCCGCGACCGGAGGCCGGCAGGGCCTTGTAGGCGCGCATGGCGCTGCCCCCGTCGCGCACCAGATCGATGAACTCGCCCATGGTCGCTATCCTACGCTTTGGACCGGACGGGCGCGGCGGCCCGCTCGGCGATATCGAAGAAACCTTCGGAGACCTGCATCGGCGCCTTGCGCCCTGCCTCCGCCGCCCGCAGGCGCATGTCGCGAGCCAGCTGGCGCTTGGGGCCCTGCAGCCACTTGCGCTCGTGGCCCCACAGGCTGGGGCCGTCGTGCAGCACCTCGGCCCGCCAGTGGTCCGGATCGATCATTCGCCCGCCCCAGCCGTACTCGATCATGAAGCCCGAGGGGGTGGCGGCGTAGAACGAGGTCATGAAGTCGTTGGTGTGCCGGCCCAGGGTGACCGCCACCCGCCCCTCTTCCAGCTCGGCGCGGTCGTAGGCCTGGCCCACGTCGTCGAAGGCGTAGAGCTCCACCATCACGTGGTGCACCCCGGTGCGGCCGGCCTCGACGAAGGCGAGGCTGTGGTGGCGCGGGTTCACGTGCAGGAAGGCGGCGGTGAAGGGCTCTTCCGCGCTGTCGCTGATCCGGAAGCCGAGGACGGAGGTGTAGAATTCCACCAGCGGCGCGATCTGGTGGGCGGCGTAGACCATGTGGCCAAGCCCGCAGTCCCCGGTCTTGAAGCCGCCGAGCGGTCGCGGGAATTGCGGCGCGGCCTCGTCACGGTGGCCCAGGCATAGCTCCACCGGATTGCCGGCCGGATCGTCGAAGGCGTAGAGCCGCCCGACCCCGCGCGCATCACAGGCGCCGGCGCCCGCCTCGGTC
>JBARAK010000019.1:0-6944 GCA_049791955.1 Caulobacteraceae bacterium
ATCCGGGACCCAGCCGCGCCGACCTTGACGCTGCAATCGACCCCAAACGGTGACTTTAGCCCGCAGCGGTAAGGTCAGCGCGCCTGGGTCCCGGATCTCCGGCCGCTTCGCGCCCTGAGTCCGGGACGGGTGATTTTGCTGAATCGCCGCAAGGGGGAGCGGCTCCGACCGAGCGTCAGCGCTGGAACTCGTCATTCAGTATTGAGGATCTGCCCTCAGCCTATGAGCGTTTTCAGATCAGGCCATCCATAGGCGACTTCAGTAAGGACAGCCTCCGGAAGGCGCTCAAAGCGTTCACCCAGCAGTTTACCTCCAAGCCGCTCATAGAATCGGCGTGCAGCCTGGTTTTCGACCAAGACCCAGAGGCTGACTCCTCCTCTCCCAACGGCTGCAAGGATTTCCGCGAGGCTGCTCATAAGCTTCCGCCCCGCGCCCAGGCCGCGCGCTTCGTTGAGGATGTAGATAGCTCCAATCTCACCATCAAAGCCGGAGATCTTGAGCTGCGGTGAGCGTTGATTTCCGCAAGCGCCAAAGCCAACGACCTTGCCCCCGGTCTCAAGAACGAGAACCCTGGTCGCCGCTTGCATGTCGGGATCGGACAGTACGGAAGCCCACATTTGGCGGCGCGCGTCCACGTCCAACGCGGCGAGCATATGTTCGGGCAGCAGCCCCGCATAGGTTTCCCGCCAAGATGCGACATGCACCCGGGCTATATCGGATGCATCATCTACTGTCGCGGCGCGGATGCTCAGGGGCGTCATTTGCTCAACCTACGCCGCTCGCCCAATGGCGGCTATGGGTCGTGAGCGTTTGGCGCCGGAACTCGCCTTCAGCTTCAGTCGACTGCTCGGATCGGAAGCGAACGTTCCGAAGATCTGGGATGGATAGAGAGCGGTCCTTGGCTTTCCCCCCTCATGTAGTAGGCTGAGACAACTTCACGGAGGGGTCATGGCTGTAACAGGCATTGGTGGCGTGTTCTTCCGCTCGGCGGACCCCGAACGCGCTCTTACAGTGGTACAAGAACCACCTCGGCGTGAACATGCAGGGCTATGAACCTTGGCAGCAGGCCGCCGGACCCACGGTCTTCATGCCTTTCGCTGCGACGACTGATCATTGGCCGGACAATAAGCCGGGGATGATCAACTTCCGCGTAGATGACCTGGACGAGACCCTGTCCAAGTTGCGGCAGGCCGGCATAGCCATCCAGACGGACGCCGCCTGGGATAGCCCCGAGACCGGCCGCTTCGCCCGCATCTACGGCCCGGAGGGAAACCCGATCGAACTCTGGGAGCCGCCCCTCGAATAGAGCGGTGGTCACCCCGCCCCGGTCAGGCGCTTCTCCATCCGGAAGTTCCTGAACGCCTCGCCCCGCCTCCAGACCTCCTGGGCGGTCACGACCCCGAAGCCGCGGCTGAGGAAAAAGGGCCGGGCGGTCAGGCTGGCTTCGGTCGTTATGAGCGGGGTCGCTTGGGCCCTCGCCGCCTGTTCCACGGTGGCCAGGAGCAAACTCGCCACCCCCCGTCCCTGGAACTGGGGATGGACGAACATCATGTCGAGGTGGCCATCGGCCTCCAGGTCGGAGAAGCCGACAGGGGCGTCATCAAAGGTCGCGATCCATGTCGGCCGGCTTGCCCTTTTTCTGGCCCAGGCGTCGCGATCCTCGACCTGCGCCCATGCCGCGACTTGAGCGGGGGTGTAGTCCTTTGACGCCACTTCGCGGATCGCCCGGAGGAAGATGTCGATCGTGGCGTCAGCGTCGTGAGGGGCGTAGCTGCGGATGGCGAGCATGCCGGTTCAGGTCCTGTGCTTGCCGGAGAAGTATCGGTGAGGAGCTGGGGTAGCCAGCGCCTGGCCGTTTTATGGCGCCTAGCGGAGGCGGATCAATTCCGCCCCGTCAGGGAGGGCGACGGGGCAGGCGCCTGCATAGATCAAATTAAACTGCATCCGGTGGCGCTCGCCCCGCCCGGAACGAGATATATCTAAATCAATGCTTTGAGATAATTGACGACCGTCACTCGAAATTGACTCAAGTGTTTTGCTTTCGATCGTGGCGTCACCACGATGCTCCACGCATCTCCTCGTCAGGGTATTTGCGCTCCGGGTTGCAGTAGCCGAGTACAAACAGTGACCAACCGAGAGGGGTTTGGCCGAAGCAGGTACGAGGTATTTGAAAAGGGATGGCGATGAGCACAACTTTGCTGGTTCGCTCCTGCCACCATCCGTTTGAAAGACGCCGTTCCAGGCGCTGGGCTGAGACAGCACCAAGTTCCGAACACTTGGCGTTGCGGCGCCGGCCGTCAAGGCGAGAATGGTTGCTAAAATGGTCAGCATCGTTGGTGGCGGCTCAGGGGGAAGCTATAGGACCCCCTTTCTCGCGAGGCCGCAACGGGTCAAGGCGGTCCCGAGCTTTAGCGCCGGAAACTCACCATTAAGCGTCAAGCGATTGCTTGGCTTGGAAGCTGACATTCCGAAGATCTGAGGAGGGCGGGCGTTTTCGGGCGCTAGTTCAGGGCCGCTCGCCGGACTTCGGTCCTACTGGCAATCAATGCCGTGCCGTTGGTGGGAGTTCGACTCTTATCTGCATCGTCGCAAGCGGGGCGAGAAAGACGAAGAGTCCCAGGGTGATCAACAAAGCCCCCCAAACCCGCCGTCGTCGCTTCAAGCTGATCACGCCCAGCACGATGCAGATGATTGAGAATACTATCGACGTAATCCACAGCATCCTGGCTCGGCCCCCAATCCCGATCAACCAGCAATATGGGAAAATCAACTAAAAGCCAGAGCTTCGCGTCCGGGCATTTTTAGAAACCTGAGTGAAACCAACGGTAGGGTCGGGCCTATCGGTTCCCGTTGGGCGGCTGCAGCTTGGCGGCTCCCTTGGGAACAGGAAGCGCCTTGCAGCTCGGAGGGGGCATGTTCGCAGGAGCACCGGCTACCGCCATGGTGATGCCGACCCATTGGCCGTCATAAGGCCCGTCGGGTTCTTGCCAGGCCATGTTCCGAATGGTCCCGGGAAGCGCTCGATCAAGCGTCGGATTCTCGGAGCTCACGACAACAACGGCATCCGCCACATGGTGCGAGCCGTCCCACCGGAGGCAAACGCCGGCGGTTCCACGAAGGTCAGAATTGGCCGCGTGATCGACCTGCTGTCCAAATGCCTGAGATGCGACGCTTAGGGCGGTGGTTAGGATCAGGCCGGTCAGCAGCTTCATAGGTCGACTGTGCCGCTGCCTAGCCAACTCGGCAATGGGTCTGTGAACAGTCCCCGGCGCTCAGTCGAAAACTCGCCCTTTCCGCTTTTCCAAGCTTGCGTGCCTGGAAGCGAGCGCGGCGCGCGAAGGCGCTCAATCCCTCGGTCACAGCGCGGGCTTGGGGCCGGGCGCCGGATCGTCCATGTCGGGCAGGTGGTTGGCGTCGATCTGGCCCCCGGTGATCTGGGCTTCGCGGGCCTGCAGGTAGCCGGATCGGATCGACGCGTAGATGTCGGTCGCCGAGGCCGTGAGCGCCTTGATGTCCGGGTCCTCCTCCGCGCGCTCGTTCAGCGCCGTCTCCACCTGCCGCGCCACGGTGACGGCCGTGGACTGCTGGAAGCGCAGGTAGGTGAACGGGTCGATGGCGATGTTGATGGCGTAGCCGGCGGCGTCGCGCACCGTGGCCGGCCCCAGCACCGGCAGGAACAGATAGGGTCCCGACACCACGCCGTGGCGCGCCAGGGTGATGCCGAAGTCGTTGTCATGGTGGTCGAGCCCGACGCCGTGGGCGACGTCGAACAGCCCCGCGACCCCGGCCGTCGAGTTCACGGCGAAGCGGCCGACGGTCCTGACCGCCTTCTTGCCATGCCCCTGGAGCGCGTCGTTGAGCGCGATGGTGGGTTCGCCCATGTTGGAGAAGGCGTTGCGCAGGCCGGTGCGGATCGGCCTGGGCGCCAGGCGCTTGTAGGTCATGGCCGCCGGCCGGATCACGATGAAATCGAGCGCGCCGTTGGCGTAGAACACCACCCGGTTGACCTTCTCGAACCGGTCCGGTGCGGTGGCCTCGTCGGTGGCCGTGGCGGCGATGGCGGGACCGGCCAACAGCCAGACCGACGCGAGACCGCCCGCGATGAGCAGGCCCCGGTTCCTGATCCTTGCAGCGCCTGCGGTCGATGCGTTCACGGATGATCTCCAAACGGCGGGCGGCGGGTTCGGCTGCGCCTCCGCCGCTCTCTCAAGCGGGAGGACGGAGGCGGGATGATGGCCTTTTAACGGGAAAGGCGTGGTGGCGGTTCAAGCGTTATTCGGATGGAGGGGGATGGGGCGCGGCCTTCGCTCCGGTCGCCAGGGCCAGCGCCGCAAGCAGGGCGGGGAATGTCGCCTTCATGCCGCGCCCCTTGCTCACCTACCCAGGTGGGTAGGTGGCGCCATTTTCCCCTGAACTATATCCAAGGTAAAATAAGCGATCCACGGGAGGAAGCGATGATCGATTCCCTGCTCTTGAAAATCTCCCGGTTCCGCCTGTTCCAGGGCGACCTGGAGTACAAGCTGCTTCGGGGCGTGATGGTCCTGACGTTCTATTCCTTCGGTATCCAGAAGTGGAACGCCTTCACGTCGCAGATGCTGGTGCCGCTGATCAGCCACAGCCCGATCGTGTTCTGGATCGAACCCGCGTTCGGCGTCCGCGGCGCCGGGTTCTTCCTGGGGACCAGCGAGCTGACCTTCGGGACCCTGATCCTGCTCGGCTACTGGAGCAAGCGGATCGGCATCCTGGGGGCGCTGGGCTCGACCGTCACCTTCCTCGGCACGGTGGGCATCATCTTCTTCCTGCCCGACGCCTGGGCCAAGGAGGCGGGAGGGTTCCCGATCATGACCCTGCCGCTCGGGTTCCTGTGGAAGGACTTCCTGTTCCTCGCGGTCTCGCTCTACCTGCTCAAGATGGACGTGATGCGGGCGGCGGCGGAGATCGGGACCACCTCGCTGCTCGGCTTTCCCCGCAGGGGCCACGTAGCGGCCTAGGGTAGCGGCCTAGGCAGGGTGGGTGTGGCGGGGGTCGTCGGCGGCGTCCTCGTATTCCAGGCCGAGCGGTCCGATCCCGCTCACCTGGGTGACGTATTCGCCCGACTTCGCCCAGTGGAAGTGCGCGGTGTCGCCAGGCAGGACCACGACCGCGCCGGGCGGGAAGGCCTGCAGCTTGTCGGGGTCGAACACGTCTCCGCGGCCGATGTAGAAGACCCCGGACATGACCGTATAGACGCGGTCCTCGGGGTGGCGGTGCGGCATCAGCTTCAGCCCGCCCGGCGCCTTGACCCTGATGACGTAGGGGCCGGGCTTGGCGGGGTCGCCGACCATGATGGCCAGGCGCGCCGAGGGCGGGAAGGCGGGGAACGGCTTCCAGTCGATGTCCTCCGGCAGCACCGAACGGAACTCGGCCTGGCCGGGCTGATGAGCGCGATCCATTGCATCCATCCTTACCGCGGGGCGCGGCCCGCGACCGTGGCCTTGGCAAGTGAGCGACGAGTCGACCTGGGACGGATATAGCGCGCGGCGGCGGGGACGATGATTGTACGAAGATGTCGTCGTCGGCGATCGATCCGCCGCGACCTTGCTCAGACGGTGACCACGATCTTGCCGACCTGCTGGTTGGATTCCATGTAGCGGTGGGCCTCCGCGATATCCTCGAACGCGAAGGTCCGGTCGATGATCGGCCTGAGGCCGGCCTCGACCCCCTTGAGCACGAACTGCTTGCCGAGCTCGAACCGCGCGGGGTCGCGGGTCAGGAACGGCAGGGTGAAGGCGTGGATGGTCAGGTTGCGGGCCAGGGCCTTTTCGAGCGGGTAGGGCGTCGGCTCGGCGGTCATGATCCCGTAGGGGACCAGCACGCCGTCTTCCCCGAGCGCGTCGACCAGGGCCTCCACGCCGGGACCGCCGATCGGATCGAAGGCGAGGCGCGCGCCTTCGCCGCCGGTCAGGCCCCTGACCTCGGTGGCGAGATCCTGCTCGTCGGTCACGATGACATGGGCCGCGCCCGCCGCCAGCAGGGCGGCCCGCTTGGCGGCCGTTCGCGTGGCCGCGATCGGAATGGCGCCCAGGCTCCTGGCGATCTGGATGGCGCCGAGCCCGACGCTGCTCGACGCGGCGGTGATGACCACCGTCTGTCCGGCCGAAAGACGGCCGTACTCGACCAGGCCGCCGTAGGCGGTCAGGTACTGCATCCAGATCGAGGCCGCCTCGGCCAGGGACAGGGTCTGCGGGTGCTTGACCACCGCTGTGGCCGGCGCGATGGCGGCCTCGCCGTAGACGCCGTGCTGGTTCAGGGAGAAGGCGGGGATGGTGCTGACCACGTCGCCGGGCGCAAGGCCGGTCACGCCTTCGCCGACCGCCTCGACCTCGCCGGCAGCCTCATAGCCCAGCTTGGCGGGCAGGACCGGGACCTCGGGGTAGACGCCGCGCCGGAACATGGACTCGGCCCGGTTGAGGCCCAGCGCGCGGACCCGGATGCGGACTTCCCCCGCGCCCGGCGCGCCCAGGTCCACCTCGTCGAACTGGAGGACTTCGGGACCGCCGATGCGGTGGAGGCGGACCATACGGGTCATGCGGATACTCTCACTGGCCGGCGCGGTGCGGCGAACGGGGCGATATCGGCAATCCCCGGGGGCTGGCAACCCCTGGGGACAGGCGATGCGCGCGACTTGTCTTTCGGGACCATGACAGATCGGGGGGCGAGGTCGCCGGGCGGAAACAAACCCGCCGTAAAACCTTGCCCTGCGCGTGCGATGCCGGAGCCTGGCCGCCATTCGCGGCCGGGGGGATTTGTGGTGCGGTTTGACCGGTTCAGCGGATTGGCTTCCGCGCTGTTCGCCTGTTTCTCGTTCAGCCTGGCGTTCCCCGCCGCGGCGCGGGAGACGAAGGAGGAACTGTTCGCCAAGGCGACCGCCGAGGTTTCCGCCGCCGGCCTGACCTGCTCGGTGG
>JBARAK010000020.1:0-31426 GCA_049791955.1 Caulobacteraceae bacterium
CTTGTGGATGGAATTGTGGCTGTGGAAGCGCCCGACCCGGTCGGCGCTGACGCAACCTGGGTCGCCGGTCCCTGCCCGCCCGCCGCAGGCCGGTTCGTCGAAGCAGCCCCAGCCGGAGTTGTCGTCAGGGCCGTCGCGGCCGGATCGCCAGCCGCCGTGGCCGCCAGGGCGGAAGCCGCTTGCGAAGCCAGAGGAACCTGGGCGGGCGCCCCTGTTGGCGAGGGCAGGGCAGAAAGCGCTGATGCGCTCGGCTGCGGCCCGGTCCCAGTCTGCGGGATGACAAACCCCGACGACGCCGCTCCGGTGGGAAGGCCGGCGGTCGCCACGGGCGTCGGAACCGCGGACGTGGGAACCGCGAGCGCAGCAGTGGGAGATAGAGCTACCGTTGGGACAACGGTCGCGGCGGCGGCGCCCAAGCCGGGATTGCCCGAAACCGCCCCGGACGGGGCGGTGGTGGTCGAGGTTAAGGCGTCCTTGCGGCCACGATCACCGGAACCCGACTTGATCGTCCCATCGTTCGCCGCGCCATCGGCCTTCGGGGTCGGAGAGGCGACAAGTCCCGGGAACATCCCCGCCAGCCCGTCGTCCTGGTCTTGTATCAGACCATCGAAATCATCCCCCGACCCCGCGGCGGATGCGGTCGTCGACCGCTGCTGGGTCGCAGCGTGGGCGGCGGCGGAGCGCTGGAGCGCGATGTTGGCGGCGAGGCTCATCATGGTTGCTGGAGCAACCGCCGCGCCAGCTTGCGTTAACCCTGATCCCTTATGGCGTAAGGAGTCGGATCAGCGTCCGTTAAGCTTTGCCTCCGGTAGGCGGCGGTTTCTGCCGCCCAAGTCCGGACAGGCGTCAAATCCTGCCGGGTTCACCCGCCGCCGATCATGTCCCAGGCCAGGGGCTCTCCACGCCTGAGCAATCGGGCGGCGGGGCGACCCAGCACCTCCCCGAGTCGCTCCGGCTCAAGGCCGAAACCCGGGCGGATCGAGCGGACGTCGGCGGTGGTCAACAAGGTTCCCGCCTCGACATCCCGCACGACGTAGAGGGAGCGGCGGAATGTACGGTTGGCGCCTTCTTCCGCCCCGCGGACGTATGCGGCTTCGCCCAGGGCTTCCCAGGCATGCCGACAGTCGGCGGTCAGCCGCGCCAGTTCGTCCGGCTCCAGGGAAAAGGACGCATCCGGGCCGCCGTCGGCGCGGGCCAGCGTCACGTGCTTTTCAATCACCGCCGCTCCCAGGGCCACCGCCGCCACTGCCGCCGCTGTCCCGGGCGTGTGATCGGAGAGGCCTGCGACGCAACCGTAATCCGCGGCCAGGCGGGGGATCATGGGCAGGTTGGCGTCGGCGAAACGGGCCGGATAGGCGCTCACGCAATGGAGCAGGGCCACCTCGCCGGCGCCGTGGACCCGCGCCGTCGCCATCGCCGCGGCGATCTCGGCCGGGGTGGTCATGCCCGTGGAGATGATCAGCGGCTTGCCGGTCCGCGCCGCCCGGGCGATCAGCGGCAGGTCCACCGCCTCGAAAGACGCGATCTTGTAGGCGGGCGCGTCCAATCCCTCGAGCAGCTCAACCGCCGTCTCGTCGAACACCGAGGAGAAGATGATAAGTTCACGCGCACGCGCATGCGCGAACAGGACCTCGTGCCAAGCGTAGGGGGTGTGGGCCTCGGTGTAGAGGTCATAAAGGGTGCGTCCCTTCCACAAACCGCTGTCCAGCCGGAAGCCGGGTCCGTCGTGGTCGAGGGTGATGGTGTCGGGCGTATAGGTCTGCAGCTTCACCGCATCCGCGCCGGCCTCGGCCGCAGCGTCGATCAGCCGGAGGGCGCGATCGATCTCACCATTGTGGTTGCCCGACAGTTCGGCGATGACAAAGGGAGGGCGGCCCGGCCCCACCGGCCGCCTGGCGATGGCGAATCCCGGCTGGGGCGAGGGATGGGAGCTGAGCTCGGAGGATGTCACGCAGGACCTTAGCGCAAAGCGGCGTTAAGCATAGTTTGACCCCGCCACCGTTAAGGCTTTGTCGCCATTTTCCGCGAGAGGTGCGGCCATGATCGAGCTCCGCGACTTTCGGGACGAAGACGTCCACGATCTATTCCGCTGGCGTCGCGAACCCGAAGTGGATCGCTGGATGTACGAGCTGCCGCCCGAGCAGTTCGCCGCCCACCAGAAATGGTTCGACGCCCATCGCGCCGACCCCGCCCGGCGAGGCTGGATCATCACCCTGAACGGCGCGCCTTGCGGCTTTCTGCACCTCTACGGCATTTCCCGGTCCCAGCGGCGGGCCCAATGGGGCTGGTTCATCGGTGAGGCGGACGCGCGCGGTCGAGGCGCAGGACGTGCGGCGCAGGCTCTCGGCCTGGACCGGGCGTTCTCGGATTTCGATCTTCACAAGGTTTGGTCGGAAGTCCCTGCGGGTCACGAGACCGCGTTGAAGGCCCAGGAGGCCGCCGGTTTCCGGCGCGAAGGTTATCTGCGCCGCCACGCCTTCAAACACGGCGAATTCCGCGATGTGGTGCTGCTGGCGATCCTGTCCGAGGAATGGGCGACGCGGCGGGAAAAAGTGCGGCGCGATTTGATCGCGTCCGGCCTGATCGCCGCCTGAAACCCTGAACGCCTCTTCGCCAGCCTCGCGAAATTCCACCCGGCCTTAAGACCTGAGCAGGGTTTCACGTGGAAGATATCGCGGGCGCCTGTGGGCGCGCCTCAGCAGGGCCGCCTGGGCGTCATGACGATCGGCATCAGTAGCGACGTCCTGCTCGCCTATCTCCAGGCGCGCACCGGCCAGACCGGAATCAACTCGAGCACCTCGGCGGCGGCCACCCTGGCCTCCAGCGCGCCGACCGCGCCATGGAACGTCACCACGAGCACCAAGGGCGCCTCGACCACCAGCACCGTCCCGAACACCACATCGCTGGTCGCCTCGCTGCTGGACGGCCAATCGATCGTCAATCCCACCAACACCAAGCTGTCGACCACGACCTCGAACGCGGCGGCCAACAGCGACTACCAGAACCTGTTCGCCCTCTATTCGGGGCTGACGAGCCTGCAGACCCTGGCCACGGCGGCGGGCGCATCGAATGTGAACTCAAGCCAGCTCTCGCAGTACGAAGCCGCGTTCACCGCCGGCCTCGCCCAGGTCCGCAATTTCATCACCAGCGGGCCATTCAAGGAATTCCAGGTTTCCAACGGCACGATCGAGACCCAGGAAGAGTCCACCACCGGAGCCCAGCAGGAAAGCGACACCTACACCACCCAGCCGCTGGTCAGTGGATCGGCGGACAATGTGGTTGCGGCCTTCCAGGGCGACGTGAGCTTCTCCATGACCGCAACCACCCTGCAGAACCAGTCCACCACGGTGAACTTCGATCTCTCGCAGATGGGCAGCACGCCGCGCACCCTGGCCAATGTGGTCACCTACCTGAACAGCCAGCTTTCCGCGGCCGGACTGAAGACCCGGTTCAGCGACGAACTGATACCCGGGACGTCGCCGACAAGCTCCACGACCAACGGCGTCACCATCACCACCCCGGGCACGCCCGATCAGTTCGCACTGCAGGTCGACGGAACCCCAAACGAGCAGCTAAGCTTCTCCGCCCCGTCCTCGTCGCCCGCCGTCTATATCGCCCAGACCTCCACTGATCCGAGCGCGACGTCTTCGTCCAGCACCACCTCCACGACGACCACCTCAACCGCCGTCGCAGGCAGCACAAGCGGCACGAGCACCGCCGCGCCGACCACCACATCCCAGGTCGTCAAGCTGGACCCCTCCACCGACGGCGACGGGTCGACCACACGCGGCTTCACCGACGATCTGCCAACCGGTTCGACGGTGACGGCGACGGCCACCGCACCCGACGGCTCGCTCTATGTGCTGGCCAATGTCACCGGTCCGATCAACGGCCAGCCGATCCAGGGCCAGCAGGACGCGACCCTGCTCAAGTACGACAGCGCCGGGAACCTGGTCTACACTCGCACGCTGGGCGCGGCCGCCACCGCCGACGCCACCGCCCTTACGGTGTCGGCCGATGGATCGCAGGTGGCGATCGCCGGTTCGATCACCGGCGGCACACTAGACCCCACCGACACCAGCCAGAACGGGTCCACCACGCAGCAAAGCTTCGTCACCGTATTCGATTCCAGCGGCGACCAACTGTGGAGCCAGACCCAGGACGCCGGCGCTGACAACCAGGTCAACGCGGTGGCGTTCGGGGCCAACAACAGCGTCTATGTGGCGGGCTCCACCCAGGGCTCGCTGCCGGGCGGAAACGAAGAGGGAACCCAGGACGCCTACATCCAGGGCTTCAGCGCCACCTCGACCACCAACCAGATCACCCAGGAAACGACCTGGACCGCGGCCTCGACCTTCACCACCCAGTTCGGGACCACCGGCATCAACCGGGCCACCGGCATCGCCGTGGAAGGATCGTCCGTCTACGTCTCCAGCGTCCTGAACGGCGACGCCGTGGTGCAGCAATACGCCCTGCAGGGCACGAACGCGCCGACCCTGGCCGCACAGCAGGATCTCGGCAACGTCGACGGCGGCGATGTCGCCGGCCTGGCGATCGCCGCGGACGGCTCGATCGTCGTGGCCGGCTCCACCCACAACGCCGCCCTGAACGCGGGGACCATCACTTCGGCCTATTCGGGGAACGGCGACGCCTTCGTCGCCGACCTGAACGCCAACCTCGATCCGACCGGGAGTGAATCGGTCGCCTACTACAACGGCGGGGCGCCCACCACGGCCTCGGCGCTGACGATCTCAGGCGGCCAGGTCTACATAACCGGCCAACTTGCCGGGGCGACGCCCACCACCGGCTCCACCGGCTACGCCGCGGCCCTCAGCCCCACCAATGGGCAGGTTTCCTGGTCGACGACCTTCACCGGCAACAACGGCTCGTCCGAGCCGGCCTCCATAGCCGTGGGCTCCAATGGAAGCTCGGTGCTGGACCTGTTCGGCCTGCCGCAGGGCCCCTTGCTGCAACAGCAGCAGCCCTCCCAGCTGGTGGTCTCCAACAGTTCCGTCCTTCCGGGAGACAAGTTCTACGTCCAGAACGGATCGGGCTCCCCCGTGGCGGTCACCATCGCAGCGGACGACACCTACGAGACCCTGGCCCAGAAGATCGAGCAGGCGTCGGGTTTCCAGGCCACCGTCACCACCGTGACCATCAATAACCAGCAAGAGATCAAGATCACGCCCGGCAATTCCAGCGCCAAGATCCGCCTGGAAGCCGGCCCTTCCGGGGGGGACGCGCTATCCGCCCTCGGCCTGCAGGAAGGCCTGCTGACCACGACGGCGAACACGACCACATCGTCCGCCACCACGAACAAGACGTCCAACGGTCAGACTCCGGCCAGTAACGTCAAGACACAGTACCAGATCACCGTGCCCGCGGATTTGTCGCTGGACTCGTCCTCAGACGTCACCACGACCCAGAACGCGCTCAATGTCGCGATCGCCGAGGTCAAGCAGATTTACACGGATCTGACGACTCCCAAGACCAGCACCACCAGAGCCGGATCGGGTTCGGGGACTGTGCCGGCCTATATCACCGCTCAGATCGCCAACTATAACTTGGCGCTGCAACGGCTGACGTCCGGATCGTCCAGCAGCGGATCCAGCTCGGCGGCGCTCAGCATTCTGGAGGGCTGAGCAAGACGCGGCGGCCTGGCCCGCCGGCGCGGCGCTTCCGGCGGAAACGCCTTTCGCACAGGCCGATCGCCGAAACCGGCTTCCACTTTCGACTGTCAGGCACTAGCCAAGCGGAATGAAGTTCCTGCAGGATCGTCGCGCCCTGGCGGCGCTGATCGCGGTCGTGGTCATATTGATCGCGCTCGGAGCCGCTTTCGGGCTGCTGCGCCATCGGGGAAGCGACTCTGGAGACGTGGCGCCCTCCTCGTCCAGCGAGCTGAAGGTCGAGATGGGCAAGGCCCCGAAGGTGGAGGCGGACACCTCGGTCCGCTGCTTCGTCAAGGGACAGTTCGTGGGCATGACGACCGCGACCGACTGCGCCCAGAAGAACGGCGTCGCTCCGGGCGCATTGGACGTCGGCCTGGATCAAAGCGGCGCGATCGCCGCGGGCGGCGGCGGAACCCATCTCCAGCCGTTGGCCAATGCGACCGGCGAGGCCCAGGACGACGACAAGGCGGATACGGCGGACGCGGACTCCGACGACGGAGACGCACACGCCTTCGCCAATATGCCTCCAAACGACTGCAAGGCCTTTGCTCCAGGGGGCTGGCGCAACGTCGGGCAAGGGGTTGGGTTGGACGCCTGTGTCCATAGCCTGTTCGACGGCCGCTGCCCTGCTCCGGGGCAGGTGGTGTACGGCCACTGGGGCGCGCTTACGCTTCGCGCCACGCCGGGGCGGATCGACGTGTCGCGCAACAACCGCGACTTCACCCCGCTCGCGCCGCAGTATCCGGCCGACTGCTCCATCCCACCGCTCTGATGCGCTCGCACTTGGTCGGGGGGCCATGTACACACACGCCATGAAATCGAGCTCACCGAAGCGCCTCGCGGGGCGCGGCGCATGGCTGGCTGTCCTCGGCGTCGGGGTGGCGATGGCTGGTTGCGCCCCTACCGTGGACGCGCCAGCCGACAAGGGCGTCTGCTGGCACATGGTGGCCCAGAAGGGCGGCAAGCCGAAATTCTTCCAGGTTTCCAAGAACGAACCGGACCTCGAGCACTGCGCCGCCGCGCTGGAAGGCATGCGGCTGAAGTTCCTTACCCTTGGCGGCTCGTTCAACGAGGTGGACGGCGCCTACCAGGGCCAGTTCCTGTTCGTGGACCCACGCGGCGTGTTCACATCGAGCGACATCAACGCGGCGCCCTTCCCATTCCTGATCCGCTCCGGCGACGGCCACCTGGTTCCACCGGGTACGCCGCCAAGCTAAGGCCAGGGCATTCAAGGTCAGCGGTGGCTTCAAACCGGCCGCATTGACTCCCGCGGCGGAAAGCTGCGAACGTAAATAGAACAAACAGTCAGCGAGGACGGCGATGGCCGGCAGCGTCAACAAAGTGATCCTGGTCGGCAATCTCGGCCGCGACCCTGAAATCCGCACCCTGAATTCCGGCGACCGGGTGGCCAATCTGCGCATCGCCACGTCCGAAACCTGGCGCGACCGCGCCAGCGGCGAGCGCAAGGAGCGGACCGAATGGCACCAGGTGGTCATCTTCAACGAAGCCCTGGTCAAGGTGGCCGAGAGCTATCTGCGCAAGGGTTCGACCATCTACATCGAGGGCGCGCTCCAGACCCGCAAATACACCGATCAAGCCGGCGCTGAGCGCTACAGCACCGAGGTGGTGCTGCAGAAGTTCCGGGGTGAACTCACCATGCTGGGCGGCCGCGGCGGCGGGGCCGACGCCGGCGACGAGGGCGGCTATAGTAGCGGTGGCGGTGGCGGTGGCGGCGACCGGAGTGGTGGCTTCAGCCCCGGCAAGCCCGCCCAGGGTGGCGGCGGCCCGCGTGAAAACTTCGACCTGGACGACGAGATTCCGTTCTAGGACGTGATAGCCGAAAGTGCATGCCGGTTTAGCTCCACCGGCCTTCGGCTCAGCGACCGTCACGATCTAACTATATGACTTATAGACTTTTTATCCCGTTCGAATGATTCCATTTGAACGGGAAAGGCTCCAGGCTCTACGCCGGACCTTTTGACGACGGCCCTCCCAGCGGCTTCCTGAGACGAATCGAAGCTTCGTTCGTTTAGGTCCGCGGGAGGGCCGTCTGATCCACCGCGGCCTCCCTTCCGAGCAAAGGAAGCGACGCCCATGACCGATGCCCCTCCGGAATCAACCAAACCTGCGGGTTCGAAGCGGCTGGCCGGCAAGGCCGCTATCATCACTGGCGCTGCGCGGGGCATCGGCCGGGCGGTGGCCGTGGCCTTCGCCCGTGAAGGTGCGGACGTGATGGGGATCGATATCGCCGGACCGGTCAGCGCCACGTTGGAAGTCGCGCCGGCCACGCCCGAGGACCTCGCCGAGACCGGCCGCCGAGTCGAATCAGCCGGCGGACGCTGGCTCGAGGCCCGGCTCGATCAGCGGGACCTCGGCGCGCTGAAGACCGCGGCCGAGCAGGCGCGTTCGGCCTTCGGCCGCCTGGACATCCTGTTCGCCAACGCCGGCATCCAAGCCTTCAAGCCGATCCTGGACTGGGAAGACGCCGATTGGCGCGACCAGATCGACGTCAACCTGACCGGCGCCTGCAACGCCATCCGGGCCGTGGCCCCGCATCTGGTCAACAACGGCGGCGGCCGCATCATCGTCACCTCGTCCACCCAGGGCCGGCACGGAACCAAGTACGGGGCGGCCTATTCGGCCTCCAAATGGGGCCTGATCGGTCTGGTGAAGTCCGTCGCCCTTGAACTGGGTGAGCACCGGATCACCGTCAACGCGGTGATCCCGGGCCTGATCGACACCCCTCTCACGCGTCACCGCCAACGTTATGCGCAGGCGATGGGTGACCTGGAGTCCAGCGAACCCACCTCGACCCTGGAGTCCGAGGCCAGGAAGAAGCTGATCGCCAAGACGCCGCTTGGCGTCCCCTGGATCGAGCCCGAATCCGTCGCGCCCGTGGCCGTATTCCTGGCGTCAGACGACGCCGCCATGGTCAGCGGCGCGACCTACGACGTCACCGGCGGAGACAGCGCAAACTATACCGCATAGAGCGCACGCCCTACCTGTCTGCAGGCTCCGCGCAGACGTGGCGGGGGTTGGTCTTCAAACAGGTGGCCTTGGTGGCCAGGTTCAGGAACTGGCGCGTCTTGGGATCATAACGCCAAGCGTGGCCATCGACATCGCGCCCATGCGCGCCGCCGTCGCCGGAAAAGTCCACGGTCCAATTCGCGCCAGTGGCTTCGTTCACGGCTGAGACGTATCCGCCTGTGCAGGCGCTGATGTTGATGAGCAGGCGCTCATTCGTGCGGGCGTCATAGACGTTCTTCGGAAAACGGCTGCCGACCAGGGCCCCTCTGATACAGCCGATATCCGGTGAGACGCCGCCGAAACCAAGGGTGGAATCGAAGACCTGGGCGTGGCCTGCTCCCGCAGCGAGACAGAACGCCATGGCGAAAAATGCGAGCAGGCTCTTCATGGGCGATCCTCGCGAGATCAACCTACGGGATATTAGGGGCGTTCGAAGGGTCCGCAAGGGTGCGGCGGAAGGCGAGGATGGTTCAGTTCGGCGTAGCCGCCATCGCGGCGGCGATCACCGGCGGCGGAGAATCGTCATCTGCATCTGCGGGGGTCATGCTTGCCATCACCAGCCCGCCTGCCAGCATAATGACGATGAGAGCTGCTCTGCCGCACAGCTTTCGAATTGGAAAAGCCACCAAAAACCTCCATATACGGAGCCTTCGACAGGGCCGGCGCGAGCGCGGTTTGACCCGTCTGGCGCCAGTGATAATGGTTAATGGCGGCTTAAGGGCGCTGATTCGTCGAAGACGAGAATCCCGGGCCCAAAGCCCTTTGCAGACCCCGATCGGTTGACTTCTTGAGCGACGACGCGCCCACCTCGATCCCCCCGGCCGAGCGCGGGGGAATTACCCCCATCGCCATCGAGACGGAGCTGAAACGCTCCTATCTCGACTACGCCATGAGTGTGATCGTCAGCCGCGCCCTTCCGGACGCGCGCGACGGCCTGAAGCCGGTGCACCGGCGCATCCTGTTCTCGATGCACGAGAATGGCTTCGCGGCCGGCGGCGCCTATCGCAAGTCGGCCCGCGTGGTCGGCGACGTGATCGGCAAATACCATCCCCACGGCGACGCCTCGGTCTACGACGCCCTGGTGCGCATGGCCCAGCCCTTCTCCATGGGATTGGTGCTGATCGACGGCCAGGGCAACTTCGGGTCGGTGGACAACGATCCTCCGGCGGCCATGCGTTACACCGAGTGCCGCATGACCCGCGCCGCCGAGGCGCTGCTGGCCGACATCGACAAAGACACCGTCGCCTTCCAGGACAACTACGACGGGGCCGAGCACGAGCCGACGGTGATGCCGTCGCGCATCCCGAACCTGCTGGTGAACGGGGCCGGCGGCATCGCGGTCGGCATGGCCACCAACATCCCGCCCCATAACCTGGGCGAAGTGGTGGACGCCTGCCTGGCCGTCATCGACAACCCGGCTGTGGAACTTGAGCGGCTGCTCGATATCGTGCCCGGTCCCGATTTCCCCACCGGCGGCGAGATCATCGGCCGTTCCGGGGCGCGCCAGGCGCTGATGGGCGGTCGCGGCTCGGTCATCATGCGCGGCAAAGCGTCCATCGAGACCACCAAGCGCGACCGCGAAGCCATCGTCGTCACCGAGATCCCCTACCAGGTCAACAAGGCCGCCATGGTCGAGCGGATCGCCGAACTGGTGCGCGAGAAGCGCATCGAGGGCATCGCCGACCTGCGTGACGAAAGCGACCGCGACGGCATGCGGGTGGTGGTCGAGCTGAAGCGCGACGCCTCCGCCGACGTGGTGCTGAACCAGCTCTATCGCTACACCCCGCTGCAGACCTCCTTCGGCGTCAACATGCTGGCGCTGAACCGCGGCCGGCCCGAGCAGATGGGCCTGCGCCCGATGCTCGACGCCTTCCTGGAGTTCCGTGAAGAGGTCGTGGTCCGCCGCACCAAGTTCGAACTCACCAAGGCCCGCACCCGCGGCCACGTCCTGGTGGGCCTGGCGATCGCGGTCGCCAATATCGACGAGGTGATCCACATCATCCGCTCGTCGGCCAATCCGAACGAGGCGCGCGAACGTCTGTGCGCCCGCGACTGGCCCGTCGGCGACATGATCGAACTGATCGGCCTGATCCAGGATCCGCGCACGATCGTGGTGGACGGAAACAAGGTGCGCCTGTCCGATGAGCAGGCTCGGGCCATCCTGGCCCTGACCTTGTCGCGCCTGACCGGCCTCGGCCGGGACGAGATCTTCGGGGAGGCGCGAACCCTCGCCGACGCCATCGCCGGCTACCTGACCATCCTCGGCTCGCGCGAGAAGATCATGGGGATCGTGCGCGAGGAGCTCGTGGCGGTCCGTGAAGCCTTCGCGATCCCCCGCCGCACGCAGATCGTGGACGGCGACGCTGATGTCGAGGATGAGGACCTGATCCCGCGCGAGGAGATGGTCGTCACCGTCACCCACGGCGGCTACGTCAAGCGCACGCCGCTATCGGCCTACCGGACCCAGCATCGCGGCGGCAAGGGTCGTTCGGGCATCAGCATGAAGAACGAAGATGCGGTCACCCGCATCTTCGCCGCCTCGACCCACGCCCCGGTGCTGTTCTTCTCCGCGGCCGGCAAGGTCTACAAGCTGAAGGTCTGGAAGCTGCCGAACACCGCCGCCAACGCGCGCGGCAAGGCCTTCGTGAACCTGCTGCCGCTGGAGCAGAGCGACCGCATCACCACCGTCCTGCCCCTTCCCGAGGACGAGGCGCAGTGGGAGCGGCTGGACGTGATCTTCGCGACCTCATCCGGAGACGTCCGGCGCAACAAGCTGTCCGACTTCGTCAACGTCAACCGCGCCGGCAAGATCGCCATGAAGCTGGGCGAGGGCGAGCATATCCTCGGCGTGGCGCTCTGCACCGAGGACCAGGACGTGCTCCTGGCCACCGCGCTTGGCCGCTGCATCCGCTTCGCCGTCGGCGATGTGCGGGTGTTCCAGAGCCGCGAGTCCACCGGCGTACGCGGCGTGCGCCTGGCGGCCGGGGACGAGGTCATCTCGATGGCGATCCTGCGCCACGTCGACGCCAGCGCGGCGGAACGCGCGGTGTACCTGCGCCAATCGGCCGCCGCCCGGGCGGCCATCGGCGATCTCGAAGCCGCTGACGGCGCAGAGGAGGAAGCCGCGGAGATCGAGGCCGAAGAGGGCGTCGACGTGGAGGCCGCCCTGTCGCCGGAGCGCTACGCCGAACTCGGCGCCGGCGAGCAATTCATCCTGACCATCACCGACAACGGCTATGGCAAGCGCACCTCGGCCTACGACTACCGGCTGACCGGGCGTGGCGGCCAGGGCCTCATCGCCCATAACCTGCAGGGCCGGGGCGGCAAGCTGGCCGCCAGCTTCCCGGTGGAGGACACCGATCAGCTGCTGCTGGTGACCGATGGCGGACAGCTTATCCGCACCCGCGTGGAAGCCATCCGTATCGCCGCGCGCAACACCCAGGGGGTGACCATCTTCCGCACCACCGACGGCGAGCGCGTCGTTTCGGTCGAACGCCTGGAAGGCGAGGAAGACGACGGCGAGGTGGTCGAAGCGGATTGATCTTCCGGCGGGAGAGGGTCTTCCGGGGTCGAGTCGGCTTGTGGAAAGCGCCGCCGCCCGCTACGGCTCGGCCAACGCCAACGGGCAGGCAGGAACCTCGTGCTCATCGGCCTCTATCCTGGGACGTTCGATCCCATCACGAATGGTCACTTGGACATCATCGGCCGGGCGGTGAAACTGCTCGATCGGCTGGTGATCGGCGTCGCCGTCAATCGTGAGAAGGGCCCCCTGTTCAGCCTGGAGGAACGGGTGGACATGGTGATGCGCGAGTGTGCGCCCTTCCAGGGCAGGTGCGAGATCACCGCGCTTCCGTTCGAAAGCCTGCTGATGCACTTCGCCCAGGATGTCGGGGCCTCGTTGATCGTACGTGGGCTGCGGGCGGTCGCAGACTTCGAGTACGAATTCCAGATGACCGCGATGAACCAGCAGCTGAACCGCGAGATCGAGACGGTCTTCCTGATGGCCGACCCCCGCCACCAGGCGGTCGCGTCGCGCCTGGTGAAGGAGATCGCGCGTCTGGGCGGTGACATTTCCGCCTTCGTGACGCCGGGGGTGGCTGAAAATCTGAGGGCCAAATACCAGCAATGATGAAGTCCACCAGGCGCGCGATCTGCGCCGGCGTTATGCTCGCAGCCACGCTCGGCGCAGCCGGGTTGGGCCTCGCCCAAGACCCCAAGCCCGGGCCGCCGAAGAACGCCTCCCAGGCGCCGCCCATCCCCCTGCGCGGCCTCGACTTCCTTGCCCCTTCCCCCAAGGAGGCGCCCCTGGTCTACGCCGAGAGCGACTGGCGCACCCCCGACCCCGACAACCTGCTGGTGATCGACACCAACAAGGGGCGGATCATCGTGGAACTGGCGCCAGAGATCGCCCCGGAAAGCGTCGCCCGCGTCAAGGCCCTGGCGCGGCAGCATTTTTACGACGGCCAGGAATTCTTCCGGGTCATCGACGACTTCATGGCCCAGACCGGCGACCCGAAGAACACTGGCGAGGGCGGCTCAACCTTGCCGGACTTGAAGGGTGAATTCACCTTCCGCCGCGACCACAACATGCGCTTCGTGCCGGTCGGACAGCCTGCGGAAGGAGCCCAGGGCTTCATCGGCGTCATGCCGGTGGAGAGCCAGCCCGACGTGATCATGGCCATGACCGCCGACGGCAAGGCCACCGCCTGGCCGCTGTTCTGCAAAGGCGTGGCCGGCATGGCGCGCAGCGCCAGCCCCGACTCCGGAAACAGCCAGTTCTTCCTGATGCGCGAAATCTATCCCGCCCTGGAGAAGCGCTACACCGGCTTCGGCCGCGTGATCGTCGGCGACGACGTGGTCAAGAGCTTGAAGGTGGGCGAGCCGGTCGCCCCGCCATTGGACAAGATGACCCGGGTGAGGCTGGCCAACGACCTGCCGCCGGACGAACACCTGAGCGTCCGGGTGCTGGATTCGGCGAGCCCCGGCTTCAAGACGCTCCTCGATCGCGCCCGCGCAGACAAGGTTGGCGACTTCTCGATCTGCGACGTCCAGTTCCCCTCCCAGGTCCGTTAAGGCGGACGTGGTCACCGGCGCGGTGATCCCCGTAACCGGCGCGGCGGCCGATCTCAGGGCCGCCCGCCTGCTGCGGCGCTTGATGATCCTGGCGGTTTCGCTGGGCTTCCTGGTGCTGGTGGTGGTGTCCCTGGTCACCCTGGTCCTGGTGTCGCGGGACCAGAATTTCACCCACTGGGTCAACCACACCTATCAGGTCGGGGACCAGATCGCCGAGATGCGGGTGACGCTGGAGCGGACCGAGGCCTCCCAGCGCGGCTACCTGATCACCGGCGACGCCCATTACCTGGACGCCTACCGGGCGTCGGCCAACCGCCTCCCCCAATTGGTCGAGCGCCTGCGGGCGCTGACGGAGGACAATCTCGGCGAACTGCGCAATGTCGCCCTGCTGGAAACGGGGATCCGGTCGATGGTCGAAATGCAGGAGAACACCCTGCAGACCGCCCGGTCGGAAAAGGAAGCCAATATAGATCCGGCCGCCCTGATCCGCGCCGATCAGCCTTTGATCGATCGGGTGCGCAAGATCGCCACGACCATGGTCTCCAACGAGGATCGCCTGCTGGAGGAACGGTCGAACGCCCAGGCCGGCAACGCCCAGCTGCTGCTGACGGTGGAGCTGTTGTCGGGGATCATGCTGGCGGTGATCGCGGTGGCCGCCTTCGTGCTGATGCGCCGCTACGCCGCCGATCTCGACCGATCGCAGATCGCGCTGCGCCGGTTGAACGAGGGGCTGGAGGATGCGGTCCGGGCGCGCACCCTCGACCTGACGCGCGCCAACGAGGAGATCCAGCGCTTCGCCTATATCGTCAGCCACGACCTGCGGGCGCCTCTGGTCAACGTCATGGGCTTCACCAGTGAGCTGGAAGTGGCGCTTCAGGCCCTGCACCGCCTGATGGAGCGGGTAGAGGCGGAGGCGCCCGGCCTGCTGGTCCCCGAAGCCCGCACGGCCGTCGAACTGGACCTGCCGGAATCCATCCGCTTCATCCGCTCGTCCACCCAGAAGATGGACCGGCTGATCAACGCCATCCTGAAGCTCTCGCGCGAGGGACGCCGCACCCTAAACACCGAAGAGATCAACATGAACGCCATGATGCAGGGGGTCGCCGCCTCCCTGAAGCATCAGGCGGACGAACGGGGCGCGGTGATCGAGATAGACGCCGGCTTGCCCTCCGTGTTGAGCGACCGCCTCGCCGTCGAACAGATCTTCGGCAATATCGCCGAGAACGCCCTGAAGTACCTGAAGCCCGGCCGCCCCGGTCACGTGCGTATGCGCGGGCGGGTCGAAAGCGCCTTCATCATCTACGAAATCCAGGACAATGGCCGCGGCATCGAGGCCAAGGACCATGCACGGGTGTTCGAGCTGTTCCGGCGCGCCGGCGCCCAGGACCAGCCGGGCGAAGGCATAGGCCTGGCTCACGTGAACGCGCTCGTTACCCGCCTGGGAGGAACCATCTCCCTGGAATCGGAACTTGACCAGGGAACGACATTCCGCATCTCTCTGCCACGCACGGTCCGCCGTAACGAGGACGCCAAGGTTTGAGCAATCATCAACCCGTCACCATCGTCATGGTCGAAGACGATGAGGGCCACGCCCGCCTGATCGAGCGAAATATCCGCCGCGCGGGCATCTTCAACGATATCCGGCACTTCTCCGACGGCACCTCGGCGCTGGACTTCCTGTTCAATGGCCATGACGGACCTTCGATGAACGGTCCTGCCCTGATCCTGCTCGACCTGAACCTGCCGGACATGAGCGGCACGGACATCCTGGCCAAGATCAAGGCCGCCCCGTCGCTGAAGCGCACACCTGTAGTTGTGCTGACCACCACCGACGACAAGGTCGAGATCCAGCGCTGCTACGATCTCGGCTGCAACGTCTATGTCACCAAGCCGGTGAACTACGAGGCCTTCGCCGAGGCCATCCGCCAGCTCGGCCTGTTCCTCTCGGTCATTCAGGTCCCCGAGGTCGCCCCGTGACGGAATTGGCGGCCGCCACCGAGCGGCCGCGGCTGCTCTATATCGACGACGACGAAACCCTCTGCCACCTGGTGAAGCGAACCCTGGATCGGCGGGGTTTCGCCGTGACCGCCGTCACCGACGGCCGGCGTGCGGTGGAGCTGGCGGCCGAGCAGCCTTACGACGTCATGGCGCTCGACCACTACATGCCGACCCAGGACGGGCTGACCACCCTCTCGCAGCTGCGCCGCCTGCCGACGCCGCCGCCCATCGTCTATGTGACGGGCTCCGACGAGAGCCGGATCGCTGTGGCCGCGCTGAAGGCCGGGGCGGCCGACTATGTGGTCAAGTCCGGGGCCGAGGATTTCCAGGACCTGCTCACCAACGCCCTGAACCAGGCGCTGGACCAGGTTCGCCTGCGCCGGCAGCGCGATGCGGCGGAACGCGCCCTGAGTGAAGCCAACGCCCGCCTTGAAGCGGTGGTCGCACGACAGGCCGTACTGCTGCGCGAGGTGAACCACCGCGTCGCCAACAGCCTTCAGCTCATCGCTTCGCTCGTCCACATGCAGGGCGCCGCGGTGCTGGACCATTCGGCCCAGGCCGCTCTGCGCGACACCCAGGCCCGCATCGCCGCCATCATGCAGGTGCACCGGCGGCTCTACACCTCCGACGACGTGCAGAACGTCGACATGCAGGAGTACCTGACAGGCCTGGTGGCCGAGCTTCAGCACTCCCTCGCCGCCGATGGCGACGGGCGGCCGATCCGTCTCAGCGCCGACGCGGTGATGCTCAACCCCGACAAGGCGGTGTCCCTGGGGGTGGTGGTGGCGGAGCTGGTCACCAACGCCTTCAAGTACGCCTATCCGCTGGACGAGGACGGCGAGGTCCGGGTCATCCTCAGGGCCGAGCAGCTGCACAGACTGTGCCTGGTGGTCGAGGACGACGGCCAGGGCCTTGGCGACGAGATCGTCATCAAGGGCACGGGCCTTGGGCAGCGGGTGATCGCCGCCATGGCCAAAAGCCTCGGCTCACAGGTCGAGTTCGACCCAAGCCACCGCGGCACCCGGGCCATCCTGGCCTTCCAGATCTGAGTTCCCCTCCTTCTCCCCGTCTGGAGAGAAGGAGGGGTTTCGCTTCAGTGCGCTGACAGCAGCCCAGCCGCCTTGTCGAGGCGGTCGCTGTAGGCGTTGAGGGCGCGGGCCGTGATCTCGGCATACTGATCGGCTTCCGCCCACCGCTGGCCTTCGATAGCTTCCCGGACACCCGGCACCGTCTTGACGCCGTAGCCCGTCTCCATTCCCGGCGCATAGATCATGTTCTGATACCAGGGCCGCCCCGGCAGGCCCTGGCTGTCCATAAGCGCCTGATCGGCGCGCTGGAGCAGTGCGCCCAGTTCCGCCCGGCGCGCGGGCGACAAGGCGGCGACAGCCTCCGGCGTATAGCCCTGCTGGAATTGGGCGGCGCTGGCCTTCAGCCGGACGACCGCCTGGTCCAGCGGACCGAAGGCGACCTGGGGCGCCGGGGCCGAGGCCTCGGGCGCAACGGTCGGACGCAGCGGATCGCCAGCCAGCTTGTAGGCGCCGCCTTCGATCACCCGCGCCTGAGCCGCCCCCTGCTCACGGGTGTGGTCCGCCAGCTTGTGCAGGTCGTCGACATAGCCGGCCACTGTTTCGGCGAAACCGTTCACGTCCACCGGCGCGGTGTCGGCGTCGGCATAGCGCAACACCCACCGCCCGACGGTCCGCGCGAGGGCGGCGCTGTACTTCATGCCCGGGTCGTCGAAGCGGGTGTAGTGGTCGTAGGTGTCGTAGGCGGAGTGATACTCGCCTCCGCTCGGCGCCTCGCCGCCGAACCCGACGTTCACCGAAGCGATGCCCAGGTGCTGCAGGAACGGCGTGTAGTCCGAGCCCGATCCCAGCGCCCCGATCGGCAGGTCGGCGCCGGAAGCCGCGGCCTTGGCCTCCTTACGGATCTCGTCGGCCCGGGCGCCGCCAGCGGACTGGGCTTCCACCAGGGCGCGGGCGCGCTGGCGGGCGAGCAGGGAGACGCCGGTTTCCGGGTCCATCACATCGGCGGCGATCTGGTTGGCCAGGCGTTGCAGCTCATGGCTGCCCTCGACCCTCAGGAAGCCCCGGTCGATGTTGTCTGAATTGACGTAGACCACCGCCTTCTTCTGCAGTTCGTCGGCGTGCTGCTCGGCCCATTCCGTCGAACCCAGCAGGCCCGGCTCCTCACCGTCCCAGCTAGTGTAGACCAGCGTGCGCTTGGGCCGCCAGCCGGTCTTGGCCAGCTGACCGATGGCCTTGGCTTCGCTCATCAGCGCGACCTGGCCCGACAGCGGGTCCTCGGCGCCGAACACCCAGCCGTCGTGGTGGTTGCCGCGGACCACCCATTCGTCGGGATGCTCGCTGCCCTTCATCACCGCCACCACGTCGTAGAGCGGCTTCAGGCTCCAGTCCGACTTCACCAGCAGGTGGACCATCGGCCCGGGCCCCAGGTGATAGGTGATCGGCAAGGCGCCCCGGAAGCCCGGCTCGGCCAACGGCCCGCCGAGCGACTGCAGCAACGGCAAGGCGTCGGCGTAGGAGATCGGGATCGCCGGGATCTTCATCAACGTCGGGGCGGTCTCGCGGGTCAGCCGCTTGGCGTTGGCCGTGGCGCCCACGCCCGGCGTCAGCGGATCGCCCGAATAGAGGATGATGTCGTTGACCGAGCCGCGCTGCACACCTTCGGGCGGACGCTGCGGGCCCTTCGGATAGGTGTCGTCGCTGTAGTAGCCGTCCTCGTGCGGATCGGAATAGATGATGCAGCCGACCGCCCCGTGCTGCTGCGCCAGCTTCGGCTTCAAGCCACGCCAGCCGCCGCCGTAACGGGCGATGACGATCTTGCCGCGCACGTCCACGCCCTGGCGCGCCAAGGCCTTGTAGTCGTCCGGCATACCGAAGTTGACGTAGACCAGTGGCGCGGTGACATCCCCGTCGCCCTGGTAGGCCAGATAGGGCGGCAGCACGCCGGGCATGTCGGCGGAGGTGCGATCGCCAGCGACCGCGGGCTCGTGCAGCTTGGCCTTGAACGGATGCGGCCCGAGAAGCTCGAGGCTCTCCGAGATCGGCGTCGGATAAAGCACCTGGAAGGTCTCGATATGGGCGTCCCAGCCCCAGCTCTTGAACTGCTGGAGCTGCCACTCGGCGTTGTCGCGGTCGTGCGGGGAGCCGACCTGGTTCGGCCCTGACGCCAGTCGCAGCAGCCATGCATCCAGATCGGCCGTGCTCACCGAGCCATCGAAAGTCTGCTCCAGGCTGCGCTCAGCGCTGGCGTGACCGGGGGTGAACCCAAGCATCCCTCCGGCATCGGCCTGGGCGCCCGCGTTGGACGTGGCGGCGGCCAGCGCGGCGAGGGAGAGACTCGCGACGTAGGCGAGGCGGCGCAGGGACATGCAGGTCTCCGGATCCGAAAGTGGCTGGATTACGACGATATACGTTATCCGGAACCGTGAGCTTGACCATAGTCCGGCTCGGCTTTGTGTCGGTTTTTCGCTATCGGACATGTCTCAGTCCCGAATGCGGCGCCCCACGTCCATGAACACCAGCGTTTTCGACCTTTTCAAACCCGGCGTGGGCCCTTCCAGCTCGCACACCATGGGGCCGATGACCGCGGCGATCCGGTTCCTGGGCGAACTTGTCGAGGCGGGACGATTGGCCCGCGTCGATAGGATCCAGGTGACGCTGCACGGCTCGCTCGCGCTCACCGGGCGCGGCCACGCGACCGACCGCGCCGTCATGCTGGGCCTGATGGGCAATGCGCCCGCCACCCTGGATCCCGACGCCGGCGACGCCGCCCTGAACGCCCTTCGCGCCAACGGCCGGATGCCCCTTGGTCTCGGGGGTCCGACCATTGCTTTTGACGAGGCGGCGGACATCGCCTGGGAGGGCTTCAATCGCCTGCCCCGCCATCCCAACGGACTGCGGTTCGCGGCGCACGTGGACGGCGACAGCGACCCGTTCGAACGGATCTACTACTCCACCGGCGGCGGGTTCGTGGCTTCCGAAGCCGAACTGAACGCCAACGCGCCGGCCGAGTCCGCCCCCGTTCCCCACCCGTTCAGATCTGGCGCGGAGCTGGTGGCGGCGGCCGATGCGGCGGGGATCAGCATCGCGGACCTGATGCTGGCCAACGAGGTCGCGCTGAAGCCGGAGGCCGAGGTGCTGGCGGGACTTGACCGCATCTTCTCCGACATGGACGCCTGCATCGAGCGCGGCATGCGCATGGACGGCGTGCTGCCCGGCGGACTGAAGGTGCGGCGCCGGGCCAAGCAGGTACGCGACGAGCTGGTGAACCGGGCTGAGCGCCAGCTCGCCGACCCCCTCACCGCCATGGACTGGGTGAACCTGTGGGCCCTGGCGGTGAACGAGGAGAACGCCGCCGGTGGCCGGGTCGTGACCGCCCCGACCAATGGCGCGGCGGGGATCATACCCGCGGTGCTGCGCTTCCATGACCGCTTCCACCGCAGCACGCCCGAGACCCGCCGCACCTTCCTGCTCACCGCCGCCGCGGTCGGCGCGCTGTACAAGCGCAACGCCTCGATCTCCGGCGCCGAGGTCGGCTGCCAGGGCGAGGTGGGCGTCGCCTGTTCGATGGCCGCAGCCGGCCTGGCGGCGGTGATGGGCGCGACCAACGCCCAGATCGAGAACGCGGCCGAGATCGGAATGGAGCACAACCTGGGCCTGACCTGCGACCCGATCGGCGGCCTGGTGCAGATCCCCTGCATCGAGCGCAACGCCATGGGCGCCATCAAGGCCATCGACGCCGCGCGCCTGGCGATGCTGGGCGATGGCCAGCACTCGGTCTCGCTGGACAAGGTGATCGCCACCATGAAGCGCACCGGCGAGGACATGAAGGAGATCTACAAGGAGACCTCGCTCGGCGGCCTGGCGGTTAACGCCATCGAGTGCTGAAGACCCTGCCCCCTCCCGCCGGGTGAGAGGGGCGCGAGGCTATTTGACGGCGGTTTCCTTGCCGCCCTTCTTGGCGTCCGGGATGCCGAGCGGGACCACCGGCGGAGCCTGTTCCCAGCCACCGCCAAGCGCCTTGAACACGGTCACCTGGTCGGACGCCAGCAGCTGACTGGAGCTGGCCAGGCTGGCCTGGGCGTTCACCAGATCGGTCTCGGTAGTCAGCAGGTCGAGATAGCTCGCCGATCCGTCACGATAGCGGACCTGGACCAGCTTGAACGCCCGGCCCTCGTGTTCGAGCGCCGCGGCGAGGGCGGCGTGGCGCTGCAATTCGGCCCCATAGCTGGTCAGGGCCTCCTCGGTGTCTTGCAAGGCCTGCAGCACCGTCGCCTGGAAGTTGGCCAGCGACCCCGATGCGGCGGCGCGCGCCTCGCGGATCTGGGCCTGGGCGACCAGGGTGTTGGGGAAGCTCCAGCTCAACAGCGGGCCCACGTCCCAGGTCAGGCCGTGGACCGAGGTGAGCTGGCCGAGCCGGGTAGCCGACTCCAGGGCCGAACCGCCGATGGTGATTGTTGGGTAAAGGTTGGCGGTGGCCACGCCGATGCGCTCGACGTTCGCCGCCAGCTGGCGTTCGGCCTGGCGCACGTCGGGCCGGCGGCGGAACAGGGACTGGGCGTCGCCCACCGGCAGGACCTGGTCCAGGGTCGGCGGCGCGGTGCAGGCGTCCGCGGCCTTGGAGATCTCCTCCGGCGGCCGGCCCGTGAGCACGGCCAGTTCGAACAGGGCGGTGCGGCGCTGGCCTTCGAAGGTGGGCAGGGTGGCGCGGGTCTGCTCGACCAGGGCGCTTTGGCGGGCGAGGTCGAAGTCCGAATCCGACCCGGCGTGGAGCTCGCCCACGGTGACGTCGTAGGCGTCGGTCACCAGCTTCAGGGACTGCTTGGCGACCTCGAGCTCCTGGGCGTAGGCGCAGGCGTTGACGTAGGCCCGGGTGGTCTCGGCCGCGACGCTGATGCGGGTCACGTCCGCCGCCGCCGCCTGGGCCTGATAGTCCGCCTTGGCCGCGCGGATCGACCGGCTGATGCGGCCGAACAGGTCCACCTCGTAGGAAACGTCCAGCCCGTAGGAATAATAGGGCGAGGCGTTGGGAACCGGGCCGCTGTTGGAGCCCAGGCCGCCGCCATTGCGCAGATCGGACAGCAGGAGGGCGTTGCTGCTCACCCCATACTGGGCGCCGCCCGACAGGGTGGTGGAGGGGAAGCGGCCGGTCCGCGCCTCCGACAGGGCCGCGCGAGCCTCGGCCAGGTTGGCGGCGGCCTGCAGCAGGTTCTTGTTATGGGTCAGGGCGTCCTGGACCAGGTCGTTGAGGGCCGGGACATTGTAGAGCTTCCACCAGTCCGCGGGTGGAGGCGGAAGGGCCGCGATATCCGGGGTGGAGGACGCGAACGCGCCCCCGCCGGGCGCGTCCTGGGCGGGCGTCTTGGGCGCGACGTAGCCAGGTCCCACCATGCAGCCGCCGAGGGCCGCCGCCAGCATCACGACGGCCGCGCCGCTCAGGACGCCTTTCCTGATGATGAAGGTGGCCATGTTCAGGTCTCCACCCCATGCGGCATGCCGCCGGTGGTCGGAACGTCGGGCTGCTTCTTCGGCGGCTTGGGCAGGCGGTCGCCGAGCCAGCGCATCACCACGTAGAACACCGGGGTGAAGAGCAGGCCGAAGATGGTCACCCCGATCATCCCGAAGAACACCGCCACGCCCAGCGCCTGACGAAGCTCTGCGCCCGCACCGTGCGCGAACGCCAGCGGGATCACCCCCAGGATGAAGGCGAAGGACGTCATCAGGATCGGCCGCAGGCGGGTGCGCGCGGCTTCGACCGCCGCCTGGAAGCGGTCATGCCCGTGCTCGATCTCGCCCTGGCGCGCGAACTCGACGATCAGGATGGCGTTCTTGGCCGCCAGCCCGATCAGCACGATGAAACCGATCTGGGTCAGGATGTTGTTGTCCATGCCCATGATGTTGACCCCGGTGATCGCGGCCAGCAGACACATGGGTACGATCAGGATCACCGCCAACGGCATCGTCACGCTCTCGTAGAGCGCCGCCAGCAACAGGAACACCAGGATCACCGCCAGCAGGAACACCAGGCCAGCCGTGTTGCCCGCCGCCTTCTGCTGATAGGCGAGCTCGGTCCAGTCGTAGTTGTAGCCGGCGGGAAGAACCCGCGCCGCCACCTGCTCCATGGCCTTGATGGTCTGGCCGGTGGAGTGGCCGGGCGGCGTGTTCGCCTGCACTTCCGCCGAGGGATAGAGCTGGTAGCGCAGCACGCGATAGGGGCCCGTGGTCCGGTGCACGTTCACCACCGCGCCCAACGGCATCATCGCCCCGCTGGCGGTGCGGGTCTGCAGCTGCTGGATTTCCGAGACGTCCTGACGGTACTGGGCGTCGGCCTGCGCGAACACCTCATAGGTGTGGTTCAGGTAGTTGAAGTCGTCGATGTAGGTCGAGCCCAGGTAGGTCTGCAGGGTGTCGAATACCGAGCTGTCGTTCACGCCGTAGTATTCGGCCTTCGTCCGGTCGATATCGGCGAAGATGCGCGGCGTCTTGGTGTTGAAGGTGACATAGGCTCCAGTGACGTTCGGATCCTTGTTCACCTCGTCCGCAACGTTCTGCGCGACCTGTTCGAGCTGGCGGTAGTCGGCCTTTCCGGTCTGGTCCTCGATGATCATCTTCACCCCGCCCTGGGTGCCGATGCCGCGAACCGGCGGCGGCGGCAGGATACGGACTTGGGCGGAGGGGTCGAACGACAGCCGCTTCTGGGAATCGGCGATCATCTGATCGAGGGTGACGTGCTCCTTCTTCCGGGCCTCGAAGGAGTCTTCGATCAGATAGGCCTGGCCAGCGGCCGAATTGGTGGTCTGGGTGGAGGCGTCGACCCCGGCGTAGGAGGAGGCGGCGATCATGCCCTTCACCCCAAGCGCCGCCGGAATCGAACGGCGGATCAGGGCGTCGGTCCGCGCCAGCGAAGATCCGTTGGGCAGGTTGGCGGCCATGATCACGTTGCCCTGGTCCTGGGCCGGGATGAAGCCCACTGGCGTCGCGCCGATGCGCCAGACCGTCAGGGCGATCAGGCCGGCGTAGATCACCAGCATCAGGACGCCGAGGCGGATGATCCGCTTGGTCACCGAGCCATAGCCGTTGGCGAGGCGATCGAAACCCTTGTTGAAGCCCCGCGCGAACAGGCTGAACGGCTTTTCCCAGGGCTTTGGCCGATGGTTGGCGCCATGCTTCGGCCGCAGCAGCAGGGCGGCCATCGCCGGCGAGAGCGTGAGCGAGACGATCAGCGAGAAGATAGTCGCCGTGGCGATGGTCAGGGCGAACTGCCGGTAGAATTGGCCGGAGATGCCCGAGATCATGGCCGCCGGAATGAACACGGCCGAGAGCACCAGCGCGATCGCGACCAGGGCGCCGCCCACCTCGTCCATGGTGGCGTGGGCGGCCTCCTGCGGACTCATGCCGTGCTCGAGGTGGCGCTCGACGTTCTCGACCACCACGATGGCGTCGTCGACCACGATGCCGATGGCCAGCACCAGACCAAACAGCGAAAGGTTGTTCAGCGAGAAACCCGCCGCCAGCATGACCGCGAAGGTGCCCACCAGGGACACGGGGATCGCCAGGATCGGGATGATCGCCGCGCGCCAGCTCTGCAGGAACACGATCACCACCACGACCACCAGCACCAGGGCCTCGAACAGCGTCTGGCGAACCTCGGCGATGGAGTCCTTGATGTACTGCGTGGGGTTGTAGATGATCTTGTAGTCGAGTCCTGGCGGGAAGCTCTTCTTCAGGACCTCCATTTCCTTGATGACGCTGTCGGCGGCCGCCAGGGCGTTGGTGCCCGGGAGCTGCAGCACGCCGATGGCGGCGGCGGGATTGGTGTCCGGCTTGCCGTCGGTGAGGATGCCCAGATAGGCGTTGGTGGTGTAGTCGGCGGCGCCGAGGCTCACCCGCGCCACGTCCGAGACCCGCGTGATCCGGTTCTGGTCGTCCCGCTTCAGCACGATGTCGCCGAACTCCTGCGGCGTCACCAGTCGGCCCTTTGCCTGGACCTGGAGCTGGTAGGCGGAGGCCCGCTCGCCAAAAGGCGGGGCACCGATGTTGCCGGCGGCGATCTGGATATTGTGGCCGCGAAGCTGGGTGACGATGTCGTCCACCGTCAGGTTCCGCGCCGCCGCCTTGTCCGGGTCGATCCAGATCCGGATGGAGTAGTCGCGCGCAGCGCGCGTGCTGATGTCGCCCACGCCCTTCAGCCGCAGCAGCGGGTTCTGGATCTGCAGGGTGACGTAGTTGGCGACGTAGGCCTGATCCAGCGACTTGTCCGGCGAGTACATGTGCACCGCCAGCAGGATGTCCGGGCTCGACTTGCGGACGATGATGCCGGTCTGCTGGACCTGCTGCGGCAGGCGCGGCTGGGCCGTGGTCACGCGGTCCTGGACCAGCTCCTGGGACTTATCGAGGTCGGTGCCCAGGGCGAAGGTGACGGTGATCTGCAGCTTGCCGTCGCCGGTGGACTGGGAGGACATGTAGAGCATGTCCTGCACACCGTTGATCTGCTCCTCGATCGGGTCGGCCACGGTCTCGGCGATGGTCTCCGCCGAGGCGCCCGGATAGGTGAGCGTCACGTTCACCGTGGGTGGCACGATCTCAGGGTACTGGGCGGCCGGCAGGTTCGGATAGGCGATCGCGCCCAGCAGGGTGATCAGGATGGCGATGACGGCCGCGAAAACCGGCCGATCGATCATGAAGTGGGAGAACTTCATCCGCCTGTACCGCCCCTAACGGGTCTGTTCGGCGAAGGTGCCGGCGGCCGGCGGCGGGGCCAAATCCCCCGGCGTGGGCGAACTGCCCGGATCGGGCGGCGTGATCTCGCCCTGCTGGGGATGCACCTTGAGCCCGACCTTGGCCCGCTGCAGGCCGCTGATGATGATCGTATCGTCCGACTTCAGGCCCGAGCGCACCACCCGCAGGCCGTCGACCGTCGGGCCAAGCATGATCTTGCGCTGCTGCACCACGTCGTTCGAACCCACGACATAGACGATCTGGTCGCTCTGCTGGGTGGTGACCGCCTCGTCGGGGATCAGCAGGGCGTCATAGGCGCCCGAACCCAGCAGCCGGAGGTGGCCGAACAGTCCCGGCGTCAGCAGGTAGCTGGGATTGGACACCAGGGCGCGGCCCCGGATCGTGCCGGAATTGGTGTCGAGCTGGTTGTCGACGAAATCCATCCGGCCGTGGATGGCGTAGGCGGGCTGGTCCTGGAGGCGGATGTCCACCGGATTGGCGAACCGGCGCGAGGACGGCCGCGATCCGGCGAGCGCTTGGCGCTCGTACTTCAGATACAGCGACTCCGCCCCGAAAAAGGTGAAGCGGATTGGGTCCAGGTCGACCACATTGGTCAGGATGGTGCTGTCCTGGGTCACCAGATTGCCCACCGCGAAACGACGGTCCGAGGCGCGCCCGTTCAGCGGCGAGGTCACGCGGGTGAAGTTCAGGTTCAGGGCCGCCGTCTCCACATTGGCCTTGGCGGTCAGCACGTCAGCCGCCGACTGCTGCTCGGTGGAGAGCCGGGTCTGGTATTCCTGGTCGGAGATGGCGTGGGCGGCAAGCAGCTTGACGGCGCGGTCCAGCTCGACCTTGGCGTTGGCCAGGGTCGCCTCGGCGTGGGAAAGCTGGCCCTTGGCCTGATCCAGTATCGCCTGGTAGGGGCGCGGATCGATGACGAACAGCAGCTGTCCCTCACGAACGATCTGGCCGTCGGTGAAATTGATCGACTGGAGATAGCCGGACACCCGCGGGCGGACGTCCACCGAGTTCACGGCGTCGAACCGTCCGACGAAATCGTCCCAGTCCACGATCCGCTTGGCGAGCGGCTTGGAGACGACCACGGTCGGCGCGGGAGGCGGCGGTGCGGCCTTCTTGCCATGGCACCCGGCCAGGGCCAGACAGGCGACGCTTAGCAGGACAGCGTTGCGCATCACGTTACACTCTCCACCGGGCAGGCGCGGATTAGGATGGCGGGGCGACGGGTGCAATGCTTCTCACGTTGCGGCCGCGAAATGTCGACTGTGGCGCTGACGGCGCTGCGCAGCCCATCCCGACGGAACATGTTCGGCGTCGCCCCCCGACAAATTCGATTTGCCTAACAGATCATCCAAAGTCGCCCGCGTCGACGGGCGCCGCCCAAATTCCGCTCCACGGGGTTCGCCGCACAAAACCGGGCTCAGAGTTTGAGCGCGAACTTCTGGATCAGGCTCAGCGCCAGCCGCTGCACCGCGGCGCCGCCGAAGTCCGCTCCGCCAGCGTTGCACACCGCGATCACCGCCAGTCCCTTGGCCGGCCCGATCAGGGCGGTGGATGACCAGTAGCCGTTGTAGCTGCGCTGGGTCAGCACCGGCCCCTGGGCCCAGCTGCGCTCGTTGGTCACCAGCCACCCCGGCGCCGGTCCGGTAGGGTCGTCGACGATGGGCGAGGCGATGTGGGCGAGGCTACGCGGCTGTAGATAGTCGCCGCCGTTGATCAGGAACAGGCGGACGAACTTGGCGTAGTCCTCCAGCGACAGGTGCACGCGGCTGGCGGGCCCGAACACCGGCGGGTCATCCGCCTCGGCGGCCGGGTTGACCTGGAGGTTGTGCTTGTCGTCCAGGCGCGCGTGCCCCCAGGGCTGCTCGCCCGTCGGCGCGCCGAAACCGGCGCTGTCCAGGCCCAACGGGCCAAACAACTCTCCGGAGATGGACGTCTCCCAGTCCATCTTCGCCGCCCGCTCGATCGCGGCGCCCACCAGCACGTAGCCCGCATTCGAGAAGACGTAGTCGCCCCGGCGGCCCGGCGGCGGCGCGGCCAGCACCGCCTTGGCGAAGGCCGTGCGCTGGACGGTGATCGGGCGGGGGTCGGTCAGCCACTTGTGCAGGGCTTCCGGCGTGGCGAAGGGCGCGTCGCTGACCCCGGCGACGTGGGCCATCAGCTCTTCGATCGCCACATCCTCCCAGGCTCCGTCCACCTGGATGTCGGGGAACAGTTCCGGAATCTTGGCGCCCCACTTCGTCCGGCCGGTCTCGGCCAGCTTGGCGTAGAGGGCGGCGGTCATCGCCTGGGTGTTGGAACCGATCAGCCACAGGTCCTGGTCGGTGACCGGGATCCTCACGCCGCTGCGCCGGCGGCCGATCGCCTCGAGGCCCGTGAGCCCCTTGGGCGTGACCACGGCCCCGCCCAGCGCCGGCACGTGGGTCTGGTCCAGCAGAGCTGGCAGGGTGATACGCGGGAGCACCCGCTGGCCGAGCTGGGCGATGCCCGCGCCCCCGGTCAGGATCAGGCTTCGACGATCGATCACGCGGTCGGTTCCACCACGCGGAGGAACGCCGCCAGGCCTTCGATCACCGCATCGACGTGCTCGGCCAAGCCCACGGTGATCCTCAGCCCATCGGGGATCTGGTAGCCGCCAAGCCCCCGGACGATGACGCCGCGGCTGGCGAGGAAGGTCTCGGCCTCGCCGGCGGTGCGGCCTGGCTCGGTCGGGAAGCGCGCCAGGACGAAATTGCCCTGGGAGGCGTAGACCTTCAGCCCAAGCCGCCTGAGGCCTGCCTCCAGCCGGGGCCGCTGCTCGACGACCAGGGCGCGGGAACGTTCGAGGAAGTCCTGGTCCTGGAGCGCGGCGATCGCCGCCGCCTGTCCCGGCAGGTTGACGTTGAACGGCGCGCGGACACGGTCCATGGCGTCAGCCATCGCCCCCGTCGCATAGGCCCAGCCCACACGCAGCGCCGCCAGCCCGTACATCTTGGAGAAGGTGCGGCAGACCACGACGTTGGACGCAGTCCGGGCCAGCTCCAGCCCGTCCTCGAAGGCCGGATCATCAACGAACTCGGCGTAGGCGCCGTCCAGCGCCAGGATCACGTCTGAGGGCAGCGCCGCATGCAGGCGGCGGACCTCCGCCCCCGAAAGCCAGGTGCCGGTGGGGTTGGACGGATTGGCGATGAAGATGATGCGGGTCCGCGCATCCACCTGGGCCAGCACCTGGTCGACGTCGATGCGATACTCGGGCTCGGGCGCGAAACGCACCTCGGCCTGGGCCGCCCGCGCTGCGATCCTGTAGGCCAGGAAGCCGTACTGCCCCTGCACCATGTTGTCGCCGGGCTGGCAGTAGACTTGGCAGAGCAGGGTGAAGATCTCGTCGGAGCCGCAGCCGAACAGCAACCGTTCGGGCTCCAGGGCGAAGCGGTCAGCCACCGCCGTACGCAGGGTGGTCGCCCGGCCGTCCGGATAGAGATGCAGCTTACCCGCCGCCGAGGCGTAGGCGCGCCGGGCGGCGTCGCTGGTCCCCAGGATGTTCTCGTTGGAAGACAGTTTGAGCGGCTCGGCGAAGCCTGCGGCGCTGGACTTGCCGCCGACATAGGGGGTGATGTCCAGGATGCCGGGCTTGGGGGAAGGGGCGAGCTTGTCGTTCATCGGTCTCGGGATGGTTCCGTTTCGCGCAGATAGCGCCTGGATCGGAGCGGCTTCAAGGCGGCCCCGCTCCGGGGCTTGTAGCCGAAACCATGGCCGATGCAGAAAATCGCGTGCGCGCCGGGGGCCGGCGTGGGTTAGGAATGCCCGCTCGGAACCATAGCGGCGGGATCTCAGGGTGGCGGAAGGGACGTCCGTGGCGGACGACACAGGTTCGCACTGGGTGTTCGGTTATGGCTCCCTGATGTGGCGGCCGGGCTTCGATTACGTCGAACGCCAGGCGGCCTTGCTGCGCGATCACCGCCGGGCCTTCTGCATCTACTCCGTCCACCATCGCGGCACACCGCAGAGACCCGGGCTGGTGCTGGGCCTGGCGCCGGGCGGCTGCACCCGTGGGATCGCCTATCGGATCGCGGACGCCGACTGGGCTGGGGTCTACGCCTATCTGCTCGAACGCGAGCAGCCGACCGAGACCTATATCGAGGCCAGCGCCCCCGTCGTGCTGGCGCGCGGAGGCCGGGTCACGGCCACCGTCTTCCTGTCGGACATGACCCATCCGCAGTGGGCTGGCGCCCTGAGCCCGGAGCGCCAGGCCGAGCTGATCGCCGGGGCGTCGGGCCTGTCCGGGCGGAATGTCGATTACCTGCGCGACCTGGTCACCCACCTGCACGAGGCCGGGGCCGAGGACGCCGACATGGACACCCTGCTCGCCCGGGTCGAGGCGCTGGAGGCGAAGACGACCGCCGGAGCCGAGCGAGCCTGACGATCTCAGGCCGTCGGCAACATGGCGGTGGAGGCGGCCTCCACCTCCCGTTCCAGCCTGGCCATGAAGGCCTCGCGGGTGAGGCCCGGAGGAATCGGGGGCAGGAACTCGAACACCGCCACGCCTGCGTACTTGGCGATGCCGTGGGGCGGCCAGACCAGACCCGAGTTGGTGGCCATGGGGGCGCATATCGCCTCCTGGTCCTGGTACATGATGCCGATACCGCGCCTGTAGGCCGGCGGCGCGCCCGGCTCGGTGCGGGTGCCCTCCGGATAGATCAGCACCTGGCGTCCATCCGCCAGCGCCGCGGCGGTGGCGCGGTTCATGCTGCGGATGGTGACCGAACCACCCTTGCGGTCGATGGGGATCATCCGGGCCTTCCAGGCGTACCAGCCGAAGATCGGGATCCACATCAGCTCCTTCTTCAGGATGATGCAGGGATCGGGCAGGGCCAGCACCGCGACCAGGATGTCGAGCATGCCCTGATGCTTGGCCGCCACCAGGCAACCGCCGCCTGGCAGGTTCTCCCGCCCGCGGATCTCCACCCGCGCGCCCACCAGCAGACGCAGGGCGCCGACCGCCCCGTTCGCCCACAGCCGGATCGGGATGTACGCCGCCCGCCGCGGGGCGAGCATCAGGGGAAGGAACACGGTCCCTAGCACCAGGGCCGATCCGAACAGCCACACCGCAAGCAGGACAGCGCCGATGAGGCTCCGGCGTCCACGTCTCATACCGTCCTGTTCTCCATGCTGTTGTCGACAGGTTCGGCGTGGTGGCGGCGGAGCGAAGACAGGGCGTTGCGCCCCAGCACCGCCAGGTACTTGCAGTATTCGATCGCCGTGCGCCGCGCGGAGTCCGGCGTCGCCCACCACCGGCGCGCGTCCAGGGTCTGGGTCGCCACCGGATAGGGATACAGGGTCACGTGGGGCATGGCGGCGTGCAGCTCCTGGATGGCGCGAGGCATGTGGTAGTCCGCCGTGACTACGATCAGGGTGCGGTAGTGGTGATAGCGCGCCCAGCCGGCCGTCTCGCGCGCGTTGCCCAGGGTGTTCTCAGCCTCGAAGCCCAGATCCACGCAGCAGTCGAAAGCGCGGCCTGCGCTGCTGGTGGTCTCGCGGACCTGCGCGCGCGTGGCTTCGCGGTTCACGCCCGAGATCAGCAGCCTCTGGCCCAGGCCCTGTTCCAACAGCTCGGTCGCCGCTTCGATCCGGAGCGAGGAGGCGCCGGTTAGCGCCACCACCCCATCGGCGCGGGGCGGGTCGGCGGCGGGCGTGGAGTCGGCCACCCGGGCGGCGAAGGCCCACAGCCCCACCCCCCAGATCACCGCCAGCAACAATACGAGCGTGAGGGTCTTCACATCACCCCCGGCGTGTCATGCGCATGTCGCCCCCAGACCCGTCATGTCGCCTGCCCGAGGATCGACATGGCGGTCCGCCGCGCGGCGACGGCGGCGACCAGCGCCGCGGCCAGCGGACAGGGGACCGCCGCCAGCAGATCGC
>JBARAK010000021.1:0-1668 GCA_049791955.1 Caulobacteraceae bacterium
GCCTCGGCCAGCTTCTCGTCGGCGGGCGGCGGGGTCTCGTCCTCACCCTGGGGGGCGTGGGTGCGGGTGTGGGCCGGATCGCGCGAGGGGCGGTCCGGCGACTCGGCCGGCTTGAACAAGTCCTGGAAGGCGTCCTCGCGGTACTTGGGCACGTGGGGCAACAGGTCCACCCGCACCAGCTTGACGTCCTCGGAGCGCTGGGCGGTGTCGAACACGATGTAGGTCCCGTCCGGCGACCAGGCGATGCGCGAGCCCGCCTCCCCGTCGGCCAGGAAGGTGATCGGCCGCGCCTCGCCGCCGCCGTCCGCCCCGACCACGTAGAGGTTGCTGAACGACTTGTGGTCGGTGACCACGAAGGCCAGCCACTTGCCGTCCGGAGACCAGGTCGGGCCGGCCCGGTCGTCCTCCAGCGCGCCGCTGTACAGCAGCTTGTCGACCATCGCCCCGCCCTTGGGGTCGGAGACCAGCACATGCAGCTCGCGCTGGTTCTCGATATAGGCGATCCGCTTGCCGTCCGGCGAGAACGACGGGGTGCGGGCCAACTCGGCCTTGGGGGTCAGCACCTCGTCCTTGCCGGTGGCGAAGTCGTACTGCGCCAGCCGCGAGCCCACGCCGTGCTCGGACACATAGACCAGCCGGCGGGAGTCCGGCGACCACAGCACGTCGGTCTCCGCCGCGGCGGTGTGGGTGATGCGCTCGGCCGGGCCGCCGTCCTTGGCGGCGACGGCGAACACCTCGCCGTGGGCGATCACCGCCACCTTCTTGCCGTCCGGCGACAGGGCGGCGCGGCGGAAGCTGGTCTCCTTCAGGTGCTGGTCCCCGGCCGAGGCCGGATAGCCCTTCAGCGCGACCGGCACCGGCCTGGCCTCGCCGCTGGCCACATCCAGCCGCCAGACCCCGAAGCCGCGCTCGAACACGATGCTCCGGCCGTCGTAGCCGATCGAGGGCCACAGCACCCGCCCGTCGGTGAAATGGGTGACCTGCTGGGCCGCGCCGCCGCCGGCCGCGATCTTCCAGATGTTCTCCGCCCCGCTCTCGTCGCTCATGTAGTAGAGCGTCGCCCCGTCCGGCGACCACATCGGGAAGGCGTGCTTGGCGTCGGCCGCCAGCAGCCGGCGGTAGGGCGCGGCATCGGCCACCGGCTTCAGCCACAGCTCGGTCTCGTCCAGGTGGCTATGGCCGTTGCGCCACCACTGCACGTTCGAGATCCCCTTGGCCATCAGGGCGATGGTCGAGCCGTCCGGCGAGGGCGCGCTCTCGAACTCGTTCAGGTAACGCTCGCGGCTGACCTCCAGCGGCGTGCCGCCCCCGGCCGAGACCCGGAAGATGTCGTTCTGGCGCGCCACGTCGTTGATCGACGAGGAGAAGTAGATCCACTTGCCGTCGCGCGACCAGCCATCCAACTGCTCAGCGGTGTCGGCATAGGTCAGCCGCGCCAGCTCGCCCGTGGCCAGGGTCAGCACATAGATGTTGGTCGAGCCGCCGCCGCGGTTGGACATGAAGGCCAGCTTGCTCCCGTCCGGCGAATAGATCGGGCGGGACTCGGTGGCCGGATCGGTGACCAGCAGCCGCGCCTCGCCACCCTGGGCCGGCGCGGTCCAGATGTCCCCGCCCGAGACGAAGGCGATCTCGCGCCCGTCCGGCGACAGCGACGGCTCGCCCAGCGAC
>JBARAK010000022.1:0-4073 GCA_049791955.1 Caulobacteraceae bacterium
TCCTGATCCAGGGCGTGCAGGGTGTCGGCCACATTCTGCAACGCCCCGTGCACGGTGCTGCGGTAGACCGCCGCCGCCTGGTCGTAGGCGGCCGCGGCGGCGCGCTCCTTGTGGCGCAGCGCCCCGCCCTGGAACACCGGCTGGGTGACGCCGCCGGCGAAGGCATACAAGGTGTTCTGGCTATCGAGCAGGTTGGTGAGGCCGCTAGACGCCCCGCCCAGCAGGGCGGTCAGGGTGATGTTCGGCAGCCGGTTGGCCTGCGCCACGCCGACCTGGGCGCTGGCGGCGTGCAGGTTGGCTTCCGCCGCGCGGATGTCAGGGCGCTGCTCCACCAGACGGGACGGCAGGCTGAGCGGCAGGTCGGCCGGCAGCGTCACCGCGTCCAGCTCCACCGTGTCGTCGGGCGTGGAGGCAGGTGTCCCGCCGGTCAGCACCGCGATCAGGTCCTGCTGCTGGGCCAGTTGCTTCTCCAGCGGCGGCAGGGCGAGGCGCGCCTGGGCCAGGATCGTTTCCTGGGCGGCGATGTCGCCCTGGGCCAGCTGGCCAGCCCGAAGCTCACCCTCCAGATCGGCCAGGACGGCCTCGGCGATCTCGATCGAACGGCGCGTGGCGCGGATCTGGGCGCGCAGCGACGCCTCCTGCAGCGCCGCCAGCACCACATTGGTGGTCAGGGTCAGGTAGGCCGCCTGGGCCGTGTAGAGCTGGTTATCGGCCTGGGCGGCGGCGGACTCGATCTGGCGGCGCACGCCCCCGAACAGGTCCGGCGAGTAGGAGATGCTCAGCTGGGCGGTGTTCAGGCTGAAGAAGTTGGCGTTGTTGGCCAGGGGCGAAGACAGCACTGCGGGGTTCTTCTGGCGGCTGGCGTCGAGGTCGGCCTCGAGCTGCGGATACAGCGCGCCCTTCTGGGCCGATAGGTTCTCCCGCGCCGCCCGCAGCGCCGCCCGGGCGCTCTGCAAGTCGGGGTTGGCGTGGAGCGCCTTGTCCACCAGCCGGTCGATCTCGGCCGATCCGAACAGCTCCCACCAGCGATATGGGACACCGCCCGCCACGAACCGCTGCGCCCCGTCGCCGGGATGACCGCCGGGCGCTGCAACCGTCGCCTCGGGCGCACGGGCGATGAAAGGCGCACGGGCGATGAAACTGGCGTCGGCCGGCGGCGCGGGGCGATGGAAGTCGGGCCCGACCATGCACCCTGCCAGCAGCGGCAGGATCGCGACCGGGGCCCATCTCGCGCGCGTCATCGATCTACGCCCGGCTCCCTCCCGACTCTGCCGCAACGCTAGCAGCAGTCGCCTCAGAATTCATAGGACATGTTCATCAGCAACACCCGCCCGGTCTCCACAAAGCCGCCCTCGTTGTTGGCGCCCTGGGCCAGGAAGCGCTTGCTGCGCCCATAGGTGGCCCAGTAGGTGTAGGCGTCGAGCAGGTTCTGCACCGCCACCCCGACCTTCAGCCCCAGCGGGAAGCGATAGCTCGCCGACAGGTTCAAGGTCTTGACCGGCTGGGTGTAGATATCCGGATCGTTGATCTGCAGCTGTTCCAGCGCCAGGCCCTGGTAGCTGTAGTCCAGGGCCGCCTTGACGCCGTACCGGTCGTAGAACAGCTCCATGTTGTAGAGCAGGTCGGGCGCGTTCGGCAGCGGGGCGCTGCGGATGTCGGTGGGCGACAGGGCGTAGCGGGCATAGGTGCTCTGGGCGGTGAGGTTGCCGCCGACCCCCAGCCCGTCGAACGGCGCCGGCAGGGTCGCGAGGCGCTTCCTGGCGTTGAGCTCGACGCCATAGGCGTAGCCGCCCAGGCCGTTCAGGGTGGTCTGCACCGTGGTCGAGCCAGCCACCGTGCTCAGGTTATCGGTGATGTCGGTGGACGTATTGGTCGCTCCCGCCGCGAAGATGACGTTGCGCAGGTCCTTGTAGTAGCCATCGACCTGGAACACCCCGCCATGGCGGTCGTAGTGCTCGTAGCCCAGGTCGTAGTTGATCGCCTCCACCGGCTTCAGGTTCGGATTGGGTTCGGAGACGATGATATTGCCGTCGCCGCTGCCGGTGACCGAGGTGACGCCGTAGAGCTGGTCGAAAGCAGGGCGGGCGTAGCTCTTGCGGATCGAGGCGCGCACCACATCCAGCTCGTCCGGCCGCCAGGTGGCGCTGATCCCGGGCAGCAGCTCGCTATAGGACCGGCTGCTGGTGACAAACCCACCGGCCGCGACCTGGTCGGTTTCGTAGCTGGTGAAGCGATCCTGGTTCAGCTCATAGCGCACGCCCGGCAGCACCACCACGTCGCCGACCGTGAACAGGGCCTGGACGTAGCCGGCATAGCGGGTCTCCGAACCGGTGATGCGGCTCTGGGCGTAGGTCTCGGCGGCGACGGCCTGGTTGGCGGGATTGGCCGCCTCCAGCGACGACCACAGCGCCTTGTAGGCCCCCACGTCGACCAGCTTGAACGGACCCGGATAGACCCCACCCATGAAGCTGTTCAGGTAGGTCCCCGGAAACGCCGCCGTGGTGGGCCCCTGGCCCTGGTAGAACAGCGGCTGCTGCGCCGCGCCGGTCGTAACGCCCGGCAGGCCGACATAGACCCGCTCGTCCCCCTGGTCGCCGGCGTCGTCGCTGTCACGGTCGGCCCTCTCGAACTTGAAACCGGCCCGCAGCGAGTCGAGCGGGCCCGTGCGCAGCAACCAGACCAGGTCGTCCTTCAGCGTCACCAGCCCCTCGCGGCTGTAGTTGTTCCAGTAGTCGATGCTCCAGGCGGCGGTGGAGGCCGGATTGAACACATAGGCCGCCGCTCCCGGGCTGAGCTGTGGCCGCGGCTGGCCGGAGTTGGACAGGTCGAAGGTCACCCCCTCGGTCGCCACGCCCGGCCCGTTTCCGGCCGCCGACCCGATATAGGGCGCGCCCCACTGGCCGCCTTCGTAGTGCTGGGCGTTGGCGTATTCGCCGTACGAGTAGCCGACGGCGTAGGCCATGGTAAGGCGTCCGCCGGCGAACCTGGTCTCTCCCCCCAGCTCGGTGGAGACCAGTTGCTGATCGTACTCGTTGTACTGGAAGTAGTGGCCGGGCTGCACCCCGTAGGGTGCAAACGCGCCGGAGGCCGAGTTGTAGTCCATCTCGCTGATGCCCGCCTGCGCGTTCAGGCCCGGCAGGTTGTCGGCCTGGTTGTTGGCCGCGGGGGGCGACTGGCCGTCGATCGAGCTGGTCCTCAGGCTCTGCTGGTCCTGGGTCATGTCGTTGCGGTAGTGGGCGAACAGGGTGCGCAGATACAACTGCGTCGCGTCGCCGTGGTAATCCAGCGAGATATCGCCGCCGTACCGCTCGATATTCTCGCGGTAGAAGTTCCACTGCTCCCCGTTCATGACCAGGTCGTTGGGATTGTCGCGCGGCGTTCCGGTCAGCTCGTCGTTGCTGAGCACCGGCGCGTTCTGGGCGGCGACTTCCTCGGCCGTGCTGTTCTTGTTCTGATAGTAACCGGTGAGATAGACGCCGAAGCGGCCGTCCGGGGTCGGGCGGTCGGCGTATTCGAACTGGAACGCGCCGCCGAGCGCGCTCTGCCCGGTTTCCACCGCCTGCTCGGCGACCTGGCCCTGGGCGCGGATCATGAAGTGACGACCGCTGTAGTCGAACGCCGAGGGCGTGCGGAAATCGAGGATGCCGGCGATGGAGTCGCCGTCCTCGTCGGCGGTCGGGGCCTTGTCGACCTTGATCGAGCTGAGTCCGAACGGCGAGAACAGGCTGACCGACACCGCGCGGCTGGCCGCATCGGTCTGGGCCAGGCGCATGCCGTTCAGGCTGTAGGCGTTGTACGAGGTGTCGAAGCCGCGGATGGTGATGTACTCCCCCTCCCCGGTCGCGGCCTGGCCCTGGAACTCGTCGCGATGCTGGGCCAGTCCGGGGATCAGCGAGGCCAGGTCCGCCACGCTGCTGACCGGCGCCTGCTCGATCTGCTCCGCCGACAGCACGTTACTGACGCCGATGGCTTCGCGCTGTTCCTGCAGCGCGTTCTCCACGCCGCGCAGGTGGGCGGAGACGATGAGTTCGGAGACATAGGTGTTGGGCGCCACGTCGACGCGCGTGGTCAGG
>JBARAK010000023.1:0-3838 GCA_049791955.1 Caulobacteraceae bacterium
CCCTGGGCGTGGTGGGTTGGGCGGGACACGCCGATCTGCTGGTGGTCGGCGCGGCGGGCGTGATCGTGCTCTGCCTCGGCGGCCTGCTGGCGCTGGGCGCCGAGCCCGGCCCCCCGCTGATCCAGACCCATTCCTCGGTCCAGGCGGTCACCGGCTCGCGCGAGGAGGCGGAGACCTACGCTTTGGCGCTCGAACTGGCGCCCAACCCGGTGCTGCTGATCAGCGGCGGGGATCCGGACGACGTGGCCGCCCGCCGCGTGCTGTTCGCCAACGCCGAGGCGCGCGAACTGCTGCGGATCGCGCGGGAGGGGGCGCTGCTGGTCACCGCGCTGCGCCACCCCGGCGTGCTGGAGGCTATCGACGAGAGCCTGTTCGGGCGCACGGCGCGCACCCTCAGCTACGAGAGCCAGCAGGAACGCTTCTGGCGCGTCTGGACCAAGCCCCTGCCGCCCAACAGCACCTACGACCGGCTGGCGCTGGTGATCATGCGCGACGAGACCGACGTGCGGCTGAACGAGCGCATGCGGGCCGACTTCCTGGCCAACGCCAGCCATGAGCTGCGCACGCCGCTGGCCTCGCTCACCGGCTTCATCGAGACCCTGCGCGGCCACGCCCGCGAGGACGCGACCGCCCGCGACCGGTTCCTGGCCATCATGAGCCGGCAGGCCGAGCGGATGGCGCGGCTGATCGACGACCTGCTCTCCCTGTCCCGCATCGAGCTGAACGAGCACATCCGCCCTTCCGGGCGCTGCGACCTCAGCCTGGTGGCCAGCGACGTGGCCGACGCCCTGGCCCCCCAGATCACCGCCAAGAAGGTGAAGGTCGAGGTCCAGGCCCCGCCGAGCGGGGCTGCGGTGGTCGCCGGCGACCGCGACCAGATCGTTCAGGTGGTGCAGAACCTGCTCGACAACGCGGTGAAGTACGCCCCGCCCGAAAGCGTGGTCAGGGTCGAGATCGCCGCCGGCCTGACGCTGGAGGCGGTCAACGCCGCGCGGCCCGACGAGGGACGGGTGACCGCGCCGGATGGCGGGCGCATGTCCCTGCTGACCCCCGTGCGCGGAGCGGCGGAGCGCTACGCCGTGGTGCGGGTCGACGACCGCGGCTGCGGCCTGGCGCGCGAGCACCTGCCCCGCCTGACCGAGCGCTTCTACCGGGTCGAGGGCCAGAACAGCAGCGAGCGGACCGGCACCGGACTCGGCCTCGCCATCGTCAAGCACATCGTCAATCGCCACCGGGGAGGCTTCTTCGTGGAGAGCGCGCCCGATCGCGGCGCCGCCTTCTGCGTGTATCTGCCCATGTCTCCCGCGGCCGCCCTTACCTCCACGGCGGAGGCCTCAGTCGTCAGTCCCCGGAGCGAAGGGGTCGCTGCGTGACCCTCCCGACACAAAAAAAGCCCTGAAACGTCAGGAAAGTTCTGCAGGGCAACAAAACTGTCGTAAAATCGTCGCGCGCCCTCTGCACTCCGCGGGCAAGTTCCGGCTCGTCTGCGGCTCCAGCCCTGATTCTGTGTCATGAGCATGAACGAACACACCCTGAAGTTCTTCGGCGAGGAGCTCGACCAGCTCAAGGCCGAGGTCGCCCGCATGGGTGGCCTGGCCGAGGCTCAGGTCGGCGACGCCATCGAATCGGTGGTCCGCCGCGACGTGCAGATGGCGGAGGACGTGGTCGGCCGCGACAGCCGGCTGGATCAGCTGCAGCACGACATCGAGCGCAAGGCGATCCGCATCATCTCGCTGCGCCAGCCGGTGGCCCAGGATCTGCGCCGCACCGTCTCGGCGCTGAAGATGAGCTCGATCCTCGAGCGCACCGGCGACTACGCCAAGAACATCGCCAAGCGCGCCCTGATCATCTCCGAGGCCGAGCCGATCACGCCCCTGACCCGCTCGATCGAGCGCATGGGCAAGCTGGTCTCCGCCCGCCTCAAGGACGCGCTGGACGCCTACACCTCGGGCGAACTCGACCGGGCCATGGACGTCTGGCAGAACGACGAGGAAGTGGACGAGCACTACAACAGCCTGTTCCGCGAGCTGCTGACCTACATGATCGGCGATCCGCGCACGATCAACTCGTGCGCCCACATGCTGTTCGTGGCCAAGAACCTCGAGCGGATCGGCGACTACGCCACCAACATCGCCGAGATCGTCCACTACGAGGTGACCGGCGACGAGATCGTGGGCGATCGCCCGAAGTGGAGCGGCGTGTCCGGTCCCGCCGAGCCGGAGGCCTGATCACTTGAATCCCCATGTTCTGGTGGTCGAGGACGAAGACGCCCTCGCGACCCTGTTGCAGTACAACCTGGAAAAGGAAGGCTACGCGGTCAGCGTGGCCACCGACGGCGAAGAGGCCCTGGTCCAGGTGGACGAGCGCCTGCCCGACCTGATCGTGCTGGACTGGATGCTGCCCAAGATCAGCGGCATCGAAGTCTGCCGGCGTCTGCGCGGCCGGGTGGAGACCCGCAACGTCCCCATCCTGATGCTCACCGCCCGCGGCGAGGAGAGCGACCGTATTCGCGGCCTGGACACCGGCGCCGACGACTACGTCATCAAGCCCTTCTCCATGACCGAGCTGACCGCGCGCATCCGCGCGGTGCTGCGCCGCATCCGTCCCGGCCTGGCCGAGGACCGCGTGCGCCACGGCGACATCGTGGTGGACCGGGTGGCCCACCGGGTGAAGCGCGCCGGCCGCGAGATCCACCTCGGCCCGACCGAGTTCCGCCTGCTCGACTACCTGATGCAGCATCCCGGCCGCGTGTTCTCGCGCGAGCAGCTGCTCGACGCAGTGTGGGGCTCCGACGTCTATGTCGAGGCGCGCACCGTCGACGTGCACATCGGCCGCCTGCGCAAGGCCCTGAACAAGGACGACGAGATGGATCCCATCCGCACCGTCCGTTCGGCCGGCTACTCGCTGGACGTCGACGCGTAGGAGGCTGGTTGGAGTCTGATGATTTCACAGGGGATCATCAGACAAAAAGCCCCGCTCTTCCCCGCGGAGGCGGGGACCCGGGTCGTAGAGTGCGGCCCTCGCAATGTTTGTCTGAAAGCTTGAGCGCCCTTTGATCTGGGTCCCCGCCTCCGCGGGGAAGAGCGGATTTTTAGGGGCGGTCCTATCCAGGCCCATCGCACTCCAGGGCCGCGATCTCCTCCAGCGGCCGGCCCTTGGTGGAGACGCCCAGCGCCAGGACGCCGACGGCGCCGCAGGTCAGGATGGCGGTGGTGGCGGCGAACACGCCGAACAGTCCGAAGCGCGGATACAGCAGCCCGACCATCATCGGCGAGCCCACCGCCCCCAGCCGGCCGACCGCCGAAGCCAGGCCCATGCCGGTGGCGCGCACCCGGGTCGGGAACACCTCAGGCGTATAGGCGTAGACCCCCGCATAGGTCCCGTTCATGGCGAACGACAGCACCACCCCGGCCGCCAGCAGCAGCCAGGACGAATGGGCCAGGGCGAACCCCAGCGCAGCCAGGGCCCCGAGCGCGATGTAGAGCACGATGGTCTGGCGCCGCCCGATCCGCTCGTTCATCACCGCGCCCGAGAAATAGCCCGGGATCTGGGCGCAGTAGATCACCGCGGTGAACAGGAACGGCCGCGCCCCGCCGATATGGCTGCTGAGCACCAGGCTCGGAAGCCAGGTGAAGAAGGCGTAGTAGCTGGCGGTGATCGAGACCCACAGCAGCCAACTCATCAGGGTGGTCCCGATCAGCCTGGGCGAGAACAGCAGCGCGAGGTTGCCGCGCATCGAGCCCGCCAATGGCGGCGGGGACGGCCCGGCCGCAGGCTCCGCGACCGCAGAGGCGACGACGCCCCCCGCCCGCTCCATCCGGTCGAGCACCCTCAGCGC
>JBARAK010000024.1:0-7780 GCA_049791955.1 Caulobacteraceae bacterium
CGCGGGCGGCGATCCCGGCGGGCAGCCGGTCCGGGTGCAGCTCGAACAGCCGGCGCAGGGGCTGCTTGCCCACCGCGTGTCCGTCGACCTCACGCACCAGGGCGGAGGCGTCGAGGTTCAGCGCATAGGCGATCACCGCCGGGTCCAGGAAGGGCTCGCGCACCTCGACCCCGAACCGCATCCCGCAGCGGTCCACCCGCTGCAGGTTGGAGCGGTGCATGCCCCCCAGGCATTGCGCCCGCACCGGGTCGCCGAATTCGGCCCCCTCGGCATAGGCGGCCTCCAGCGGGACGTAGCCGGCGAACAGCTCGTCGGCGCCCTCGCCGCACAGGGCGACGCGGAAGCCGTCCGCGTGCGCCTGGCGCGACAGCAGATAGCCGCACAGGGCGTCGCGGACCGTGCTGGGTTCGAAGCTCTCGGCGGTGGCCACCACCTCATCGATCAGGCCGACGGCGTGGTCCGGCTCCATCGGGACCAGGCGCAGGTCGTAGCCGGCGGTGTCGGCGTAGCGGGCGGCGTAGGCGTAGTCGGGCGCGTCGGGGCCGCCCAGGAAATAGCCGGGCGCTTCAGGGCGGTGACGGGCGGCGTAGTGGGCGACCAGGGTGCTGTCGATCCCACCGCTGAAGTAGGTGGCGAAGGGCAGGTCGGGCGGCAGGCGGATGCGCACCGCCTCGTCCAGCAGCCGGTCCAGGACCTGGGGATCGTCCGCTTGGCGTGCTGAGCCCGGCTCGGGACCGAGGCGTGCGAACGGGCAGAACTGGGTGCGGGTCAGGACGTGGCCCGGCGGCAGCAGCATCACCTCGCCGGCGTCGCTCGGCGCCAGCAAGGGCCGGATCTCCGAGCAGAACAGGAAGCCGCGCGCCGACTGGATCAGATACAGCGGCTTGACGCCCAGCGGATCGCGGGCGGCCAGGAACTCGCCGGTCTTCAGGTCGAAGGCCACGAAGGCGTACATGCCCACCAGCCGCTGCAGCGCGCCGGCCCCCCAGACCCGCAGCGCATTGGCCAGCACCTCGGTGTCGGAGCCGGTGTGGAACACCGCGCCGAGGCCCTCGAGCTCCCGGCGCAGGGCCTGATGATTGTAGATCTCGCCATTGAACGAGACGAGGTAGCGGTTGTCGAAGGAGAACTGCGGCTGCGCGCCCCGCGCGCCGTCGACGATACGCAGGCGGCGCGTGCCCATGGCGGTGTCGCGGGCAGGCGACAGCACCGGGTCGTCCACGTCGCCCCGATGAACCAGGGCGCCGATCATCCCGCGGACCACGGCCTCGGCGTCGTCCCAGTCGATCGCCACGGCGATCCCGCACATACGCGAACTCCATCCAGACTGAAGGTCAAGGTCTCAGCTGTTAGGGTTAATAAGCGGATGGTTAACGGCCTGCTTGCAGGCGGCTGCGACAGTTCGGAGCGCCCGGCGTCTTGCCCTGGCGCGCGTGTCGGCGCAGTTGACGCGCCATGCCCGTCTCGTCCGCCTATCGTCCCGATCCGCAGTTCATGGCCCTGGGGCCGGAGTTCGCCGATCCCGTCGCGCCCGCCGCCTTCCCGGAAGCCGTCCTGCGCTACCGCAACCAGCGCTGGGCCGCGCGGGTGGGGCTGGACGCCCTGACGGACGGGGAGTGGCTGGACGCCTTCGCACGCTTCGAGCCCTTGCCCGGCAACCAGCCGCATCCGCTGGCCACGCGCTACCACGGCCACCAGTTCCAAGTTTACAACCCCGACATCGGCGACGGGCGCGGCTTCCTCTACGCCCAGCTGCGCGAGGACGGCGATCCGGCCGGCCGGCTGCTCGACCTCGGCACCAAGGGCTCGGGCCAGACCCCCTATTCGCGCTTCGGCGACGGGCGGCTGACCCTGAAGGGCGGCGTGCGCGAGGTGCTGGCCACCGAGATGCTGGAGGCGCTGGGCGTGCCCACCTCCAAGAGCTTCAGCCTGGTGGAGACCGGCGAACCGCTGGAGCGTCCCGACGAGCCATCGCCCACCCGCTCCTCGGTGCTGACGCGGCTGTCGTGGAGCAACGTGCGGTTCGGCACCTTCCAGCGCCACGCCTATTTCGACCACCGCATGCAGGTGGCCGGGCTGATCGAGCACGTCATCGACCTCTATTACCCCGAGGTGGGGGGCGCGGAGATCGCCGAGAAGGCGGCCAGCCTGCTGCGGGCGGTGATCGCGCGCACCGCCCACATGACCGCGCGCTGGATGGCGGCCGGGTTCGTGCACGGGGTGCTGAACACCGACAACATGAACATCAACGGCGAGAGCTTCGACTACGGCCCCTACCGCTTCCTGCCGAAGAACGACCCCAACTTCACCGCCGCCTATTTCGACCACCAGGGCCTGTACGCCTTCGGCCGCCAACCCCAGGCGGTGTTCTGGAACCTGCAGCAGCTGGCCGGCTGCTTCGCGCTGGTCTGCGAGCAGGAGGCGCTGGTCGATGCGCTGAACACTTTCGGCAGCCTCTATCGCGACGGCCTGGCGGAGGCGATCGTGCGCCGCCTGGGGCTGAAGCCGCTCAGCCCGCCCGACAACGGGGTGCTGGCGGCGGTGGCGTTCAAGGCCCTGGCCGAGGGGGGCGACGCGCTGCGCTGGGAGCCGTTCTTCTTCGACTGGTTCGGCGGGCTGGCCTCGGCGCCCCGTGCGCTGCAGGGGCCCCGGGCGGGGCTGTACGACACCGAGGCGTTCCGCGCCTTCCGCACCGGGCTGGAGGCGTTCGAGACCGACCGTCCGCAACGGCTGCAGCACGCCTACTTCGGGCGCTCCGAGCCGCAGGAACTGCTCTACGACGAGATCGAGACGATCTGGAACGCCATCGCCGAAGGGAACGACTGGTCGCTGTTCGAGGCCAAGCTGGCGGGGATCGGCCAGGCGCGCGACGGGCTCGCCCTTACGGCCTGAACCGCAGGAACCCTGCCCGGGACTGTTTCGTTGTCGGTGGCTCCCTGCGCCTGCGCAGCCCTTCACCTGTCCGGAGAAGACCCATGCCCGACGGCGTCCTCGATGTCGCTCAGCCCGATTTCAAGATCGAGCCCAATGAAGTCCAGGCCTTCGGCACGCTGAAGGACCTGCCGATCGCGCTGGAGGCCAACGCCCGGGCCAAGAGCGTTGGCGCGTTGAACCAGCTGCTGGTGGACACCATCACCATCCGCGACATGTACAAGAAGCATCACTGGCAGGTGTCGGGGGTGACCTTCTACCAGATCCACCTGTTGTTCGATAAGCACTTCGAGGAGCAGTCGGCCTTCGTCGACGATATCGCCGAGCGCATCCAGTCGCTGGGCGGCCTGGCCTACGCCATGGCCGCGGACGTGGCCGAGAACACAAAGATTCCGCGCCCGCCCAAGGGCCGCGAGGACGTGGCGACCCAGATCGCCCGCCTGCTGGAGGCGCACGAGATCATCCTGAAGCAGTGCCGCGAATATGCTTCGGAAGCGACCGCCTCTGGCGACGACGGCACCAATGACCTGATCGTTTCCAGCCTGATCCGCACCAACGAATTGCAGGTCTGGTTCCTGGCCGAACACCTGGCGGCCACCCCGCTGCTGGCCAGGGATCGTCAGGCCTGAGGTCCCTCCACTCCCGCGGGGAGAAGGCGTGACGCGGGGCTGTGGCGGCGCGCGATTCTGATCTATGCGGGCGGTCATGCTGATCGCGCTTTCCCCCGCCAAGACCCTGGACTTCAGCCCGGTCGCAGAGTCCCTGCTGGCGACGACCCCCGCCATGGGCAAGGACACCGCGGAGCTGGTCGCGGTGGCCAAGACCCTGGGGCGGGCGGACCTGAAGCGGCTGATGGGCCTTTCGGACAAGCTGGCCGACCTGAACGTGGAGCGGTTCAAGGCGTTTCGCACCACCCGGGCGACGGGCGCCGTCCCCGCCGCCCTGGCCTTCGCCGGGGACGTCTACACCGGGCTGAAGGCGCGCGACCTCGACGCGGACGCCCTGGCCTGGGCCCAGGACCGCCTGCGAATCCTGTCGGGCCTGTACGGCGTGCTGCGCCCGCTGGACCTGATCCAGCCCTACCGGCTGGAGATGGGGGTGAAGCTGGCCAACCCGCGCGGGACCGATCTCTATTCCTTCTGGGGCGACCGCATCGCCAAGGTGCTGAACACCGCGGCCAGGGGCCATGCCGATCCGACCCTGGTGAACCTGGCCAGCCAGGAATATTTCGGCGGGGTGGACCGCAAGGCGCTGAAGATCCCGGTCCTGACCTGCCAGTTCAAGGAGCGCCGGGGGGACGAGGTGAAGATCGTCTCCTTCTTCGCCAAGAAGGCGCGCGGGACCATGGCTCGCTACATCATCGACGGACGGATCGAGCAGGTGGAGGCGCTGAAGGCCTTCGACCGCGACGGCTACGCCTTCTCGCCGGACCATTCGGACGCGCGGGAGTGGGTGTTCGTGCGTGACGCGGGCTGAAACCCGCCACGGTTGAACTGTCCGAGAGGCGACGGGCGGCGCTTGTCCTGCATGAGGGCGCCCGGATAAGGTCGCGCCATGATCGAAGAACTCGTCGAACGGTCCGCCGTACATACGGGCCTGAGCCAGGACCAGGCGCGTAGCGCCCTGTCCGGCGCCCTGTACCTGATCCAGAAGCATGGTGAGCCCGCCAAGGTGGAAGACCTGTTCTCCTCCATCCCGGGCTCGGCCGACCTGGCCGAGGCGGGGGCCGCGCTGACCGCCAACAAGGGAAGCGGCCTGATGGCCGGGCTGATGAGCAAGGCCGGCGGCGCGGGCGGCGCGGTGATGTCGGACGCCATGGCCATGAACCAGCAGCTCACCCGCAAGGGGGTGACCATCTCCGACATGCAGAAGATCCTGCCGCTGGCCATGACCTGGGTGAAGGACCAGACCGGCGAGGACAAGCTGCGCAGCGTGTTCAGCACCATCCCCGGCCTTGGGCCGCTGCTGATCGGCCACGCCTGACAGGGCTTCGCGTCCCGTCCTCGCCGAAGGATGGGGCGTCTTCGCCGCTTTAGGGCGCGCGTCTCTCGGCAGGCGTTTCGTTCTCCGGCGTGGCCGACCTAGAATGACCGTATAGCCGGCAAGGGGGAGCGCGCCAGGTGTCGAAGGAACTGGAACTCGCCGCCATGGATTCGGTCGGGGCCCTGACCCGGCGCGGCAAGGTCAAGCCCGGCCACACCCACGCCGACTGCCTCAATTGCGGCGCGCACCTGCAGGGCGGCTATTGCCACGTCTGCGGCCAGAGCGCCGACGACCATCACCGGTCCATCGTCCATCTCGCCTGGGAGGCGGTGGAGGGCTTCACCCACCTGGACGGCCGGCTGGCCAGGACCCTCCCGGCCCTGCTGCTGCGGCCCGGCGCCCTGGCGCGCGACCACATCGAGGGCCGGCGCACCCGCCACGTCCCCCCGTTCCGCCTGTTCCTGATCTGCCTGCTGATCTTCATGTTCGTCATGGAGGGGCTGGCGCACCGTCAGCTGGAGCATACCCACACCTCCAGCCCCGCCACGAAGGCGGCCGTCGCCAAGGCCGCCGACGAGGTCAAGAAGGCCTCCAACGGCCAGGTGAAGGTAGTGGTGACCGATGCGGCCGACATGAACAGGACGTTCGGCCAGATCCATTCCCAGGACCGCCTGAGCAACTGGCTGAAGCCCAGGCTCCTGCGCGCCGTCGGCAACCGCGAATTCTACCTGATGCTGGTGTTCCAGTGGGGACACCGGCTGGCGATCCTGATGCTGCCGATCCTGGCCGGGCTGCTGACGGCGCTCTATGTCTACAAGCGGCAGTTCTACGTCTACGACCACCTGGTCGTGTCGATGCAGTTCCTGTCGTTCTCCTTCCTGCTGTGGGGCGTGATCGCGGCGCTGCCGGCGTGGCTGGGGGGCTGGCTGTTCATGCCGGCCCTGATCTGGACGCCGGTGAACCTGTTCATGACCCTGCGCGGCGCCTACGGATCGAGCGTGCTCGGGGCGGCCGGCAAGGCGCTGTTCCTGTGGCTGGCGAGCCTGGTGCTGTTTTCGATCCTGCTGGTCGGCCTGCTGGCCCTGGCGCTGAATCAGGTCTGACGCGTCGGGTCGCATTCCACCTGCCGCCGGACGCGCCTATCTAGGCCCGGTGGCGTTGCATCTGATCAAGCTGGTGGTTGGCCTGGACACGGTCGAGGAGCTGGAGGCTTGGCGCAGGCAGCACCAGCCGCACGAACCGGAGTGGAAGGTCCGCACCCGCCAGAGCCCCAAGCGGGCGGACGAGCTGGTCAATGGCGGCTCGATCTATCGCGTGTTCAAGGGCGCGATCATGTGCCGCCAGACCATCCTGGCGGTGGACACGATCGGCGAGGGGCGCGAGAGCCGCTGCGAGATCACCGTATCCCCGGAGGTGGTGCGCGTGGCGCCCACCGCGCGGCGGCCGTTCCAGGGCTGGCGCTATCTCGATCCCAAGGACGCGCCGCCCGATCTCTCCGGGATCGATCCCGAGCTTGCGGTGCCTCCCGAGCTTGCGCGACAGTTGCGCGAGATCGGCGCCTGGTGAGCGGCGGTTCGAGACAGGGTTAATGAAACCCTAAGTCGCGTTGACCCGGGACGGGCGAACGTAGGACCCTAACGGCGGCCCGGGGGTATTTCGGGCGCGATTCGGAGGCTGGTATGGCCGAAGCCCATGTCATCGTCGTCGGCAACGAAAAGGGCGGCGCCGGCAAGTCCACCGTGGCCATGCATCTGGTCACCGCCCTGCTGCACGGCGGGGTGCGGGTGGCCGCGCTGGACCTCGACCTGCGCCAGCAGTCGATGAACCGCTTCTTCAGCAGCCGGAAGGCGTGGAGCGCCGCCAACGGCGCGGAGCTGCCCCACCCGATCGAGCGCCGCCTGTCCGATGACGACGCGGCCCTGGCCCGCCGGGACCCGGAAGAGGCGGTGAACCGGTTCGAGGAGGTGTTCAGCCTCGCGCGCGAAGAGGCCGATTTCGTGGTGATCGACACCCCCGGCTCCGACAACCTGCTGATGCGCGCGGCCCACGCGCGGGCGGACAAGATCGTCACCCCGATCAACGACAGCTTCGTGGACTTCGACATGCTGGGCCATCTGGACCCGGTGTCGATGGAGCTGACCAAGCCCAGCCTCTATTCCGAGACGGTGTGGGAAAGCCGCAAGCGCCGCATGGTGCAGGAGCGCCGCTCGATCGACTGGCTGGTGCTGCGCAACCGCCTGGCCACCACCGAGAGCCGCAACCGCAAGCGGCTGGACGAGCGGGTGCTGACGCTGAGCAAGCGGGTGGGCTTCCGGATCGGACCGGGCCTGCGCGACCGGGTGATCTATCGCGAGCTGTTCCCCTTCGGCCTGACCATCGCCGACCTGTCGGCCACGGTGCGGCCGGTGGCGGTGTCGCTCAGCCACGTCGCGGCCCGCCAGGAACTGCGGGCCATCATGTCGGCCATGGGGCTGGAGAGCGACGCCGAGGACAATGTCCAGCTTCCGGCTGCGCCCGATGCCGGGCTGGATGTGGACCTGGATATCCCGGAGGAAGTCGAGGCGTGATCCTCCTCGTCCTGGGGGTTGTCCTGCTGGTGGTCGTATTCGGCGGCCGCAGGCTGGGCGCAGGTCTCCGGGGCGTGGTCGACGTCTGGCGCCCCACCGCCGGCCTGGCCTCGGTGGCGGCGCTGATTGGCGCCTTGGCGCTGGTGCTGCGCGAGGACTGGCTGCCGGCGGCGGGCCTGGGCCTCGTCTCCATGGCCCTGGCCTTCAGCGCGCGACGCCGGCGGCGTCTGGACGCGGCCAAGGCCAATGAACCCCCGCCCCAGCGGATGAGCCCCGACGAGGCCCGTGCGATCCTGGGG
>JBARAK010000025.1:0-1710 GCA_049791955.1 Caulobacteraceae bacterium
CGGCCAGGGGCGCGAGCCGCCGCCGCCGGGCGCGGTGCTGATCAACGCCAACGAGAACCCGCTCGGCCCTTCCAAGGCGGCGTGCGAGGCCATCGCCTCCATCGCCCCGCTCGGCGGCCGCTACGACCTGCTGGGCGAGACCCAGAGGCTCGCCCGCACCTTCGCTTCCCAGCACGGGCTGCCGGAAGACCATGTCGCGGTCTACGCCGGCTCGTCGGAGCCGCTGCACTACACGGTGATGGCCTATACCTCGCCTAGCCGCAGCTTCGTGACCTCCGATCCTTCCTACGAAGCGGGGATGGTCGCTGCGTCGGCCACGGGGGCCAAGGTGCGCAAGGTCCCGCTCACCCCGGACTACGCCCATGACGTCAAGGCGCTGGTGGCGGCCGATCCGAACGCCGGGGTGATCTACATCTGCAATCCGAACAACCCGACCGGCACGGTGACCGCCAAGCGGGACATCGTCTGGGCGCTGGAGAACAAGCCCAGGGGATCGATCCTGCTGATCGACGAGGCCTACATCCACCTGTCCGACGCGGAGGACGTGCTGGACATGGTCGCCGCCGACAAGGACCTGATCGTGCTGCGGACCTTCTCGAAGATCTACGGCATGGCCGGCATCCGCTGCGGCTTCGCGCTCGGCCGGCCGGACCTGCTGGCCAAGCTGCGGCCCTACGGCCAGAACCCCATGCCGATCACCGGCTCGGTCGCCGCCCGGGTGTCGCTGCTCGATCCCGAACTGGTGCCCACCCGCAAGAAGATCATCGGCGACACCCGCCGCGACACCCTGGGCTGGCTCAAGACCAATGGCTACAAGGTGGTGGGCGATCCGCAGACCAACTGCTTCATGATCGACACCGGTCGCGACGGCGCCGGCGTGATCGCCGCCATGAAGGCGAAGAACGTCCTCATCGGACGCATCTGGCCGATCTGGCCCAAGGCCGTGCGGGTCTCGGTCGGTACGCCGGAGGAGATGGCCAAGTTCAAGGTCGCGTTTAAATCGGTGATGGGATGACTCCAGATCAATCCCACTAAGTTCCGCTCATCCCGGCGAATACTAGGATGAGCGGTTTTTATTCAATATTCCAACCTAAAATCATCGCGCCCTGGCTCACGCGCCCCGGATGACGGCCTCCAGCCCGGCGGCGATGGCCAGCAGGTCCCGGTCGCCGTCGCGCCGGCCCATCAGCGTCAGCCCGATCGGCAGGCCGCCCATCGGCTCACAGGGGACGCTGATGGCGCAGCGGTCCAGCATGTTGGCGATGGAGGCGTTGCGCAGCGCCAGCCGGTTGATGCGGTCGTAGTCCGCGTCGGCCTCCAGTTCGTCGAAGCGCGGCGCGACCATGGGGGCGGTCGGCATGAGCACGGCGTCGAAACGGTCCAGCCCGGCGGCGTCGGCGATCAGGCGCGCACGGGCGACCTGGAAACCGGCATAGTCTCCCTCCGCATGCTCGGCGCCCATGTTCACCCGCCGCAGCACGCGGGGATCGAGCGCCCGGGCCCCGGTCGCCAGCCGATCGCGCAGGCGCGCATACAGCTCCGCCGACGAGAAGCCGCCGCGCACATTGATCCGCCCCACCTCGGCCAGGGCGTCCAGCTCCAGCGGCTCGATCACCGCGCCCACATCGGCCAGCCGGACCAGGGCGGCGGCGTAAGCCGAGGCCACCGCCGGCTCCAGACCCTCCAGCACAAGGCCCTGCAAGGCGGCGA
>JBARAK010000026.1:0-10326 GCA_049791955.1 Caulobacteraceae bacterium
GTCGTCCACGGCGCGGCGCAGCAGCTCCTGGTCGCGGGCGGCGTTGGGGCCGGCGGCCTTGGCGATGAGCTCGAATGCTTCGTCCGAGACGTCGGCGCCCAGCACCGACCACAGGATCCGGGCCGCGACGTCGTCGGAATCCGGCTGGGGGCTCAGCTCCAGCACGCCCATCTGGCGCAGCCTGTCCAGGGCGACGAGGGCTATGGCTTGCGGCATGTGCGCCGCCTCGGCGGTGAACTGCTCGACCTTGGAGGGGTAGCCGGAGAGATCGTCGGGCCCCGGGTAGGGCAGGCGGTAGATGACGGCCTTCTGGAACAGGGCATAGCCCTCTTCGCGGTGAGGCGCTTTCTGATGCGGGTCGGCAGGCCGGTTCTGCACCAGGAAGTCCGCCGCCGCCGGCCACCAGTCCAGGGCGCCTTCCGCGGTGCGGGGAGCCTGTCCGGCGTCGAGCAGGCGCTCGATCAGGTGGAACGATTGCAGCCGGTCGGTCTTGGGATCAAAGCCGATGTGGGCTTCTTTGGTCATCAGGTCGTCGAGGTACTGACCGCAGAGATATGCGCTTCGCCACTCGGCCGGGCGGGCGTGGAAATCGTCCCGCTCCCGTGCGGGCAGGGCGTCGAACGCCTGTTGCGTCATGTCCGGACGGCCGCCTCCGGGACAGGCGGGCGCGGCGGAAACCTCCTGACCGGAGGGAGGCGGTGGCGGTGGAGGCGCCGGCGTGGGCGGTTCACCCTGACGCGGTGTCGGGTACAGGTCGGCGGCGTCCGCCTGGAACCCTTCCAGGATCAGCAGCAGGTAGCCGGTGCGCGATGTGCGGACGTCCTGATTGGATCCCGGCAGGGTCCGGTAGGGACCACCGACGGGCAGCTTCACGACCGCCCCGTAGGGGGTGTTGAGCGCGCAATCGGCCTTGAGCAGCGCAGCCACGTCCGTCATCGCATCGCCAGCCGGAACGGCGTCGACCTTCCAGGCGCCGTCGTCGCCCCTGGTGCGTGCACTGTAGCCGCCGGATGGCGCGTGCTCGATCCGCAGCATCGCAGCCTTTCCCGGCTGCGCGGCGTAATCCCCGAGCAGGGCGTCGCAGGCCCGCGCCTCAGGCGCCAGCAGCAGGGCGAACAGCAGGGTTGCGCAGCGGAGCAGCATGGGCGGAGTTTAGCGGCGCCTTGAAGCGGCCCGCCAGACGAAGCCGCTTCTGCAAGCCGCCGCGGCCTGTACAATCCTCTACATCGTTGACGGCGGATACACCTTCAGGTGGAAATCACCGGACGGAACGAGGGGGGATGCATGGGACGTGTGGTGACCTGGACCGCGATCCTGGCGATGGCGTCGGCGGTGGCCGGTTACGCCCAGGCCGTGGCGACACCCTATCCCGTAGCCGACAAATCAGTGGCTGAGCTCCAGGCCGACATGGCTTCGGGCCGGGTCACCTCGGAGGCGCTGGTCCGCGCTTATCTGGACCGCATCGCCGCCCTCGACCGAGGCGGTCCGGGCCTTCACAGCATAATCGCCCTCAACCCGCTGGCGCTGGCGCAGGCCCGCGCGCTCGATCGCGCCAGGCGCGCGGGTGGGACGACCGGACCGCTCTATGGCGTCCCGGTGCTGGTGAAGGACAATATCGAGACTGCCGATCCCGTCGCCACCACCGCCGGTTCGCTGGCGCTGAAGGACAACCTCACCCGCCGCGACGCGCCTATCGTGGCGCGCCTGCGGGCTGCGGGGGCTGTGATCCTGGGCAAGACCAATCTCAGCGAATGGGCCAATATCCGCTCGTCCAGGTCAATCAGCGGCTGGAGCGCGATCGGCGGCCTGGTGAAAAATCCCTACGCCCTGGACCGCAACGCCTGCGGCTCGAGCTCCGGTTCAGGCGCGGCCATGGCGGCGGGGCTTGCCGCCCTGGCCATCGGCACCGAGACCAATGGTTCGATCACCTGTCCATCCTCGATCGACGGCGTGGTGGGGCTGAAGCCCACGGTCGGTCTGTTGTCGCGCACCCATATCGTGCCGATCTCCCACACCCAGGACACACCTGGCCCAATGGGACGCAGCGTAGCGGATGTGGCCGCGATGCTGACCGTGATGGCTGGCTCTGATCCCGCTGACATGGCGACGCAAGACGCCGACGCCCACCGGGTGGACTACCTGGCAGGTCTGGAGGCGGCGAGCCTGCGGGGCGTGCGGCTGGGCGTGCTGCGCCCGAGCGACGCCTCTATGGCCGAACTCGTGCTGTTCCAGCGTACGCTCGATGCGCTGAAAGCGGCCGGAGCCGTGCTGGTCGAGGTTGAGGCGCCCCGCCTGCCCCAGCTTGAAGAGCAGGAGACCCTGATCCTCAACACCGAGCTCAAGGCCGACCTGAACGCTTACCTGGCCACCACCCCGCCGCAGGTGACGGCCCGCACCCTGGCGGATCTGATCGCCTTTGATGGCGCTTCCGCCCGCGAACTGGCGCTGTTCGGGCAGGAGACTTTCAAGAAGGCGCAACAGACCAAAGGCCTCGGCGATCCAGAGTATCTGCGCGCCCGGGCGGCGGCCCAGCGTGCAGCCGGGCCGGATGGCATCGATCGGCTGCTGGCCGAACATGGCCTGGACGCCCTGGTTGCGCCTACCACCGGCCCAGCCTGGCGCACCGACGTCGTGGAGGGCGACAACGCGCAGGGGTCGGCGTCGGGCCTGCCGGCGATCGCGGGCTATCCGCACCTCAGCCTGCCCATGGGTTATGTGCACGGCTTGCCGGTCGGCCTTTCGTTCATCGGTCCGGCCTGGTCGGAGGCGCGTCTGCTACGGTTCGGTTACGCCTTCGAGCAGCAGGTCCATGCGCGCCTGCCGCCGGACTTCCGCCCCTCGGTGGAAAACGACCCCGCTATCGCTCCGCTGCTGGCGCCGCTGCCGTAGGGATGCAGGAAGGCCAAAGGCTAGCGCTTCAGCTCAGCCTGGACCTTCTTGCGCGCCCCGCTGCGGGCGCGGTGCAGGCGCAACGCGTCGATGGCGAGCAGCGAGGCGGCCGCCGCTACGCCGGCCGCGGCCAGGACTGGCAGGGTGACCTGGGGCTTCATCCGGGCGGCGGTGAACAGGCTGGTCTGGCGGACGCCGAAATAGGGGACGCGCTCGCGCAGCCCGCGGCCCGGCTTGTGCAGGGCGTCGCCGCCGACCGTCGCAGCTTCCTCGCCGCCGCGGCTGAGCACGGGCACGGCCCAGGCCAGCATCGGTTCAATCAAGGCGGGCGCCGCCTGGTTGAGGATGGTGAGGATCCAACCGGCGCCGCCCACCGTGATCTCGCGGATGCGATGTTCGGCGGCGTAGAGCACCGCTTCGGCCGCCAGGGGGGTGGAATAGACCGGGGGCGGGTTCTTCATGGGCGAACCGGCGTAATTACGCGCATGCTCGCGGTAGGGCGTGTCCAGCGCGCCCGGCTTGACCAGGGTGACCGAGATCTGCGGCGTCTCCCGACCCAGCTCCATCCGCAAGGCGTTGGTGAAGCCCTTCACCGCGTGCTTGGAGGCCGCATAGGCCCCCTGCACGGGTATCGCCACGTCGGAGAGCACCGATCCGACGTTGATCAGCACCCCGCCGCCCGGACGCGCCTTCAGGTGTTCGGCGGCGACCAGCGAACCGTTCACCACGCCCCAGTAGTTGGTGTCGAACAGGCGGCGCTGGTCTTCCAGCGGGGTGTCCTCAAGCTTGCCGTAGAGGCCCACGCCGGCGTTGTTGATCCAGGTGTCGAAGCCTCCGTAGAGCGCATCGGCCCGGGCCGCCACGGCGCGCACCTGGGCTTCGTCGGCCACGTCCGCGACCACGTAGGCGGCCAATCCGCCCCGCGCGTGCAATTCCTCGCACAGCGCGCGCAGCGCCTGCTCGTTGCGCGCGGTCAGCAGCAGCTTGGCGCCGCGGGCGGCGGCCAGGCGGGTGGTGGCGAGGCCCAGGCCGGACGTAGCTCCGGTGATGACGATGGTCTGCGCCGACAGGGGCTTGAGGGCGGGGCGCATGGCGGCTCCTTCGGGTGGCTGAGCGTCAACGGGGGCTTCGAGGCGGGGTTCCGCGCACCGGAGTCGCAGTTGACCTTAGGCTTTCACGCTCGCTACCACGATCTTTCGGCAACCTGGGAGTGGGATCGGTGGCGGCGTCTCCGCGTAACGCCAGGATGCGGCGTCCGGCCCCTCGCGCGGGCGGTCCCCGCACGAAGGCCGTATCCCGTCCGACAAGCGGCGCGCGTCCCGCGAAATCGCATCGCTGGCGGCGCTGGGCGCTCATCATGCTCGCCGTGCTGTTGCTAGGGCCGGTGGCCGTGACCCTGGCCTATCGATTCGTTCCGCCACCGGTGACGCTGCTGATGGTGCAGCGCGCCGCGGAGGGGCAGGGACTGCATAAGACCTGGCGGTCATTGTCGCGGATCTCGCCGACGCTGGCCCGTTCGGTGATCGCGGCGGAGGATGCGCGCTTCTGCGTCCATCACGGCTTCGACTTCACTGCGCTCAAGGCGGCGGCGGCCCACAACGCCCGCGACCCCGGGCGCATCCGGGGCGGCTCCACCATCAGCCAGCAGACCGCCAAGAACGTGTTCCTGTGGCCCCAGCGTTCCTATGTCCGCAAAGGGCTGGAGGCCTATTTCACGGTGCTGATCGAAGCGCTGTGGGGAAAGCGCCGCATCCTCGAGGTCTATCTGAACGTGGTGGAGTGGGGTCCGGGCGTCTACGGCGCCGAGGCGGCGGCCCAGCGCTACTTCCATCATGGCGCCGAGGCGATCACGCCGGTCGAGGCCGCGCGGCTTGCGGCCATCCTCCCCGATCCGCTGAAGTGGAAGGCGGTCCGCCCGGGCCGCTACGTGCTGCGCCGCAGCCGCCGCATTGGCGCCGGCGCGGAGACGGTGCGTGAGGACGATCTCGCCTCGTGCGCGCTCGGGGGACGCTGAGCCCGCAAATGATCAGGCCCTGACCCGGCGATCATGGCTTTCAGCCTTCGGGAGCTATGACTGGATTAGTTCGGAAGGCCTTCGCCAAGCGAGGTGGCGGCGCTGGAGGGGCCGGTCGTTGCCGTCTTGGCCCCGGTGGCGGCGGCGATCCGGCTGGCCACGTTGGCGGCCTGCTGGGCGGCGCGATAGACGAAGCCGTAAGTCGGATAGATGGTCGAGCCGAGGTTGTGGCTGGGGTCGTACCAGACCTTGACCTGGCTCCAGTCGCCGGTGGGGGAGACGTCCACCACGGTGACGTCCTTCTCGACCTGACCGCGATGGCCGTCGATGACCGACCAGTTGGCGTGGGTGACCTGGATGATCCGATCGGTCAGCACATGGCTCACCACCGCGACGTGGCCCTTGGCCATGATGCCAGACGCCTTGAACACCAGCACCGAACCGGTCTCGGGCGTGAAGCCGCGCGCGTACTTGCCCATCGCCTGGCGCCACCAGGTGGCCGCGTCGCCGAAAATCTGGATGCCAGAGAACAACCGCGCGAACTCGGCGCACTGAAGGCTCGAGGATGCAGCGTGGGCGGAGGATGTGAAGCCCGCAACGGCGAGAGCGACCGCTCCAATCACGGCCGTCAGACGCTTGCGCATAAAGGATTCCCCTCGCCGCCCTTACTCGCGTGTGAGAATAGGGTGGTGGCAAAGAGTGAAAAGATGCTTACCCGTCGCCCCGGGCGTGGTGTTTCGTCACGGATGCCGCAGCGCCACACAGCCGAGCTTTGCAGGACACATATGAGTACCCCCAACTCTCTTTATGCGGTCGATACGGTCGCCGTGCGACGGCCGGTTCCGGCGGTTGGCGTGGTGTGCCTGCGGGGGCGTGAGGTGCTGCTGATCCGGCGGAGCCGTCCGCCCCTGAGCGGCGCCTGGAGCCTGCCCGGCGGCCGGATCGAGTGGGGAGAGCGCTCCGCCGACGCCGCCCTGCGCGAACTGACGGAGGAGACCGGCGTCCAGGCCGAGCTGACAGGGTTGCTGGACGTGGTGGACGGGGTGTTCGGCGAGGACGCCCACTATGTGCTGGTCGACTACGCAGCGCGCTGGATCGCCGGCGAGCCGGAGGCCGGCGACGACGCGGCCGAGGCCGCCTTCCACCCGCTGGACGCCCTGGACACGCTGGGGCTGTGGGAGGAAACCCGACGGATCATCCTGATGGCGGCGCTGCTGGCCGAGGAATGACGTCCGCGGAGGCCCCGCTTCAGGCGGCGAAAAGCTGGTCCAGGTCTGCGAAGGCCTTGAATTCCAGCGCATTGCCGGCCGGATCGAGGAAGAACATGGTGGCCTGCTCGCCCACCTGGCCCTCGAAGCGGATATAGGGCTCGATCACGAAGCTGATCCCCGCGCCGCGAAGACGGTCGGCCAGGGCCCGCCAGGCGTCCATCTGCATCACCACCCCGAAGTGGGGCACCGGCACGGCGTGACCATCCACGGGATTGGCCGCGCCCGCGGTCTTCTCCCGCGGCTGCAGGTGGGCGACGATCTGGTGGCCGAACAGATCGAAGTCGATCCAGCGGTCGGAGCTGCGCCCTTCCGGGCATCCGAGCACGCCGCCGTAGAAACTGCGCGCGGCGGCCAGGTCGTCCACCGGGAAGGCGATGTGGAAGGGTGTCAGGCTCATGGTGGGATATGCATATCCCACCATGAGGCGGCTTCAAGTCCAAAGCGGCGACGCCGCGGATCGCCTCGCGAAGCTGGCCGGCCCTACTGGAACGGCGTCGGCGCCAGCACGGCCCCCTGTCCCTCGGATTGCAGACGGACGCGGGCGAGGTCGTCCAGCGCCATGCGGGCGTGGGGATCGTCGAGCAGCCACAGGGCGGTGGAGGCCGCCCGGGTGGACGCGGCGCTCAGGCCCATGGCGCGCTGCAGGGTGTCCAGCGGCGTCTTCTTGGCCGGCAGCACCTTCAGGACCACCCCCTGGTCGGCGGGCAGGCCGGCCAGGCGCTTGGCCTCGCCCACAGCCAGGCTCAGACCGCCGAGCTTGTCCACCAGCCCGAGCTGCTGGGCCTGGATCCCGGTCCACACCCGGCCCTTGGCGATCTCCTGCACGCGGGCGACCGGCAGCTTACGCCCAGTCGCCACCCGCTGGACGAAGCCGTCGTAGATCCGGTCCATCCAGGCCGAGATGGCCGCCTTCTGCTTGGTGGTGAACGGCTGGGCCGAGCCGTAGGCGCCGGCGAAGTCCCCGCCCACCGACAGGTCGCGAAGGTCGAGCCCGAAACGCGACAGCGCCGGACCGTACACCAGCTTGCCGCCGAACACGCCGATCGAACCCGTCAGGGTCGTGGGCTCGGCCACGATCTCGGAAGCGTTGGACGAGATCCAGTAGCCGCCGGAGGCCGCGTAGGTGCCCATGCTGACCACCACCGGCTTGTGCGCGGCCTTGGCCGCCATGACCGCCGACAGGATCTGCTCGGAGGCGGTGTCGGAGCCGCCCGGCGAGGAGACGCGGAACACGATGGCCTTCACCTGGTCGTCGGCGATGGCGTCCTGGAAGGCCTTGGCCACGTCGTCCGAATAGACGTCGGAGCGGGTGTCGGTCAGGGACTGGCTGTTGGCGGTGCCGGTGACGATGTCGCCCTCGGCCCCGATCAGGGCGATGGCCGATCCCGAGGACGCGGTGACGGTGGAGGTGCTGCGGGGCGTGTTGCGGTACTTGGCCAGGTCCATCAGCTGGGCGTCGGCGCCGGCGCGGGACTTCAGCACGCCCACGGCGTCCTCCACCCCGCCGACCCGGTCGATCAGCCGATGGGCCAGAGCCTCGTCCGCGCCGTAGGGGGCGTCGGCGATCACGGCCTTGAAGGCCTTGGGATCCTGGTTGCGGTCCTGGGCGGCGACCGTGAGCTCCGTGTCGTAGACCGAGTTCATCCACCCCAGTTCCGCCTCTCTGTGGGCCGGGGTGTAGTCGTCGTAGAGCATCGGGTTGATGGCGTTCTTATACTCCTTGCGCTGCTGGAAATCGGCGACCACGCCGTATTTGTCGAAGAAGCGCTTGAGGAACAGGTCTTCCGAGGCGATTCCCGAGGACTGCATCGCCGCGCCCGGCTGCATCCACAGCTGGTCGGCCGAGGCGCCGAGCATGTAGGTCGCGGTGGAGACGCCGGAGGGATAGAGGCCCTGGCTGTGGGCGATCACCAGCTTGCCGGCAGAACGGAAGTGCTTGATCGCCAGGCGGAGTTCGTCGGCCTGGGCCGGCGGCATGCCGCCCTCGGGCAGGCGGATCAGCATGCCCTGGATATTGGGGTCGCGCGCGGCGCGGCTCAGGGTCTCGACCACGGTGATGACCGAGAGGTTGCGTCCGTTCAGGAACGACAGCGGGCTATTGGGCTCCTGGTCGCTGAGCGCCTGGCGCAGGTCCAGGGTCAGGACCGTATGGGCTGGTGTCGCCGCGGGTTTGCTGCCTGCTGCGATCAGGCAGATGAACAGGATTGGCAGGCCGACGAAGAACAGCAGCAGGCCGGAGAAGACGCCCGCGAGGGTGATCAGGAACTGCTTCATGCCGCCTTGGCGCTCCCGCCCGCGGACGCGCGAAAAGATGCGGCGAGACCGGCGGACCTAGCTTGAGCCTATATCAAGCCCAGTTCGATTCGCCCAACGTGGCCCAAGAGCGCAAACCCGGCCAGAGGGGAGGCGATTTCAGTCCAGGGCCGCGTTGAGCACGGCGGCCAGGCGCACGCCGGCCTTGGCCAGCTGCTGGCGCACCAAGGGCGTCGCAGCGGCGAAATAGTTCGGGCGCAGCGGTTCGGGCTGGTCGGGCAACCGGTTGCAGGCGGGCGGGAAGGGCAGGCGGCCGTAAACCACCGACACCGCGAACTGGTGGCTCTCGGCCACCCAGGCGTCCACGTCGCCCTTGGCCCACTCGGTTCCGTGGGTCGCGGCCAGGGCGCGCACATAGGGCAGGCCGGTCTCGGCGTCGCCGATGGCGTCGGCCACCAGGTCCTCGTCCCACACCCCATAGAGGTTCACGCCATTGACGGCGCCCGGGACGGTGACCCGCACCCGCTGGCCGTTGCGATCGTTGTTGTCGGCGGTGTGCAGCGGCTGATGCAGTTCAGAGACCAGATAGGTCACCGCCATCAGCGCGATGGCCTTGTCGTCCGGCGAGGAGGCGGGCGCCTTCAGCACCTCGATCTCGCGCTTCAGCAGGGTGCTGGCGCAGTGGCCGTCAGCGCACGGCGGCTTGGCCCGCGGCGGCGGTTCGCACACGGGGAGAGGGTCGTAGATCACGCCCCGCATGAAATCGACGTTGCGGCGGTCCTTGATGCACGCGACGAAATCGGGGGCGTCGGTGAGCGAGGAGGCCCCGCACGGGCTGTTGGCCACCTTGAAGCCGGAGCTGCCGGCGCCCAGCAGGGTGTCGACCTTGGCCTTGGCGGCGGGATCGAGCCGTTCGTAGGCCAGCCGCGCCACCAGCTTGTCCGCCTCCTGGTCCCAGGCGCGGGCCCGGGTCGGCAGGACCAGGGCGGCCAGGACCAGCATCAGCGCCGCGAGGGCGGGGGTGGCTCTGGAAACAGTCATGCCCGGAGGTCCTTGGCGGGGGGAACGCGATGCGGCGGGCCGCACGGCGGATATACAGCACGGGCCGCGCCGTCCGTCACCTTGGCCGTGCGAAAGGCTAAGAGTTCAGCCCCCGAAGCTTTCGCGCCAGAGCTTGCGCAGCGTGGCCGCCTCCGGACCGTTCGCCGACCGCATGTCGATGCCGCGCCGGACCTGAAGGCCGACGTGGGGATAGGCTTTCCACACCACCCGCGCCTCGTAGGCCTGGCCAGTGGCCGCCGACATCAGCACCACGTCGCCCGTCACCGCGCCCTCGCGCTCCAGGCGGATGCGCAGCCCGGTCATCGAGCGGTCCACGATCTCCACATCGAGTGCGGGCGCCCGCGTACCCGCGCCCGTGATCTGGCCCAGGATCAGTTTCGCGCGTCCATGGGCGGGGCTGCGGGGATATTCTCGCCGGTCGTCGGGCTGAACGCCGGGGCCGGAGCTGAACATGAACGCCATCATACGCCGTTTGCGCCCATGGCAGGAGCCGGAGGGAAGGGGGTGGTTGGTGTGGACGCGACCTCCAGGTAACGACCGGTCGTGCCGAGCGCCATGGCGCGTCGTGGCGCGCGACGCGTAGACGCAGGCGGCTTAGCCGTTGGCGAAGCTGAGGAAATTGGTCGTTACGGGCGCGGTAACGACGGCGGTTTTTGCGGGGGGCCTTGGAAGTGGGGGGCTTTAGAACGCGCCTTCCCACCTCAGACGGTCGACCAGCTTGTCCGGGTTGGCGACCGGGGTCTCGTCGCCGGTCAGGCTGGCGTAGGCGGTCCATAGCGTCAGCGGGGTGAGGGCGGCGGCGGCCAGGGGGTCGCGCCTGGCCAGCAGGGCCACGGC
>JBARAK010000027.1:0-8678 GCA_049791955.1 Caulobacteraceae bacterium
GGATGGGGACGCCGGGCGCTTCCTTCTTCAGCGCCGCCGCGTCGCCGGCGATGCGGTCGGCGAGCTTCTTGTCCATCGGGCCGAGGTTGCTGGGTGACGAAGCCGTGGCGTCGTAGCCGTTCCCCGCCGACGAGCCGCGGGGATGCAGGTATTCCGGCTTGGCGAAGGCCTGGGCGATCAGGGCGGAGCCTTCGATGGAGCCGTCGGCGCGGTAGAGCAGGCTGCCGCCGGCCTGATAGGGCAGGGCGACCTTGGCGATCCCGGTGATCGCCAGCGGGTAGATCAGGCCGGTGAGGATCGTGAACAGCACGATCATCACCAGGGCGGGACGGATATGGGCGAGCATGGTTTTCGCTCCCTCAGGCCAGATGCAGGGATGAGACGATCAGGTCGATCAGCTTGATGCCCACGAAGGGCGCGATGATCCCGCCGAGGCGGTAGATCAGCAGGTTGCGGGTCAGCAGGGCCTGGGCCCCGATGGCCCGGTACTTCACCCCCTTAAGCGCCAGCGGGATCAGCGCGATGATGATCAGGGCGTTGAAGATCACCGCCGAGAGGATCGCGCTCTCGGGGCTCGACAAATGCATCACGTTCATCGCGCCGAGCGAAGGCATCGAGACCACGAACAGGGCCGGGATGATGGCGAAGTACTTGGCCACGTCGTTGGCGATGCTGAAGGTGGTCAGCGCGCCGCGGGTGATCAGCATCTGCTTGCCGACCTCGACAATCTCGATGACCTTGGTCGGGTCGGAGTCGAGGTCGACCATGTTGCCGGCCTCGCGGGCGGCCTGGGTGCCGGTCTGCATGGCGACGCCGACATCGGCCTGAGCCAGCGCCGGGGCGTCGTTGGAGCCGTCGCCGCACATGGCGACCAGCCGGCCCTTGCCCTGCTCCTCGCGGATCATCCGCAGCTTGTCCTCGGGCGTGGCCTCGGCCAGGAAGTCGTCCACCCCGGCTTCCGACGCGATGGAGGCGGCGGTGACGGGGTTGTCGCCGGTGATCATCACCGTGCGCACGCCCATCCGGCGAAGGTCGGCGAAGCGCTCCTTCACCCCCGGCTTGACCACGTCCTTCAGGTGGATGACGCCGACCAGCCGGTCGCCCTCGGCCACGGCCAGGGGCGTGCCGCCCGAGCGGGCGATACGGTCGACCACCGCCTGCACGTCCCGGTGCAGTTGGGCGCGCTCGGTCTTGAGGTAGCGGGCCACCGCGTCCACGGCGCCCTTGCGCCAGCTCAGCGCGCCGACTTCCAGGCCGGACAGGCGGGTGGAGGCGCTGAAGGGGATGGAGACCGCGTCGGCCGGAGCCTCGGCGGTGACGCCCTTCTCGCGGGCCAGCTCGATGATCGAGCGGCCTTCGGGGGTCTCGTCGGCCAGCGAGGCCATCAGGGCCGCGCGCATGGCGGCGCCTTCGGGGATGCCGGGGGCCGGGATTACCTCGGTGGCCATGCGGTTGCCGAAGGTGATGGTGCCGGTCTTGTCCAGCAGCAGGGTGTCCACGTCGCCCGCCGCTTCCACCGCGCGGCCGGAGGTGGCCAGCACGTTGAACTTCAGCAGGCGGTCCATGCCGGCGATGCCGATGGCCGACAGCAGGCCGCCGATGGTGGTGGGGATCAGGCAGACGAACAGCGCGCCCAGCACCACCGGATCGAGTCTCACGCCGGAATAGGCGCCCAGGCCCACCAGGGTGGTCACCACGATCAGGAACACCAGGGTCAGGCCGGCCAGCAGCACGGCCAGCGCGATTTCGTTGGGGGTCTTCCTGCGGTCGGCGCCTTCCACCATCGCGATCATGCGGTCCAGGAAGCTGGAGCCGGCCCCGGCGGTGACGCGCACCTTGATCCAGTCCGACACCACCGTGGTGCCGCCGGTGACCGCAGAGCGGTCGCCGCCGCTCTCGCGGATCACCGGCGCGCTTTCGCCGGTGATGGCGGCCTCGTTGACCGAGGCCATGCCCTCGACGATCTCGCCGTCGGCGGGCACCACGTCGCCGGCCTCGACCAGGATGATCTGGCCGACCTCCAGCTTATGGGCGGAGGTGGGCACTACAGCCCCGGTCGACGGATCGACGATCAGCTTGGCCTTGGTGTCGACCCGCGCGGCGCGCAGGCTGTCGGCGGCGGCCTTGCCACGGCCCTCCGCCACGCTCTCGGCGAAGTTGGCGAACAGCACCGTGGCCCACAGCCACAGCGCCAGCTGCAGCGGGAACAGGATGTTCTGGTGGCCAGCCACCGCGGCGATGGTGGAGATGGTGGCGAGCGCCGCCACCACCTCGGTCGCCAGGATCACCGGGTTGCCGGTGAGCTTTCTGGGGTCGAGCTTGACGAAGGCGTCGCGCACGGCCCGGCCGATGATCGCCTGTTGCGACCCCGACGTTGTGATTGCGGAAGGCATCTTTCGACCTTGCGTATGAGGATCAGTGCGAGACGGCGTGGAGCATCTGGAAGTGCTCGACCACGGGACCGAGGGCCAAGGGCGGGAAGTACTGCAGGCCGCCGAGGATCAGGATCAGACCCACCAGCAATCCCACGAACTGAAGGCCGTTCGTCGGGAGGGTGCCCGCGGTCGGGGCGAGCTTCGGCTTGGCCGCCAGCGCGCCGGCCATGGCCATCACCGGTACGATGTAGGCGAAGCGTCCGAGCGCCATGGCGATGCCCATGGTCGTGTCCCACCAGGGCGTGTTGGCGTTAAGTCCGCCGAAGGCCGAGCCGTTGTTCCCGACCGCCGAGGAATAGGCGTAGAGCATCTCGGTCAGGCCGTGCGGTCCGGAGGCCGACACCGACTTCAGCGCCACCGGATAGACGGCGGAGACCGCCGCGAAGCCCAGGATGGTTATCGGCAGGATCAGGGTGGCCAGGACGGCGTACTTGACCTCGCGCGCCTCGATCTTCTTGCCGAGATATTCCGGCGTGCGACCGACCATCAGACCGGCCACGAACACCGAGATCACCGCCATCACCACGATGCCGTAGAGACCTGATCCGACCCCGCCCGGCAGGATCTCGCCGAGCTTGATCATGAACAGGGCGGTCCCGCCGCCAAGCGGCGTGAAGCTTTCGATCGCGCCGTTGATCCCGCCGTCGGAGGCGCCGGTGGTCATGGCGGTCCAGACCGCGGTGGAGGGGGCGCCGAAGCGGACTTCCTTGCCTTCCATGTTGGGCGCGGCGGCGACGTGGGCGTGCAGGAGGGCGGGGGTGATGCGGGTCTCGCTGGCGTAGATCGCGGCGGATGCGCCGGCCAGCAGCACCATCATGGCGATCACCAGGGCGCGGGCGTCGCGCCCGGCCATGGCCACGCGGCCAAAGGCGAAGACGCAGGCGAAGCCCACGGCGTTCATCGCCACTTCCTCGATCAGGTTGGACCAGGCGTTGGGGTTCTCGAACGGATGGGCGGAGTTGGCGCCGAAGAAGCCGCCGCCGTTGGTGCCCAGCTGCTTGATGATCTCCTGGCTGGCCACCGGGCCGAGCGAGATGCCCTGCTTGGCGCCCTCGACCGTATGGGCGGTGACCTGGGCGAGCAGGGTCTGGGGCACGCCGGTCGCGACCAGCACCAGGGCGAACACGATCGAGATCGGCAGCAGGATGTAGAGGATGCTGCGGGTCAGGTCGGCCCAGAAGTTGCCGAGCGTATCGCCGCGGTTGGCGGCGAAGGCGCGCGCCAGGGCCGCCGCGACCGCGATCCCGGAGGCGGCGGAGACGAAATTCTGCACCGTCAGCCCGCCCATCTGGGACAGGTTGGAGAGCGTGCTCTCGCCGCTGTAGGACTGCCAGTTGGTGTTGGTGACGAAACTCATCGCCGTGTTGAACGCCAGGTGCGGGCTCATGCCGGCGAAGTGCAGCGGGTTGAGCGGCAGCAGGCCCTGGCAGCGCAGGATGACGTAGAGCAGGAAGAAGCCGGCGGCGTTGAACGCCAGCACGGCGCCCAAGTAGGCCATCCAGCCCTGGCCCTTGGCGGGATCGACGCCGGACGCAGCGTAGAACAGCTTCTCAACGGGGCGTAGGACCGGATCCAGCCACGTGGATCGGCCTTCCCATACGCGCGCCATGTACACGCCGATAGGCCAGCCGAGAGCAACGGCAAGCCCCAGCGTGAGGGCGATTTCCGCCCACCCCTGCCAGTTCATTTATGAGGTCCGTGGGTTTTCTGGTTAGAACTTGTCGGGCCGCACAAGGGCGGCGACCATGTAGACGCCCACCCCGAGAGCGGCGGCGGCGTAGATCAGAGCGATCATCTCACAGCGCCCGAAGCAGGCGGCCATACAGCCCCATGCCTACAAAGCAGGCCGCGCCGAGGATTATGTAGATCAGGTCATCCATGACGATATCCCGCGTTTTGAGGCGCGGAAAATCGCTCAAACCCGAGTCAAGGTTCGAGTGCGCAGGACCCTGGCTAGCATAAAGAAGTCATAAAGATCGGAGCCGTCAACCGTAAGGATTTGACGGTTTGGTCTTTTTTTACAGCAAGTTAACTGAGGATCGGCTTCTCGCCGACGGGCAGGACCACCCGCCCGAAGGTGGCGTTGGTGACGATTGCGAAGCTGGCGTACATGGCCAGGGATCCGCTCGCCAGGCCAACCCAGCCGCCGAGATGGCCCAGCGCGGCCTGCTTGGTGATCGCGCCCAGGCCCAACAGGAAGAAGGTGATCCAGAGGGTCAAGAAGATCGCGAAGACGACCCGGGTGAGCCGGAAGGTGCTGATCCACAGATAGAGCGTCAGCACGCCCCAGAGCAGCAGCGCCGCCCCCACGGTCGGGCCGGCGTCCTTCAGGTCCAGCGCGCCGTTGTGGGCCAACAGGAGAAGCAGGGCGAACCACAGCCAGAAGGCCCCGAAACTGAGGAAGGCGGTCATGCCGAAGGTGTTGCCGACCCTGAACTCCAATATGCCGGCGATCATCTGCATCAGCCCGCCGTAAGCCAGCGCCAGGGGCAGGACCACGTTCTCACCCCCGGGCGGCAGGACGCCGGCGTTGACGAGGCTGAGCAGGACCGTGGTGAGGCCGAACGCGACCAGCCCGATCGCCGCAGGGTTGGCCTGCACTGGAACCGTATCCGGCATGTCTTCCCCCTGATGGCCCCGCCTGTCGGAGGCGGGTTTATTTTTCAGGCAGGGTGAGCGCAGGTTGAGTGGACCGTCAAGGCGGCGGAACTTCGATTCCGCCAATCACTGAAAAGGCCGCCCCGGTTACCCGGAGCGGCCTTCCATCGTCGTCATTGCCACGGTGGCCGACGACCAAACCTCTGGCTGTCAGGCAGCCTTCAGGCGTGAGCCTCTATTCCAAGGCTCCAGGTCATCGGTTGGGACCGTAGCTGGAGACAATGAGACACTGGACCACCTCCTTTCGACTGTTGGACAGGGACTCATAGTGTAGGTGTCGGAAGTGGCTGGCGAAAGGGTTGCGATGGCGCCGGATGGGCAGGCCGGGGAGTGGACCGGGGCCGGACGGGTCCGCGCCCGGGAGTTGGACGGCCGGGGGCTGGAGATCGTGGTGGAAGGCCTGACCACTCAGGCCAAGTACTACAAGCCCTTGATCTACGAGTTCTTCCGTAAGGAATGGCGCCGTGCGCGTCCGGCCTGGGGGGAGTACGTGGTGGAGATCGCCATGGAATATGTCGGTGATCCGCCCTGGCTCGACCTGGATAACCTGGCCAAGGCGCTGCTCGACGCGATCAAGGGCTACGCCTTCCACGACGACGCCCAGGTCGGCCGCCTGCTGGTTGAGCGCCACCCCGGGGAACGCGAGCGGATTTTCATCCGGATCAGCGAGCGATAGGCTGGAAGCCCAATTCCAGCGGCGTCAGTGTGGACCGCCGGGGTTACGCGAGGTGTCGTTCAGGTTGCTGCGGGCGTCGGCCGCCATCTGGTCCCACTCGGCCTGGGTATGGCACTCCTTCTTCGAGAAGCGGGTTCCGGCTGGCGTGTAGGTCTTGCAGACCTGGTTCGCATCCGTCGTGCCTGCGTGGGCCAGCGGTGTCGGGTTGTTGCGGGCCGCCGACGGTGCGCCGGGCGCGGACGAGGCGGTAGGCTCCCCCGTCGATGGCTGGCCAGTCATGGTTTGGGCGGCGAGCGGCAAGGCCAGGGCCGAAGCGCTGAAGGCCACCACGACAAGGCTTCGCATGAGAAGGCTCCTTCGGGTTATCCGAAGAGCCAACCGGCCGCGGCGTGGATTTGTTTCCTGCGGCTCGGGGAGACGCCCCGGCTGCGGGCGCGACTATTTCTTCCGGAATTGATCCAGGGAGACGACCTTGGGGCCGTCGTCGTCGGGCCGGGGATCGTCGGAATCCTCGGATGGCGCATCGGTGGATTCCAGACGCGGGCGGATCGGCAGGAATTCGGCTGGAGCCGGGGGCGCATCCGTTTCCGGCGCCTCGAACTGCAGCAGGAACTGCACGCTGGGATCATAGAAGCGGGTCACGGCCTGGTAGGGCATGGACAGTCGCTTGGGCTGGCCGCCGAAGCGCAGGGTGACGGAGAAGAAGGTTTCGCCCGGAGCCAGGTCCCAGAACTGGTGCTGGACGACGATGGTCATCTCGTCCGGGTACTTCTCGACCAGCTCGGGCGGGATCGAGACGCCCGGCGCGCGGGTCTTGAAGGTGATGTAGAAATGGTGGGCGGCGGGCAAACCTCCGGGACCGGCCGCGCGCTTCAGCGCCGCCTTGACCACGCCGCGCAGCGCTTCCTGCGCCAGCGCCTCATAGCCCATCTGGTCCTGGTCTTGTCCGTCCTGGCTCATCTGAGGGCGATCCCGACACCGTGTCCAAAGAAACGTCCCCAACTGCGGGCCGTTTCCTGGGCGTGGGTTGAGGGATTGTCGCGGCGACTGCAAGAGGGAACCGCAAATTCAGCGGCGATCCGCCGCCGGTAGCGCTTCGGAGCGGCGACATGAAGTGAGGAAGGTGGAGGGATTCTGTTGCCAGGCTCCCTCCGGGCCCCGCCTACGGGGGCTAACCCGCAGGACTTTAAGGCGAGATCACCAGAACCGCATTACGCGGCGATGGCGAACTCTTCAGCGAAGTTATCGTTCGCAGTTATAAAAAGGCCGATTGCGGAGGCCCAAACCGGGAGAAAGCAACGCCTTTAGACGTCCGTCGATGCTGATCGGCCCCAAGGTCGTCCGCCGATAACGCGGAGGAAGAGATTGGTGGAGCCGCCGGGAATCGCACCCGGGTCCAGTCCGCTTATTACTCGCGCGTTTATCCCCATAGTCCCACCGTCGCGGGACAGTTCGAATATGGAGTTTTGCGGAGGAAACGGCAAGGGCGCGAGCCCATTGGCAACCTGCGGCCGCTATCCGGGAGAATAGAGGAGGGGCCTCGCGGCGGATCAATCAATGGGTCCTCAGGACCCACTCGGCCTCACCCGGCCTTTGGCTTGCGGACGGTCTCGGTGGACGGCAGGGGGCGCACCACGCCCGCCTGCCGGCCGGGCTTCATGAACTTCACCAGCACCCGCTGGCCTACCAGCAGGGGGGCGTCGTCGGCGGAGACCACCACCTCGACCACCCGCTCGTCGGTGCGCTCTGTGGGGTCGTCGGACTGGAGCTTGCGGGCGCCGAACTCGTCGGAGCGGCGCAGTACGCGGCCGGTGTACATCTTGGTCGGATCGGCTTCGGGGACCACCTCGGCGTCCTGGCCGATGTGGATGTTGGGGATGTCGCTCTCCACGATCTCGGCCCGCACGATCCGTTCGGTGTTGGGCACCAGGTCGAACATGTTGGACACGTTGAGGGTGGAGGCGCCCGAGCCCGGATTGGCGTAGCGCCGCACAATGCGGCCGTCGGCCGGCGCGCGCACCTTGGTCAGTTCGAGCTGGTACTCGGCCGAGGCGAGCGCGGCCTGGGCGGTGGCGATGGCGGCGCGCTGGGCCTCGATCTGGGCCACGGACTCGTGGATGGCGTCCTCGGCCTTGTCCACCGCCTGGGTGGCGACGAACTGCTTGGCGCGCAGGGGCAGCAGGCGGTCGTACTCGCGCTGGTTATAGTCCTTCTGCACCTGCAGCAGGTCGACCTGGGCCTGGGCCTGGGCCACGGCGGCGCGGGCGTTGGCGACGTTGAGCCTGGGCTGGTCGTCCTCGAGCTGGGCCAGCACCTCGCCCTTGGTCACCGAGTCGCCTTCCTTGACGTAGACGCCGCGGATCACGCCGGCGGTGCGGGCGGCCACCTGGATCACCCCGCCTTCCACGTCGGCCTTGCCGTCGGCGATGGCGGCGAAGGGGGTGGGGGCTGCGGCCTTGGCGGCTTCCTCGCGCTTGACCTGGGCCTTCTTGGCCGCGGCCTGGTTGAAGAAGAAGGTCCCGCCCACGCACAGGGTCAGCACGATCAGGACGCCGAGCCAGAAACCACGGCGGCGGAGGAAGGCGGGCATTGGATCAGGCTCCGGCGGAGGCGAGGGCGACGGCGGGCTGCGAGGGGTTTTCCGGAGCGGTTTCCGGAGGGGGCACGGGATCGGGCTCCCGTACCGGACGCACGTCGTCGAGGATATTGCCGTCCTCGATATGGATGATGCGGTCGGCGAAGGCCTGCAGGCGCGGGTCGTGGGTGACGCAGATCACCGCGGCGCCGTGCTGCTTGGCCGCCCGCTGCAGCAGGCGGATGACGATCTGGCCGTTCTCGCCGTCCAGCGCCGAGGTCGGCTCGTCGGCGAACAGCAGGCGGGGCTCCTTGGCGATGGCGCGGGCGATGGC
>JBARAK010000028.1:0-4418 GCA_049791955.1 Caulobacteraceae bacterium
GCCTCGACCAGGGCGTCGAGCAGTTCGGCCGGCAGGCGGCCCGCCCGCAGCGGCGCGGCCAGGGCCTGCAGGACCGGCTGGCCGGGCGCCTCGCCTCCCGCGACGATCGCTTCCATCCGCTCACGCCACCACGCCAGGCGGATCTCCCCGGCCAGGGGATTGGTGACGCTTTCGCCCACCCGGGCCAGCTCGTGATTGAGGGCGTAGAGCGCGACGACCTCGTGGCGCGTGGCTTCGTCGGTGATGAAGCGGCTGGCCAGCCAACGGTCGGAATCGACACGGCGGACCAGGGCGTCCAGGTCGCCGTCGTCGCCCGGCTCGGAGACAGCCGCTTCCGTCACCGGATCAGACGGCGATCAGGGCGGCGGCGACGCGGCGGCCCTCGCCGGCCAGGAAATTGTACATGCGGCAGGCCTCGGGCGTGCTCATCACCTCAAGGCCAAGGCCCGCGGCCTTCACCGTCTCGCGCAGCGCGCGTGGAGCGAGCGACACGGCGGAGCCGGTTCCAACCAGCACCAGTTCGACGATCTCGGACGGGGCGGACAGCACGTCGCGCAGGCGGTCGGCCGTGAGATCGGCGATGCCCGTCACCGGCCACGCCCGCACCTCGTCGTTCAGGATCAGCACCGATCCCTCCCAGCGCGCCCCGGCGATGCGGAAGCCGCCGCCCCCGAAGGTCTCTACGACCGGGGGCTGGCGCAGGGGGGCGGCCATCCGCGGTTACGGCCGCTGAAGGGCGGCCTTGCCGTTGCCCCTGGACGCAGGCGGCGCCTCGTCGCCCCGCTTGACGCCCCAGACCAGCACCAGCGGCAGGGCGACGTAGATCGACGAGTAGGTGCCGACGATGATGCCGAACACCATGCTGAACACCAGCGGGAACAGCACCGGCCCACCGAAGAGCAGGGCGCCGGCCAGCGCCAGCAGCGCCGTGGAGCCGGTGATCAGGGTGCGCGACAGACGCTCGTTCTCGGACAGGTCGATGACGTCGCGCAGCGGCATGCGGCGATACTTGCGCAGGTTCTCGCGCAACCGGTCGAAGGTGATGACCTTCTCGTTCATCGAATAGCCGATCACCGTGAGCAGGGCGGCGATGGAGGTGGTGGAGAACTCGATCTGCAGCACCGAGAGGATGCCCAGGGTCAGCACGATGTCGTGCAGCACCGCCAGCACCGCGCCCAGGCCGAACTGTAGCTGGAAGCGGAACCAGATGTAGGCGAGCATCAGGGCGAGGGCGACGCCGAGCGCCAGGAAGCCCCCGGTCAGCAGTTCACCGGACACCTTGGCGCCGACCGCCTCGACCCGCTTGAACTGGATGCCGGGGAACTCCTGCGCCAGGCTGGTGCGGATGGAGTTCGCCGCCTGCAGCGGATCCTGGCCGGCGGCCGGCCGGAACCGCAGCATCGCCGCGTTCGGCGCGCCGAAGCCCTGGACCTGCGGGTCGTGCGCGCCATGCTTGGCCAGGCTGACGCGGAGCTGGGCCAGGGGCGCGGGACCGGGGGTGGCGACCTCGATCAGGGTGCCGCCCTTGAAATCGATGCCCAGGTTCAGCCCGAGCGTGGCGAAGCTGGCGAAGGAGCCCAGCACCAGCACGGCGGACAGGATGGCGGCGTACGGCGCCCACTTCACGAACTTGAACTGGGTGCGGGTGGGCAGGAGGCGGATCAGCGGCCAGCGCATGGGGCTTGTCCTTACGCGATGGGCAGGGCTTTGGGCCGGGCGACCCGGAACCACCAGCCGATCAGCACCTGGGTGATCAGCACGGCGGTGAACACCGAGGTCAGCACGCCCACGAACAGGGTCCAGGCGAAGCCCCGCACCGCGCCCGAGCCGAACTGGAACATGATCAGCGCCGAGATCAGGGTGGTGACGTTGGCGTCGATGATCGACACCAGCGCGCGGCGGAAGCCCTGGTCGGCGGCCATCATCGGCGAACGGCCCGCATGGGCCTCGTCGCGCATGCGCTCATAGATCAGCACGTTGGCGTCCACGGCCACGGCCAGGGTCAGGATCAGGCCGGCGATGCCCGGGAAGGTCAGGGTGGCCTGGGTCACCGACATGGCGCCGAAGATCATCAGCACGTTCACCAGCAGCGCGATGGCGGCGAACACGCCGAACAGGCCGTAGGCGCCGATGATGAAGATGAAGATGGCGATGGCGCCGATGCCGAGCGAGATCGCGCCCGCCCGCACCGCGTCGGCGCCGAGCTCGGCCCCCACGGTGCGCTGCTCGACGAAGTTCAGCTTGGCCGGCAGGGCCCCCGAGCGCAGCAGCAGCGCGAGGTTGGAGGCGCTTTCCTCGGTGAAATTGCCGCTGATCTGGCCGGTGCCGCCGGGGATGGCCCCCTCGATGTTCGGATCGGTGATGATCTTGCCGTCGAGCACGACCGCGAAGCGATGGCCGATGTTGGCCGCCGTCATCTGGCCGAACAGGTCGCCGCCATGGCCGTTGAAGCGCAGCGACACCACCGGCCGTGCGGTCTGGGAATCATAGGAGACGCGGGCGTCGGTCAGGTCGGCCCCGGAGACGATCACGCGCCGGCGCACCAGCACGCCCTGGGCCTCGCCCGGGGTTTCGCTGGGCAGGAGCTCGTCTTCGGGCGGCACGTGGCCGACGGCGTCGGCCGGGCTGGTCGTGTCGTCGAGCATCTGGAAGGTCAGCTTGGCGGTCTGGCCGATGACCTTCTTCAGCTTCTCGGGGTCGCTTTCGCCGGGCGCCTCGATCTGGATGCGATTGACGCCCTGGGCGATGATGGTCGGTTCGCGCGTGCCGAGCTGGTCGATCCGGCGGCGCACCACCTCGATGGACTGCTGCACCGCGCTGGCGGTGAGCTGGCGCCAGGTGGCGTCGGGATAGCTGAGCGTGATGGTCTGGTCGGGACCGGTGTCCAAGTTGAGGTCGTGTCCGCCCGCCGCGGTCGGCTGGGCCAGCTTGGAGCGCAGCAGGTTGGCCGCCGGCCCCACCTGGGCGGCGTCGTTGACCCGCACCCGGACCACGTTGCCGACCGCGCCCAGACCGGTGAAGCCGATCCGGGCGTCGCCAAGGGCGTGGCGCACGTCTTCGGTCAGGTTGGTGAGCTGGCCGGCGTGCAGCGAGGCGCTATCCACCTCCAGCAACAGGTAGGATCCGCCCTGGAGGTCCAGGCCCAGGTTCAGCCGCTGCGACAGGGCCGCGGGCATGTGTGCGGTCACCGAGGTCGGCAGGGCGTTCGGAAGGGTGAACACCACGCCGAACACAGCGGCCAGCAGGACGAGGACGACCTTCCAGGTGCGGAGCTGGATCACGGGAGCAGCCTTACGGGTCGGGGGCTCAGGACTTGCCGTCGTTGGCGGCGGCGGGTTCGCCGCGGGTGCGCACGTCGGAGATCATCGAGCGCACGACCTTGACGTTGACCGTGGGCGCGATCTCGATTTGCAGCTCGGCGTCGTCGACCCGGGTCACCTTGCCGATGATGCCGCTGTTCAGCACCACGGTGTCGCCGCGCTTGACGCCCTTCACCATGTCCTGCTGGGCGCGCATGCGCTTCTGCTGCGGACGGATGAGCAGGAAGTAGCCCAGCACCATGATCAGGACGAGCGGGGCGAACTGGACCAGCATGTCGGCCGGGCCGCCTTGCGGCGCGGCGCCGGCGGTCTGGGCGAAGGCAGGAGAAGCGAACATCTGGGCTCCGGAAACAGCCATGGCGGCCGGGATAGACCTCGGCCGGGGTCAAGAGGCGCGGAAGCTAGGCGAGCGCCTCTGGTTTGGCAATGCATCCAGCCAAGGTGCGTCGACTTCACCTTGATCCTGCGATTGGGACGGGAAAATCAGCCCGCGGGCAGGACCAGGGTCGGGTCGACCGGACGCGCCTTTTCCGTCGCCTGGGGCGCGTAGCGCACCTCGAAGTGCAGCATCGGCCGGTCCACCGCGCCGGTCTGGCCGGCCTGGCCGATCTCGTCGCCCTGGGCGACGGTGTCGCGCATCCGCACCTCGATCCGGTTCAGGTGGGCGTAGGCGGTCACCCATCCGCCGGCGTGCTTGACCAGCACAAGGTTGCCGAAGCCCGGGATCGAGCTGCCGGCGTAGACCACCTCGCCGGCCGCCGCGGCGCGGACGCTGTCGCCAGACTGCGCGGCGATGTCCAGGCCATCGTTGTGCTGGCCCGGGCCCCGGTCCCCGAAGGGCGCCAGGATGCTGCCCTTCAACGGCCAGATGAACCGCCCCTTCCCTGCCGTGGCGATGTCGGAAGCGCTCACCGCGCCGCCGACGCTCGCCTCGGGCGCAACCGGACGCGCCCGGCCGAGGCTGGGCGAATAGTTCGGCCGGTAGGTCGGCGCATTCAGGGTGGCGACGGACGCGGACGCCGTGGGCGACGGCGTAGCGGTCGTCGGCGCGGGCGACGAGGGCGTAGGCGCGACCGTCACCGGCGGCGGGATGTCCGC
>JBARAK010000029.1:0-5738 GCA_049791955.1 Caulobacteraceae bacterium
GGCGCCACGCATCTGGTCTGTGGACGTCCGATCACCGCCGCCACGGATCCGCACGCCGCGGCCCTGGCGATCGTGCAGGAGATGGCAGGCGCGGGCTGAGCCCGCCTCCCTTCGCTGGCAGGAAGGCCCTTACGCCCGGGTTTCGATCTGAGGCGGCTTCTGGGCGGCCGAGCGGCGGCGCAGGCGAGCGAGGCGACGCAGGCGGCGCCAGAACCGCGTCTTCTCAGGTTCGGGATAGGGCTGGAGATTCAGCACGAACTCCTCAGCCGAAGCCCGCCACGAGAACCCTTCCGCGTAGCGGCGCGCCGCGGCCCAGTCGATCTCCAGGGCGCCGAGGCAGGCCTTGCGCAGGTCCTCGTCGACCACGCCCGCGCCTGATCCGGGAATGATGTCGATCGGACCCGGAGCCGGATAGGCCGCAACCGGCGTGCCCGCAGCCATGGCCTCAAGGATGACCAGGCCGAAGGTGTCGGTGAGCGAAGGGAAGACCAGTACATCGGCTTTGGCGAAGTGGGCGGCGAGCATCTCGCCCTGCTGCGCGCCGACGAAGATCGCTGCCGGAAAGCGCTCTCGCAGCGTTTCGCGCGCAGGGCCGTCGCCGACGATGACCTTGGATCCCGGCAGGTCGAGTTCGAGGAAGGCCTCGATGTTCTTCTCGGGCGCGACCCGCCCGACGTTCAGGAAGATCGGGCGCGCCGCGTCCTTGAGCAGATCGGGGAATTCGCTGGCGCGATCAGGATGGAACAGCTCGGTGTCCACGCCCCGCGACCAGGGGGACAAGTTGCGGAAGCCTCGGCGGGTCAGCTCCTCGCGCATGGTTGGCGTCGCGACCATCACGCGCCCGGACGGCTTGTGGAACCAGCGCATGTAGGCGTAGCCGGCCGAGACCGGCGCTGGGAAGCGGGCGGCCACGTATTCCGGGAAGCGCGTGTGGTAGCTGGTGGTGAAGGGGAGCTTCCACTCAATGCACAGCCGGCGCGCCGCCAGGCCGACCGGGCCTTCGGTGGCGATGTGGATGGCTTCCGGCTCGAACGCCTTGAACCGCTCCTGCATGGGCTCGTAAGCGCCCATGGCGAGGCGAATCTCGGGATAGGTCGGCAGGGGCAGGGTTTTGAACTGGTCGGGGGACACCACCTCGACCTCATGGCCCATGGCGCGGCATTCGGCGACGGTGCGGCTGAGGGTTCGCACGACGCCGTTCACCTGGGGTTCCCAGGCGTCTGTGGCCAGCAGGATGCGCATCAGCGGAGCCCTATCCGGAGGACCTCGGTCGAAGGTCCCGGAAGCCGCGTTTCGGTAGGCGGTCGCCCTTTGTTCACCCTGAATTCCACCCGGCGATGGCGCATGCAAAGTCCTGATCCGACCTGTCGCCGGATCGTCGGCTGAACACCCGGCTATAGGGTCAAAGGCGGCGGAAGGCGAGCCCTTCGCTGAGGCCGAACGACCTAAGAACCGTTCGAGAGATGAGAAGGGCTAGGCGTAGCGGGGATCAAGCCCTATCTCCCCATCGACTAAGGTTGCAGTGCAGCAGGGGCCCGGGTTTTATGCAGGAAGCGGCCGATCGTGAGATCGTCCCGAATCAGGAGGCGCAGGCTGAGGTTCAGCGTCCACGGCAAGCGGGTGACAGCCGCAAGTCCCAACGCACCCGCGCGCGCATCCTCGACACCGCCATGCGGCTGTTCGCGGAGATCGGCTACCATCCCGCCAGCAATGCGGTGATCGCAGAGGCGGCGGGCCTTACCCGCGGGGCGATGCTCTATCACTTCGCTTCCCGCGAAGCGTTGCTGGACGCCCTGATTCCGCACATTCAAGCCGCCCGCGCGCGCCTGTTCGAGGGCGCGGCGGACGAAGCGACCCAGGGCGCGGATCGCACCGATCACGCCATCGATTCCTATTGGCGGCTGTTGCACGAGACGCCGTTCGTCGCCTTCGCCGAGATGGAGATGGCGGCGCGGACCGACGCCACCCTGCGCGAGCGGCTGCTGGCGGCCCAGGCGGCGTTCGACCGGCTGCAACTGGGCGACCAGACCTCGGGGCTGATGCAGGCCGGCGAGGGGCCTCGCCTCCAGGCCAGCCGCGACCTCGCCAGATTTGTCCTGGAGGGGCTGTCGCGGGCCTATCTCGCCTACGACAGCGAGGCTCGGACCGAACGCCTCCTGGGGGTGGTCAAGCGCGCGGCGCACATGTTGAACCGCAAGGGGTCCATCGCCGACCTCTGGTCGTAGCCTCAACTTGGGGCGCTCGCTCCCAGTCATAGAGTTAGAGCGTGATGGCCGCCGCAACCGGTTTCCACTTGCGGCTATCACGCTCTAGGCTGGCGGGAACACCAGGGCGGTGCGCAGGCCTGGTCCCTTGCCGTCCATCACGCCCGGTCCTTCGTCGAGTTCCAGCCGGCCATTGTGAGCTGTGGCCACCGCGGCGACCAGCGAAAGGCCGAGGCCCGAGCCCGGTGCGCTGCGGCTCTGCTCCAGGCGGACGAAGCGCTCCAGCACCCGTTCCCGGTCTTCCTCCGGGATGCCGGGACCGGTGTCGGTTACGGTGACCTCGATCTCGCCCGAGCCGCGCCTTCGGGTGCGCAGCATCACCGCGCCGCCTGGGGGCGTATACTTCACGGCGTTGTCCAGCAGATTGGCCAGGGCCTGGGCGACGAAATCGCGATCGCCCCGGATCATCAGGCCGCGCCCCAGCTCCATGCCGAACTCCTGCCCCTTCTCTTCGCAGAGCACCTCGTAGAGTTCCGCGACGCCCCCCGCGAGTTCGGACACGTCGAAAGCTTTGGGGTCGTTGATGCGGCCGGCCGCCTCCAGGCGTGAGATCGCCAGAACGGCGGTGAAGGTGCGAAGCACCGCATCGCTGTCCTCGAGCGCCTGGTGCAGGGCGGCGCGCGGGTCGGCGTGACCGGCCTCCACCTCCATCAGCGCCACTTCGAGCCGGGCGCGTAGCCGGGTAAGGGGGGAGCGGAGATCGTGGGCGATGGCGTCCCCTGCGTGGCGCAGGCCGCCCATCAGGCGTTCCAGACGGTCCAGCATGCCGTTGAGGCGCATGGCCAGTTCATCATATTCGTCCCGCACGCCCCGCACGGGTATGCGGGCGTGAAGGTCGCCCGCCTCCACCGCCGCCACGACCTTGTTCACCTCCGTCAGGTTGCGGCTGACGTTGCGGCTGACGAACAGCCCCCCGACCAGTCCGAGCAGGACAACGAGCACGGCCCCCCCTTCGATGGCCCGCACGATGTGGATCACCGAGGCTCGGCCCTCCCCGATGTCGGCGCCCACGAACAGGAATTCACCGGTCGGCAGGCGGATCTGGCGGCCCCAGCCCTGGGTGTGGATCACCGCCCCGTCGGGATCGGTGTCGCTGATACGGAACTCGGTTTCGGCCGGCGCCTTGGTTGCGGGATCGACCGGGGTCTGGGCCAGGGTGCCGGTGATCGGCTTAGCGTGGGCGTCCATCAGCAGATAGACGAACGGCCGGTCGCCCACGGAGCGCTGGATGAGCTCCTGGTTCAGGGCCATGACACCGCCACGCGCGTAGACAGCCTGGAGCGAATCCATCTCTCGGCCGATCTCGCGATCCGCGCGGCGGGTCACTTCCCCGGCGGTGGCCACATAGATGTAAGCCAGGAACGCCGCCGCCAGGGTCGCGAACGCCCAAAGAAAGATCAGCGTGAGGCGGAAGGGCGTCGTGCGCGCTATGGCCGGCAGGCGCATGGTTCAGCCCTGATCGGCCCGCGGAGGAAGGCGGGGCGGCCGCCGTTTCATGCGTCGAGCCTGTATCCCGCGCCCCGCACGGTCTGGAGCATCGGCCGCTCGAAACCCTTGTCGATCTTCGAGCGCAGGCGCGAGATGTGGACGTCGATCACATTGGTCTGGGGATCGAAGTGATATTCCCAGACCTCTTCCAGCAGCATGGTGCGGGTCACCGACTGGCCGGCGTGGCGCATAAGATATTCCAGCAGCTGGAATTCGCGCGGCTGCAGGTCGATCTCCTTCCCGGCCCGGGTCACGCGGCGGCCGATCAGGTCCATTTCCAGTTCGCCGGTACGTAGCAAGGTCTGTACTGAGCCCGTCTCGCGCCGTCGCGACAGCGCTTCCACCCGGGCGATCAGCTCGGCAAAGGCGTAGGGTTTGACCAGATAGTCGTCGCCGCCCGCCTTCAGCCCGGCGACGCGATCTTCGATCTCGCCGAGCGCGCTCAGGAACAGCACCGGGGTTTGGTCGCCCTCGCGCCGCAGGGTTTCGATCAGGGTGACGCCGTCCATCCGCGGCATCATCCGATCCACCACCATCACATCGAAGGTTCCGGCCCGCGCGGCTTCCAGGCCCAGCAGGCCATCGGCCGCGGTGGTGCAGTCATGGCCCGCTTCACCGAGACCCCTGCACATGGCTGAGGCGGCGGCTGCGTCGTCTTCGATTACCAGGATACGCACGGTCCCCCCGCAAAAGGCGTGGGGACCGTCCGTCCCCGATTCTATTCTTGATCGTTACCGGCTTCGCTGTCCAACTTCACAGGAATGAAGCCGGTGCGGCCGCCCATGTTGACCAGCAACAGGACGGAGGGGCGCTTCTCCCGCTTGGCGTCCGCCACCGCGGCCGCCACGTCGGCGGGCGTGTTGACGGTGTGGTCGCCGGCGCGCTGGATCACGTAGCCGGGGCGCAGGCCGACATGAGCGGCGTCCGAGGTGGTGGCGATCGCGGTGATCACCACGCCATGGATCGTCGGCCCGATATTGTACTGCTGCCGGGCCGCCGCATCGACCACGCCGAGCTTCATGCCGAGCACGCGGGTGCTGGCTGCGGCCCCGTGGGTCGCGCCGGCGCTATCCTCGTCGTCGCTTCCGGTCTTGCCGTTCAGCGCCGCTTCCGACGGGCGAACGCCGGAGTGCGCCATCACGGTGACATGGGCGCCCTTGCGCAGGATCTCCAGCTTCAGTTCGCCGCCGGGGGGCACCTGGGCGGTGATCTGGGACAGATCCTCGGACGATTTCACGGGATGGTCGTTGATGGCCAGGATGATGTCGCCGACTTGTACGCCTGCCTTGGCCCCCGGCCCGCCGGCGGTCACGTCGCCGACCAGCGCGCCCTGGTGGGGCGTGATGCCTTCAGCGGCGGCCACTTCGGGTGTCACCGTCTGGATCGACACGCCCAGGTAGCCGCGGGTGATGTGGTGGTTGACGATCAGCTGCTTGGTGATCGAGGCGGCCAGGTCAGCCGGGATGGCGAAGCCGATGCCCACGGATCCGCCCGACTCGGAGAAGATCGCCGTGTTCACGCCCACCACGCGTCCATAGACATCGAAGGTCGGGCCGCCCGAGTTGCCTCGGTTGATAGGAGCGTCGATCTGCAGGTAGTTGACGAACTGCTGGCCGATATTGCGTTCCTCGGCCGAGATGATGCCCGCCGTGACCGTGCCGCCCAGGGTGTAGGGGTTGCCAATGGCGATGACCCAGTCGCCCACGCGGGGCTTGGAGGCGGTCTCGAAGCTGACGAACGGGAAGTTAGTCCCCTCGACCTTGATCACCGCCAGATCGCTCAGCGGGTCGCGGCCGACCAGCGTGGCGGTCAGTTCGCGCTGGTCGCTCAGCGTCACCTTGATGGTGTCCGCCTTCTCGACCACGTGGTTGTTGGTGACGATGTAGCCGTCCGCCGAGATGAAGAAGCCGGAACCCGCGGCCATGGCTTCTGGGCCCCGGGGCGCGCGGCGAGGCGCGGCGGGCTTGTGGCCACGCGGGGTCGGCG
>JBARAK010000030.1:0-3677 GCA_049791955.1 Caulobacteraceae bacterium
GGCGCGGGGGTGTCGGTCGTCGACCTGCAGGTGCGCGACGCCGAGCCGCCCCAGGCGGCGGCTCCGGCCTATCGCGATCTGGCCACGGCGCGGCAGGACGCCGAAACAGCCGCCAGCGAGGCCGAAGCCTACCGCACCCGCGTCCTCGCCGACGCGAAAAGCGAAGCGGTGCGCAGCGTGCAGGCCGCCCAGGGCTATCGCGATCAGGTGGAACGCGAGGCTGCCGGGGAAGCCGCCCGCTTCGCCCTGATCGACACCCAGTACCGCCGCGCACCGGCCATCACCCGCCAGCGCCTCTACATCGAGACGATGGAGCACGTGCTGCGCGCCAGCAACAAGGTGGTGGTGGACGCCAAGGGCCGCAGCACGGTTGCGCTTCCGCCGGACCTGTTCAGGCCCCACGTCACGCCGGACGCCAATCCGGCCAACCGCGCATCAGGGCCGGCTCCACCCGCCCAGGCCACGCCCCCGCCCTCGCCCGGCCAGGCCACGGCGCAGGCTCAGCCCCGCGCCGATGGGAACACCCAGTGAGGCCCGGCGTCCTCCTCGGCGCGGTCGCGACGGCGGTGGTGGCCGTGCTTGCGTTCAACACCGCCTATGTCGTGCGCCAGACCCAGCAGGCGGTGGTGCTGCGGTTCGGACGCCCGGTCCGCGTCGTGTCCGCCCCCGGCCTGCACGCCAAATGGCCCCTGCTGGAGTCCGCCGTCCGCCTCGACACCCGAAGCCGGCCGGTGGAGATCGACCAGCTCGAGGTCGTCGCCGCCGATCACGGCCGGATCGTGCTGGACGCCTTCCTGCATTATCGGATCGAGGACCCGCGGCGCTTCTACCTCGCCCTCGGCGACGCCCGCGCCGCTGACGAAAGGCTGCATGGCCTGCTCGCGGCGAGCCTCAGGCGGACGCTGGGCGCGGTCTCGCTGCCCGACATCGTGGCCGGCCAGCAGGATACGGTGATGCGCAAGGCGGTCGACGACCTGCGCCAGCAGACCACCGGCGCGGGTCTGGGGGTCGAGGTGCTCGACGTCGGCCTGCGTCACGCCGACCTTCCCGCCGCCGAAGCCGAGGCCGTCTACCGCCGGATGCGCGCCGCAGGCGCCCAGCAGGCCGCCCAGATCCGCGCCGACGGAGAGCAGCGCAAGACCGGGATCGTCGCCGACGCGGACCGCCAGGTCGCCGCCATCCGAGGCGACGCGGAAGCCCAGGCCCTGAAGATCAATGGCGAGGGCGACGCCCAGCGCATCGCCGTCCTGGGCGCAGCCTACGGCCGCGATCCCGCTTTCGCCCGTTTCTTCCGTCAGATGGAGGCCTACCAGAACGCCCTGGCCCAGGGCGACACGACTCTGGTCCTGTCGCCCGACAACGCCTTCATGCGCGACTTCGCACGGGGGCCTACGGGACGGTAGCTGCCGAAGCGGGAAGATTTGCGCCCCTTGCAACTGCGTGCCAGGGGGCGTCAGTCTAGCCTGACAATGCCAGGCATCCCGGCCTTCCGTTGCAAAAACTATTCAAAATGAGTATTTTTGACGCTGGAGGTAGGCGTCATGGCGAGCACGTCCGTATCACTCGGAGAACATTTCGCCGGCTTCATCGCTCAGCAGGTGGAAGCCGGGCACTACAAGAACGCCAGCGACGTCATGCGCGCCGCCTTGCGGCTCCTAGAGGAGCATGAGGAGCGCCGGATAGCGCTGCGCCACGCCATCGCTCAGGGCGAGGCCTCCGGCTACCCTGAGGATTTCAACCCAGCTTCTTTCCGGGCCGAGCTTCGAAAGAAACACGGCGTCAGTGGCTAAACGCTACATACTCAGCCGCGCCGCCGCCGAGGATCTGGAAGCCATTTACGCTTATGGGCTCCAGCACTGGGGTTACCGTCAGGCGGAAAGCTACCAAGATGCTTTGTTCGCGGCTTTTGATGCGCTCGCGCTCGGCCAAGCGTTCAGCCGTCCGTTGATGGATGCCTACCGCAAGGTCTCCGTCGGCTCCCACTTCGTGGTCTACCGCGAGAGTGACACGACAGTTTACGTCACGCGCGTCCTACACCAGCGCATGGATATCGAGACCCACTTTCCGTCGTAGGTTTCCAACCGTGAAAACAACGCTGCCCATTTGAGGCGCCACTTGCTGGATGGAAAGCCTCGTCGCGCTTTTCATCCCGCGTCATCCCGCAAGGCCTTCAGTCGCGGACGAAATCCGCCTCGGCATATCCCTGGAAATACAGCAGGGCCGTGAGGTCTGCGTGGTCGAGGCGGGCGTTCGCGCGCGCGGCGACCACCGGCTTGGCGCGATAGGCCACGCCCAGCCCCGCCGCCTCGATCATGCCCAAGTCGTTGGCGCCGTCCCCGACCGCGAGCGTCGCCTCTGCCGACAGGCCGAGCGCGGCGCGATGGCGCAGCAGGGCGTCCAGCTTGGCCTCCCGCCCCAGGATCGGCTCCGTCACCTCGCCGGTGAGCATCCCGTCACGGACGATCAGGTGGTTGGCGGCCTGCTCGGCGAAACCGGCCGCCTCCGCCACCGGAACGGTGAAGGCGTCGAAGCCGCCGGAGACCAGCATGCAATGGGTCCCGTGCGCGGCCATGGTGCGCACCAGCACCCGGGCGCCCGGATTGAGGCGGACACGCTCGGCGTAGCAGCGGCCCAGCACCGCTTCCGGCAGGCCCTTCAGGGTCGCCACCCGCTGGCGCAGGGCCTCCTCGAATTCGATCTCGCCGCGCATGGCGCGTTCGGTGACGGCGGCCACCTGGGCCTTGACGCCAGCGTAATCGGCCAGTTCGTCGATGCATTCGCAGCCGATCATGGTGGAATCCATGTCGGCCAGGAACAGCCCCTTGCGCCGGCCAGCCGCGGGCTGGACGCAGACGTCCACCGCCGCTTCCCCGATGGCCTCGGCAGCGGCCTGGCGCAGCTCCTCGACCGATCCGGCCTCGGCGATCAGGTCCGCGGCGCCCGGTCCCATCTGCCGCCGCGACTTGACCTCGGCCGCGCCGGAGGCCAGGGCCACGGACAGGCGGTCCACCGCGCCGCGGGCCGCTTCGGGATCGGGACTGACGAAGGTGATGGCGAACAGCATGGAGCCCAGGGTCTGGCTGATCGCCGGTCCGACCGCAAGCGGCAAGTCCACCCTGGCCCTGCGGCTGGCGGAGGCTGTCGGCGGCGAGGTGGTCAACGCCGATTCCATGCAGATCTACGCCGATCTGCGCCTGCTCACCGCCCGTCCCTCGGCGGCCGACGAAGCCCGCGCGCCGCATCATCTGTACGGCGTCGCCGACGCGGCGGAGACCTGGTCGGTGGGTCGCTGGCTGGCCGAGGCGCGCGCCGTGCTGCAGGCTATAGCCGGGCGTGGCCGGACGGCGGTGGTGGTCGGAGGGACTGGCCTGTACTTCCGCGCCCTGACCCATGGCCTGGCCGACGTCCCCGCCATTCCCGAAGCGGTGCGCACCAGCGCCCGGAGCGATTACGACCGCCTGGGCGAGGCCGAATTCCGCGACGCCCTGGCCGCCCGCGACCCCGAGGCGGCGGCGAGGATCAGCCCCGGCGATCGCCAGCGCCTGCTTCGCGCCTTCGAGGTGGCGACCGCGACCGGCGTCCCGCTGCACGCCTGGCAGGCCTCCACCACGCCGACGCTGGAAGAGGGAAGCTACCGCGCCATGGCGCTGGAGCCGCCCCGCGCCGAGCTCTACGTC
>JBARAK010000031.1:0-4075 GCA_049791955.1 Caulobacteraceae bacterium
GGCCTGAGCCCGCGCGCCCCGAACCGGCTCGTCATGAGCCTGTCGCAGCCGCCCCGGCCGAGCCGGTGATCCGCATCATCGACCCCTCGGTCGAAGAGAGTGAAAACGAGTCGCTGGGCTTCACCCAGCGTCCCGCGCCCCAGGGCTTGGCGAACCGCCCCGCCTACGACGGTGGCCGCCAGAGCTACGCCCCCAGGCAACCCGAGCCCAAGAAGGGCGGCTGGCTAAGCCTGTTCGGCGGCCGTCCCCGGCAAGACTATCAGAGCGCCCATCACCAGCCTGCTCCGCAGCCCTCGGCTCCTACCCGGGTAGTCCAGACCGGCGGCGCACAGCCGGCGATGCAGCCCAACGCGGAGCCCCACGACTCCACCGAGGACCTCGACATCCCCTCCTTTCTCCGTCGCCTCGCGAACTGAGGCGTAGCGAAAGCCAGACAAGCGACCCCGGAGGTTCCGCCTCCGGGGTTTTTTGTTGGGCTCTGGCGCTCGGCGGAACGCGTCGCGCTTGCATGGACAACGGCTGCGGGTTCAATTTCTACGGATGAAGGGACGCCCCTCCGCCGGCCTGGTGCTGCTCTACGGCGTGATGGCCGGCCTGGTCGCCTTCGCGGCTTGGGGGTTCGTGGCGTCCTGGCGATTGGCTGGACACACCCGGATGAGCATCCATGGCTACATCGCCATGGCCATCGCGGCGATTTTCACCGCCTTGTTGGCGGGCGGCCTGCTCTGGCTGGCCTTCTATTCGGCCCGCAAGGGCTATGACGATGAACATGGGCCTTGACGCGACAACGGCCTCGCTTTCCAAGACTCACCGACTGCGACACGCTGAAGGCTCCCAGATACCGATCCGCCCATGACCGATCCGCTGACCCAGACACCGCCGCAGGCCTCGCAAACCGAACAGGTCCCCTCCCCGCCCTCTGAGTGGGAGGTCCCTGCGACGCCGCTTGCCGAGCCGGTGTCGGCGGCGGAGCTGGCGGCCCAGCTCTCGGCGCGCCTCTGCCACGACTTCGTGAGCCCGGCGAGCGCGATCGTCTCCGGTCTCGACCTGCTCGAAGACCCGACCGCCGCCGACATGCGCGACGACGCGATGAACCTGATCAGCGCCTCGGCGCGCAAGCTGGTGGACATGCTAGCCTTCGCGCGGGTAGCGTTCGGCTCCTCCGCCTCAGCGGAAACCTTTGACACCCGCGAGCTGGAGAAACTGGCCCAGGGCGTCTTCGCCCACGTACGCCCGCAGATGGAATGGGCCGTCACCGAGCAGGGCCTGAACAAGACCGCTGCGCGCGCCCTGCTCAACCTGGCCCAAATCGGCGCTGGCGCGCTGCCGACCGGCGGCTTGGCCCGCATCTCGGCGGTGGTGCAGGACGGCGACGCGCTGCTTTCGGTCGAGGCATCGGGCCCCCGCGCCCGCCTGCGTCCCGAGGTGACCAGCGGCCTGCGTGGTGAAAAGCTCGAAGGCGGTCTCGGCGGCCACTGGGTGCAGGCCTACTATCTGCACCTGCTGCTGAAGATGGCTGGCGGGCGGGTGGACTTCGCCCTGGCCGAAGAGCGGGTGACGTTGCGGGCGCGGGTTTCGGCGGCCTGAACTGCCAGCCGGCGCCGCGGAGCATTTACGCCCTACGGACGTGCATGCAACCGTGGCGGCCATGACGCCATCTCCTTCCAGACGGCTGACCCTGGCATGTCTCGCCGCCCTGACGCCTGCACGCGTATTCGCGGCCGGAGCGGGCGAAGCGCTCTACGCCTATGTCGGCGCCTACACGCCAAACGGTGGCGGCATCCATGTCTTCCGGATGGATTCGAAGACCGGACGACTGCAACCGCTGAACGTGACGAGTGGTATCGCCAATCCGACCTGGCTGATCATCGACCAGCGCGCCCGAAGGCTGTTCGCCCTGGCCGAAACGGCTGACTATGGCCCGAACCGTACGGGCTCGGTCACCGCCTATAGCATCGGTCGGGACGGCGCGCTCACGGCGCTGAATACGGTCGGCTCGGGCGCCGCGGGACCGGCGCACCTGTCCCTGCATCCCTCCGGTCGGTTCGTGTTCGTATCGGACTATCGCAAGGGCGCCGTCGCCGTGCTGCCGGTCGATGCTGTCGGCCGGCTGGGCGAGGCGGTGGACGTCCGTTTCCCCGAAGCGCTCCCGCCGGAGCCCTCGTCGACCGAAGGCGGCAATTTCACGGTGAGCGACCACACCGGGCCGCACATGCACATGGCGATGATGGACCCGTCGAACCGCTGGCTGGTCGGGGCGGACGCCGGCTCGGACCGACTCTATGTCTGGCGGCTCGACCCGGCCAACGGACGCCTGTCCGCCGCCCCGGCGCCCTTCGCCGCCGCGCCGCCAGGCTCGGCCCCACGCCACTTCGCGTTTTCCCGCTCGGGGCGGCGGCTGTTCGTGCTGCAGGAGCATGACGCCCGGATCGCGACATGGGACTTCGACCCAGCCACGGGCGCGCTACGCCAGATCAGCTCGATCTCAAGCCTGCCCGAGGGGTTCGCGGGCAGCAACCTGGGCTCCGAACTCGCCTTTTCGCCAGGCGACCGCTTCCTCTACGCCGCCAACCGCCTGCGCGACGCCATCACCCAGTTCGAGGTCGCCAGCGACGGCCGGCTGACGCGCCGGAATGAGACCTGGACCCAGGGCGACTATCCCAGGAGCTTCAACTTCACGCCCGATGGACGCTGGCTGATAGCCTGCTGCCAGCACAGCGACGCCCTAACCAGCTTCCGAGTCGATCCCGCCAATGGGCGACTGACCTTCACGGGCGCCTTCACCCCGGTTGGAAGTCCCGCCTGCGTGGCGTTCACCAGGGCGTAACAGCTACGAACACGACGCCCAGCCTCGTCCTCCGGGCCCATTCCCGATACGATACAGGCGAAGCTGCCGTCGCGGGACGTAGCGGCGTCGCCCGACCTGAAGACGGAGACGAATCATGAGCCCGTACCCTGAGCCTCCGGCTGGCGAGACCCAACAGCCGTCGCCTCCGCCCGAGACCTCCCATGAAGAGGACCTGCTCGACGAAGCGCTGGAAGAGACCTTCCCGGCGAGCGATCCGATTTCGCTGATGTCGCGGCGCTTCAACTGAAGGCCGGCAGCTTTGCGGACCGTCCATACGAATGTCCCCGCCAATCCGATCGGACGGGCGGGGACACGGTAGGGATTCGTTTCTATTCGCCGACAACGGCGGCCCAGCTGAGGACCACCGCGCCGCCGTAATCGGAAAGCTTCAGGCCGCTTCGGCCTGGGCCGGGGCGAGAGGCTCCTGCCGGATCAGGTAGTCGAAGGACGACAGCGCCGCCTTCGACCCTTCGCCCATGGCGATGACGATCTGCTTGTACGGCGTGGTCGTCGCATCGCCGGCCGCGAACACGCCCGGCAGCGAGGTCTCGCCGCGATAATCGACCTCGATCTCGCCCCGCGTGGTCAGAGCCACCGAATCCTTGAGCCACTCGGTGTTGGGCACTAGGCCGATCTGGACGAACACGCCTTCCAGATCGACGCGATGCACGCCGTCGGAGTTACGGTCCTTGTAAGTGAGGCCGGTGACCTTGGCGCCGTCGCCGTGCACTTCGGTCGTCAGGGCCGAGGTGACCACCTTCACGTTGGGCAGGCTGCCGAGCTTGCGCTGCAGGACCGCGTCGGCACGGAGCTGGCTGTCGAACTCGATCAGAGTCACATGGGCGACGATCCCGGCGAGGTCGATCGCCGCCTCGACACCGCTGTTGCCGCCGCCGATGACCGCCACCCGCTTGCCCTTGAACAGCGGACCGTCGCAATGCGGGCAGTAGGCGACGCCCTTGTTGCGGTACTCGTCCTCGCCCGGCACGTTGATATGCCGCCAGCGGGCGCCGGTGGCCAGGATGACGGTGCGTGACTTCAGGCTGGCGCCGTTCTCCAGCTTGACCTCGATCAGGCCGCCGGGGGTCTTGGCAGGAACCAGACCGACCGCCTTTTGCAGGTTCATGATATCCACGTCGTAGTCCTTGACGTGTTGCTCGAGCCCCGCAACCAGGCGCGGGCCTTCGGTGTGGGAGACCGAGATGAAGTTCTCGATCGCCATGGTGT
>JBARAK010000032.1:0-2068 GCA_049791955.1 Caulobacteraceae bacterium
GAGTTGGCCCTGGCGGAAGCCAGGCGCGCCAGTGATGGCGAGAAAGTGCAACGTGGGATCGCCGAGAAAGCATTGGCAAAATCTGAAACTCTCAGCTATCTCAACCAGATTGGTTGGGCTGAGCGAGAATGGTCAGCCAACAATACGGCCTCGTCAGCAGAATCTGTGGGCGAGCTGAGGCTCCGGCAGATGCCCGAGTTGATGATACAAGGCCATCTCGGCCGCTTCGACCGTGCGAAAACCGAACGCTTTTCTGAACCTCAGTTTCACCTGAAGGTTCAGTCCCTCGACGATCCCCGCGTTGTAGCGCTTCCTGGCCCGGTACCAGTTCAAGATCAACTCCCGATGCTCCCGCAGGCTCCGGGCTACCTTCTTGATCGGCTCCAGCCGGCTTCGCATCGCCTGTCGGCACCAGGCGTCCAGGAACTTGCCGGCGTGCTGCGGCGATCGGTATTCCCACATCGCCTGCAGGCCCTCCACCAGGATGTAGGCCCGCACCGTCCTCAAGTCCCACTTGAGGATCTGCCGCAGCTTAAACCGCTGCTTGCCAGTCAGGCGCTTGCGTCGTCGCAACAGCAGCCAGCGGGACCGCTTGAGGATGTCCCACCCCTGCGTCTTCAACTTCCTGGCCTCCTCGGCTCTCACCTGGTCCAGCGCTTTGCTCAGGTTCGCCACGATGTGGTACCGGTCCAGGATGTGCAGTGCATTGGGGAGCTTTCTGGCGATCACCGTCAGGTACGCCCGCCACATGTCCGAACAGACGTACTTGATCGTGCCGGCGTAGTCGATCTTCGCCTTCTTGAGCATCCGGAAAAACTCCAGCAGGCTCCGAAGGCTCCGCCCTCGGCTCACGTGCAACAGCCGCCGGCATCCTGAGTCCAACTGGTACACCAGCGTCAGGTACTTGTGCCCCTTGGCATAAGCCACCTCGTCCACCCCGATCGCCTCGATGCCCGACAGGTTGCGGTGGGCAAGCCCATAAGCCACCATGTCCGCCACCGCCCGGTAAACGCTGTCCCAGCTCACCCCAAACGACACCGCCGTCTGACGCCACGACAGCAGCCTGGCCCAACGCGACAGGAAGACCTTGAAGGCGGTGGTCATCGGGCTCTTGCTGGCCGGTTCGCACCACGGCAGGCGTTCCACCTTCACCCCGCACCGCTTGCAGTCGATCCGCCGAAGCGCATACAGGAGCGTCACCGCGATGCCCCACAGCGGCACGAAGTCGAACTCCCGCACCTCCAGCCGGTCGTAGCCGGGCCCGGGCTTGCCGCAGACCGAGCACAAACCCCTGGACCCCTTGCGGGGATCCAGCTCGACTTCGATCCGCAAACCGTTGGGGTTGGAGTCGTCCGGGACCTGCCTGATTCCGCCGTAAACAAAACCCTTGACCGGGTGAACCCGATTGAGCAAAGTCTTCAACTGCATCGCTGGTCTCTTGGTCTCCTTGTGCGCCTTAGCAACGAACAGGATAAACCAGGGCCAGCGATTTTTTTATCCCGCCGCAAGCAAGCCGGGCGTCGGTTGCCACCATGCGGTCTTCGCCCCTCCCACCTCACGGCTGGAAGCTCCCCAGCGCAGCCCGGCGGGGTCAAGGTGGATCGCCCGGAGGGAGGGGACCCATGTAATCATGGGGAGGGACCTTGACGCCGTCGGGCGGAGCGTACGATCACCCGGGAGGTGGGAGGGGCAACCATCCTCACCGCCGGCGGTACTCCGCCGACCTTCTCTCTTCAGGCCCCAGCAGACCCGGCCGCAGATTTCAATAAGAATCTACCCACTGATTCGCCAGACGAGCCATGTTTCTTTGTAGGTCGACAACGAAGCCATTGTCTCGCAACGCCTCAAACAGTCCTGGCATGGCGATCTGGGCGATCGCCACAAGCGCGTCGATATCGTTGGTCGTTCGCACGCGCGTGTGCTGAATCGTTGCGATTCCGCCGATGATCGCGTAGCGGACGCCGCGGGCATTCAGGACGGCGACCAGCGAGCTAAACGCCCGTTGAAGCGCCTGCCCGCTCGGGGCGGCAAGGAGTTGTCTGCATCGGACACGCCATTGCTCCTGATT
>JBARAK010000033.1:0-13698 GCA_049791955.1 Caulobacteraceae bacterium
CGGCCAGGCCGACCGTGCCGACCGCCGCGCCGGCGCCCAGTTGGGGCGCCCCGGAGACCAGACCCGTCGCGATGGCTGGACCGAAGATGCCGAGGCCAAGGAGGGTGAGGGCGGCCAAAACCAACGACATGGCGCTGGCGATGGTCGCCTGCTGACCCTGCGTGGCGGCGGTGAAGGTCGAGAAGAGCGTGCTGCCGATGCCGACGATGACCGCCAGGACCATGACCTTCACGCCGCTGGAGACGACGTTCCCGAGCACCCGTTCCGCCAGGAAGCTGGTCCGGTTCCAAAGGGCGAATGGCACGAGCGTGAAGCCCGCCAGGCAGGTCAGCTTGAACTCGATGACGGTGATGAAGACCTGGACGGCGAGGATGAAGAAGGCGAGCAGGACCATCAGCCAAGCGATCAGAAGGACAATGATCGTCAGGAAGTTGGTGAAGAACGCCGTGACCCCGAGCAGCGTGCCGGCCTGTTGCAGGAGCGGCCAGGCTGCGGTGAAGCCGGTCCCGGCGAGCTTGCCCGGCTGCATCAGATCGGAGGGACTGAGACCAGATCCCGACGCGTCCAGACCCAAGGCCGCGAACGAGTTGTAGACGATGGTGGAGAGCGCTTGGAAGTTGTTGAGGATGTAGGCGAAGGCGCCGACGTAGAGCACCTTCTTGATCAGCCTCACCAGGATGTCGGCGTCGGGGTCTAAAGCCCAGAACAGGCCCGCCAGAGTCACGTCGATGGCGATCAGGATCGAAGCGAGTCCAACCACGTCTCCGTTGAGCAGGCCAAATCCACTATCAATGTAGCGGACGAAGGTCTGAAGGAACTGGTCGATGATGTTGAGATTGTTCATCACGCCCTCCCGGCGCACGGGATTGGGCGGCTATTGCGGGGTGTAGGCGGTGCTGGAGCCAAGGAAGGTCGTGAATGCAGCCTGGCTCTCGGCTTCTCCCTGGACCGCGCCGGCGCCGGTCACCGCCTGGGCGCGGCCCTGAGCGGCCAGCAGCGTCTGCAGTTGGATCTGCTGCTTGATCATCAAGGCCAGGAGCTGATTGGTGGCCTGCAAGACCTGGAGGTTGCCGGCGGCGCCCTGGGAGGCGGTGACCAGCTGGTTGAGCTTGGTGGCGTCCGTTTGGACGGTCTGGGTGATCTGGGACTGCATCAGCATCGTCTGGTGGTAGGCGTTCTGGGCGTTGCGCCAGCGGGACTGGGCGTCGGTGAGCAGCTGGGACAGGCCGACGACGCCGGAGCCATAGCTCTGGGGATATTGCGCGCTGTAGCTGGCCTGGACCGCGTTGACGCTGAAGGCGACGCCCTGTGCCTGGTTCATCAGCGTGCCGATCTGTTGCAGATCGTTGGCGATGGCGCTGAGGGAAGAGAAGTTCAGGTTGCTGAGGTTCTTCCCCATGTTCTGGATCATCGTGACCTGGTTTTGGATGGCCACGATCTGATTATTCACCTGCTGCAGGGTGTGAGCCGCGGTCAGGACGTTCTGGGCGAGGTTTGAGCCGTCGATCACCGCGAGCTGAGCGGCGGCTGGCGGTGCATCGGCGAGCGGCAGGGCGAGGGCGGCTGCGATGATCACCGCGGCCCGAAGATGACGGGCGGTCATGACTTGGATCCTGGGTTGGGAGGGAAGCGGTTCAGCAGGAAGGCCGCCCAATCCAGCCCGGCCGAGCGCAGGAAGGCGTCGGCGAACCCATTGGGGTCGGTCTCGGCCTGGATGCGGTCGATGCGTTGCTGATCCGCCGGTGAGGAGGCGCCGCAGAGCGCCAGGGCGATGGGGCCGAGGCCCAGTTCGAACAGGCGGTTCCCCTGGCGAGACTGCAGGTAGTAGTGGCGCTTGGGGGTGGCGCGGGCGATCAGCTCGATCTGGCGCGCGTTCAGCCCGAACCGTTCATAGGCCGCCCGGCCCTGGGGCTCGATCGCGCGGTCGTTGGCGAGAAAGATCCGCTGCGGACAGGATTCGATGATGGCCGGGGCAATGGCGCTGTCGGCGATGTCCGCCAGCGACTGGGTGGCGAACACCACCGAAACGTTGCGCTTGCGCAGGACCTTCAGCCACTCGCGGATACGGGCGGCGAACACCGGATTGTCGAGGAACTTCCAGGCCTCGTCCAGGATCAGCAGGGTCGGCGGCCCGGTGAACCTCTCGTCCAGGCGATGGAAGAGGTAGGTCAGGACCGGTAGGACCGCGCCGCCCTCGTTCATCAGATGCTCGGTCTCGAAGCACTGGACGTCGGCCATGGCCAGCCGGCTCTCGGCGGCGTCCAGCATCCGGCCGAAGGGGCCGTCCAGGGTATAGGGCTGCAGGGCGGCGCGCAGGGTGTTGGACTGCAAAAGGACGCTCAGCCCGGTGAGGGTACGTTCCTCTGGTGGGGCGGAGGCCAGGCTTGAGAGCGCCGACCAGACCGCCTCCTTGATCTCCGGCGTGATCGCGACCGCCTCGTGTGCGAACAGCGCGGTGATCCATTCCGCCGCCCAGCTGCGCTCGATCGGATCATCGACGCCGCGCAGGGGCTGGAAGGCGAGGGCGGTGTCGGAGCCAAGGGCGTGGTGGGCGCCGCCCATGGCCAGTACGGCGGCCCGAGCGGAATAGCCCTTGTCGAAGATGTAGACCTGGGCGCCGGGGTAGCGGCGAAACTGCAGGGCCAGCAGCGCCAGCAGCACCGACTTGCCGGCGCCAGTCGGGCCGACGATCAGCATGTGGCCGACGTCGCCCACGTGGGTGGAGACCCGAAACGGGGTAGACCCGCTGGTCTCCGCATAGAACAGCGGCGGTCCATCCAGGTGGTCGTTGCGCGCCGGGCCCGCCCACACCGACGACAGCGGCGTCAGGTGCGCCAGATTGAGGGTGTGGACGATCGGCTGGCGGATGTTGGCGTAGACGTGGCCGGGCAGGCTGCCGAGCCAGGCCTCCACCGCGTTGACGCTCTCGCGGATCACCGTGAAGCCGGCGCCGTTGACGATCCGCTCGACCGCGCGCCGCTTCTCGTCCGCCCGCTGGCGGTCGGCGTCCATGACCGTCAGCGTAGTGGTCAGATAACCGAAGGTGACGTGGTCGCCACCTAAGGCCTGAAGCGCCAGATCGGCGTCCACCACCTTGTTGTCGGCGTCGGAGTCCAGAAGCTGGACCGGCTGGTTGGAGACCACTTCGCGCAGGAGCGCGGTGATCGACTTTCGCTTGTTGAACCATTGCCGGCGAAGGCTGGTCAGGGTCTTGGTGGCTTCGCCCTTATCCAGGGTGATGAAGCGGCTGGACCAGCGATAGCCGAAGTCCTGGTGATTGAGCGCGTCGAGGATCCCGGGTTGGGTGAGGTTGGGGAAGCCCAGTACGGTGATGGTGCGCAGGTGCTGGTCGCCGAGCATCGGCTCGATGCCGCCGCTCAGCGGCTCATCGGCCAGGATGGCGTCCAGGTAGATCGGGATCTGCGACGCGCGAACCTGATGGCGCCGGGTGGAGATGGCGCCGTGCAGATAGGTCAGGGTCTCGTCGTCATCGAGCGCCCGGATCTCCGGCATGAACCCGGAGAGGAGATCGCGGACCCGTTCGGTCTCGGCGATGAACCCGTCGAGCTCGCGCCGCCAGTCGCGGCCCTTCTCGGTCTCGGGCCGCTCCAGCAAGGCCCGCTCGGCCCGGCTGACCTGATCGGGCGGCGCCAGGTAGAGCAGGGTGAGGTGGTAGGCGCTTTCGAAGTGGACCTTGCGCACGCGGGCGAACATGCCGTCATCGTCGCCCTCGAAGGCGGCGCGGCGTTCCTCATCCACCAGCCAGGAAGCGGCGTCGGGGAACGCTGATCGCGGATAGCCTTGGGCCTCGAACCGCTCGGCCTCGAAGAACAGCGCCCAGCCGGAGCCGAAGCGCCGAAGGACGTTGTTGAGCCGCGCGCAGGCGCCCACGAGCTCCGCTTCCGTGGCGCTGTCGAGGTCTGGGCCGCGGAAACGCAACGTCCGTTGGAAACTGCCGTCCTTATTAAGGACGACGCCCGGGGCGACCAGGGCCGCCCAGGGCAGATGGTCGGCCAGCCGGTCGGCGGTCTGGCGGTACTCTCTAAGGTTCAGCATGAGAGCCAGGCCTTCTGACGGAGGTGACGGGCGATGACAGCGGCGAAGTCGGGGTCGCGTTTGGCGGCGAAGACGCTGAGCGAGTGGCCGGCGACCCAGAACAACAGGCCGGCGATCCACATCTGGAGGCCGAGGCCCAGCGCTGCGGCGAGGGTGCCGTTGACGATGGCGATGTTGCGCGGCGCGCCGCCGAGCAGGATCGGCTCGGTCAGCGCCCGGTGCAGCGGGACCTCGAAGCCTTCGATGCGCCCGCTCATGCGACGAGGGCTCCCCCACCGAAGTTGAAAAACGTCAGAAAGAAAGAGCTGGCGGCGAAGGCGATCGAGAGACCGAAGACGATCTGGATCAGCTTGCGAAAGCCGCCCGCGGTCTCACCGAACGCCAGGCTCAGGCCGGTGGTGATGATGATCAGCACCGCCACGATCTTGGCGACGGGTCCCTGAACGCTGTCGAGGATCTGCTGGAGCGGCTGCTCCCAGGGCATGTTCGAGCCGGCGGCGAGGGCGCGCGCGGGCAGGAGGATCAGCGGCGCGCCCGCCGCGGTGATCTTGAGGGTTGTGCTGAGGGCGGTGGAGGCGAGCAGGCGTGACTTGAGGCTCCGGGTCATGGGAGGGTCCTTTCGGCGGGCTGAGAGCGGCGGGGGGTGAGGTCGCGGACGGCGTAGTCGCCGTCCGGATTGAGACCGGTGACCTCGGCGATGGTCTCGATGCGGCGGCCCACGCCCCGGCCCCTGATGAAGACGATGACGTCGATCGCCTCGGCGATCAGGCGCCGGGGCACGGTGACGACGGCTTCCTGGATCAGCTGCTCCAGGCGGTAGAGGGCGGCGTGGGCGGAGTTGGCATGAAGCGTCGCGATCCCCCCGGGGTGGCCGGTGTTCCAGGCCTTCAGCATGTCGAGAGCCTCGGCCCCGCGGACCTCGCCGACGATGATGCGGTCAGGGCGCAGACGCAGGGTGGAGCGGACCAGGTCGGCGAGAGAAACGACGCCCGGCTTGGTACGCAGCGCCACGCAGTCGGGCGCCGCGCACTGCAGTTCTCGGGTGTCCTCCAGGATGATGATCCGCTCGTCGCGGTCGGCCATCTCGCGAAGCAGCGCGTTGGCCAGCGTGGTCTTGCCGGAGCTGGTGCCGCCGACCACCAGCAGATTGCGGTGCTCGGCGACGGCGTCCCGCAGCACCGCGGCGTCGGCCGGCCGCAGCAGGCGTTCGGCGACGTAGTCGTCCAGGGTGTAGATCCGGGCGGCGGGCTTTCGGACCGAGAAGCAAGGGCCGAGCGCCACTGGCGGCAGGACGCCTTCGAAGCGCTCGCCGACTTCGCCGTCGACGCGGGCGGGCAATTCGGCGCTGACGATGGGATTGCCGGCGTGGACCTCGACGCGGATGTGGGAGGCCACCAGGCGGATGATCCGCTCGACCTCCGCGGCGCCGAGCCGGACGCCGGTGTCCACACGACCTTGGCCGAGCCGGTCCAGCCGCAGCGCACCGTCCGGATTGACCATGACCTCGACCACGGCGGGATCGGCCAAGGCCTCGGCGATGACGGGCCCCATGGCGGTGCGCAGCATGGTCCGGCGGCGCCCGAGGGTGTCAGGATGGGGCTGGCCGCTCACGAGGGGCTCCCCTCATTGCGGGGACTTTCATCGCGGCCGGCCGGTGGATCGCCCCCGGTCAGCTCCCGCGAGAGGGTCCGGCCCCCGGCGATCCGTCGGCCGATCTGGCCGATGAAGGCCTGGTAGCGGTCATTGGCGACGGCGCGGGCGGCGGCCTGATCGGCGTCGGAGAGCTGCGGGGTGACGGTGAACTGGTAGCGGATGAAGAGGGCGAGGCTTTCCAGCAGGATCTGCTGGTCGCGCTCCATTCGGTTCAGCTGGGTGGTGAGCCGGTCGAGCCTTACCTTGAAGCGATCATCGATCTCCTGGGCGGCGCGACGGCTGAGGTAGGCCTTCAGCGCCGCGGTGACGATGGCCGACTTAGAGGTCCCCGGCTTCTTGGCGAGCGTGTCGAGCTCGGTGGTCAGGGCGGTGTCGAGATAGATGTGATGGCGGGGTTTCATGAGACCGCCTCAGAATTCGGGGAGGAGGTCGTGGCCGGGCCGATGCGGCCCTTCGCCTTCGTTCATGGCGTGGGCGGCTCCGACGGCGCCAAGTCTGCTCAGCCGATCGATCACGGCCTTGTCGGCGGCCACATCACTGTCGTCATCCGGGAGCCCAAGATCGGTCGCGGTCTCCGGCTCGGGGCGGGCGGTCTCCTCTTCCGCCAGACCGGGGTGGCGCTGCTGCTGCAGGCCGCCTTCGTCATCCTCGCGGCCGCCATCGCCCTCGGCGGCCTCGGCGAGCGCCGCGTGAGGACCCCGAACCTCGCCGCCCCAATCGTTGGCGCGGGCGTCCGGCCGATCCTTGAAGCCATCCGCCGCTAGCTCCGGAGCCGGGGCGACGCGGCTGGTGAAGTTGCGGTCCTCGAAGTGGCGGAGTTTCTTGGCGCGGATCGGCGCCAGGCCGGAGACCAGCACCAACTCGTCGGCGGGCGGCAGCTGCATCACCTCGCCAGGCGTCAGGAGCGGGCGGGCGGTCTCCTGGCGGCTGACCATGACGTGGCCGAGCCAGGGGGAGAGCCGATGACCGGCGTAGTTGCGCTGGGCGCGCAGTTCTGTGGCGGTGCCAAGCGCGTCGCTGATCCGGCGTGCGGTCCGTTCGTCGTTGGAGGAAAAGGCGATGCGGACGTGGCAGTTGTCCAGGATCGCGTTGTTCTCGCCGTAGGCCTTGGAGATCTGGTTCAGCGACTGGGCGATCAGGTAGGCGCGGATCCCGTAGCCGGCCATGAAGGCTAACGCCGTCTCGAAGAAATCCAGCCGTCCCAAAGCCGGGAACTCGTCCAGCATCAGGAGCAGCTGATGCTTGCGGGTTTTGCGGGGATCGCCTTCCAGCCGCTCGGTGAGGCGCCGGCCGATCTGGTTCAGGATCAGGCGCACCAGGGGCTTGGTGCGAGAGATGTCTGAGGGCGGGATGACGAGGTAGAGAGAGACCGGGCGGGCGGCGTCGACCAGATCGGCGATCCGCCAGTCGCAGGCGGCGGTGGTCGCCGCCACTACCGGGTCCCGGTAAAGCCCCAGGAACGACATGGCGGTGGAGAGCACGCCCGACCGTTCGTTCTCTGACTTGTTGAGCACCTCGCGGGCGGCGGACGCGACCACGGGATGGACGATCGGCTGCTCTTTGGTGCCGAGATGGTTGGTGGCCATCATCCGGCGGAGCGTGTGGGCGAAGCTCCGCTGGGGATCGGAGAGGAAGGTGGCGACGCGGGCCAGCGTCTTCTCTTCCTCGGCGTAGAGGACGTGCAGGATGGCGCCGACCAGGAGGGAGTGGCTGGTCTTCTCCCAGTGGGAGCGCCGTTCCAGCGCGCCTTCGGGGTCGACCAGCACGTCGGCGACGTTTTGGACGTCGCGGACCTCGTCGGGGCCTTTGCGGACCTCGAGCAGCGGATTGTAGCGGGCGGAGCGGAGGTCGGTCGGGTTGAACAGCAGACAGTGGGAGAACTTGGCGCGCCAGCCGGCGGTCAGCTGCCAGTTCTCACCCTTGATGTCGTGGATCACGGCCGAGCCGGTCCAGGAGAGCAGGGTCGGGATGACCAAGCCGACGCCTTTGCCGGAGCGGGTCGGTGCGAAGGCCATGACATGCTCGGGGCCATCGTGGCGCAGGTATTGACCACCAAGGCGGCCGAGGAAGACGCCGGCGGAGCGGAACAGGCCTGCGGCTTTGATCTCCTTGCGGACAGCCCAGCGGGAGGAACCGTAGGTGGTGACGTTACGGCTTTGCCGGGCGCGCCAGAGAGAGCCGATGATCGCCGTGCCGCAGCCGAGCAGCCCGCTGGTGGCGGCGATCATGCCGGCGCGGTTGAACACCGAAGGCGCGTAGGCGTCGAAGAAGAACCACCAGATGAACAGCCGCCATGGCTGATAGAGCTTCAGCCCGAAGACCACACCCCAGGGCGCACCCAGAGCCGTCTGGTAGCCCAGCTGCCCGGCGCACTACTGGGTGGCGAACCAGACGCCGAGCCCGGCGGTCCCCAGCACGACGAAGATCTGTCCGAGGAGGAGCTTTGTGGGGGTCATCGAGGCTGTCTCCACCCGGACACGAGAGACGCGTGCTGGGGTGGAACAGGACTCGGTCCAGAGGCCGGAATTGAAAATCCGGTTTAATTACGATGGCTTAGGCTTGTTTATGCTCTAGCGGCCGGCGTATTAATTGAGCCGGTTTGGCCCGCTTCCCGCTGGATATCAATCGACAGGAAGGCCCGCCCATATGGTAGGAAACGTCGGCAGTTATTGACAAATGCCGACGTTTCCTACCATATGGGCCTATGGTCGCAACTGATTCCCTCACTCACCGAGCACTTGCGGTCGCGCGCTCGCGGGGGATTGCACGTGCCCGGGACTTCGACGAAGCGGGTATCCCGCCGTCTTACCTCGCTCGTCTTTGCGAGGAGGGTCAGCTAACTCGGCTGGCTCGTGGCCTCTATCAGATCGCAGACGCAGAGGAGATTGACACCGCGCACAGCCTTGCCGAAGCAGCGCGGCTGGCGTCAAACGCGGTCGTCTGCCTCACCTCGGCGCTGCAATTCCATGAGCTGACCACTCAGCTACCCCACGCGGTTTGGCTGATGTTCCCGCACAAAGCACGCGTCCCTCGAAGTTTTCCCTTCCGGGTGGAAGCTGTCCGCGCATCAGGGGAAGCGCTCGATGCAGGGCGCATCATCGCCACCGTCGAGGGGGTCCCCGTTCCTATCTATGACGCCGCCAAGACGATCGTGGACTGCTTCAAATATCGCACCCGCGTGGGCCAGGATGTTGCCGTCGAGGCGCTGCGCGACGGGCTGCGCCGACGCAAGGCGACCCGTAGCGATCTTTGGCGCTATGCTGGCATTTGTCGGGTCCAGAACGTCATGCGACCCTACCTTGAGACCCTGGCATGACGAAGGCGCCTATCGGAAAAGACGTGGCGGCCTCCGTTCGTCAGCGGCTGCTCAATCATGCCCGGGACACCCAACAAGACTTTCAACGGGTGCTCGTCCGGTATGGGATCGAGCGTCTGCTCTACCGATTGTCCCAATCGCCCCAACGCGAGCGTTTCGTCCTGAAGGGCGCCATGCTGTTTGCCGCTTGGTCCGCCTCGCCGTTTCGCTCGACCGGTGATCTCGATCTGCTGGCGTTTGGACCGGACGATATCGCGGCTGCGACCGAGACCTTCGCTAACCTATGCGCGCAGGGTGAGGCGGAAGATCGTGTTGGCGTGGATAGCAGCGCAGGACTCGCCCATGATGATGGTCTCGTGTTTCTTGGAGACAGCGTCACAGTTGAACGCACCCGCGAGGACGAGGACTATCGCGGTCTTCATGTCCGCTTGGAAGCACGATTGAAGAACACGCGTATTCCGATTCTTATCGATATCGGTTTTGGCGACCCCGTACACCCCGCGCCGGTTGAACTTGATTATCCGCGACTACTTCTGGAGATGCCGGCGGCCCATATTCGCACCTATCCCCCTGAAAGCGTCATCGCTGAGAAATTCGACGCCATGATCCGCTTTGACGCGCAAACCTCGCGGCTCAAGGATTACTACGACATCTGGGCCATATCCGAGACGTTCCCGTTTCGATCGACCACGCTTATCGAAGCAGCCCGACGGACCCATGCACAGCGCGGACGGGAGACGCCCGCGACGTGGCCAGCGAGTCTCTTGCCGGAATTCGCCGAGCGCGCTGACAAGGCCACGCAATGGAAATCTTTCCTCCAGCGGACATCGCCCATGCTGGAGCCGCCGGCCTTTCCCGAGGTGCTTGCTCGGGTCAGGGTGTTTTTAGCTCCCGTCTTGCAAGGGCTGCAGGACAGCGGCGAGCAACCTGATCGAATTTGGACCGCAGGACACGGCTGGCGCTGAAACGCTTCTCGGCTTTAAAGGCGGCGGATAGGGGAAATGTCGATGGCTGACACGCTGCGGGTGGATCTTCGGTATCGCCCGCTGCGGGTTGCGTGGGTAATCGGGCCAGATGACATCGGTGCTTTCCGCGCCGCGGTTCGCTTATCTCACACCTTATGGGGTGGTCGATACAATCCCATAATCCCAGTCAGCAGACAGGAAGCCGGAGATTTCGTCGAGCTGTTTCAGCCAGACCTGATTATCGACGTGGGCGACCATGCGGATGCGAAGGCGTTTTCAGCGCAATACCCACACCTGGCGCCGCCGTTCTTTCCAGATGAGTTGTTCCTGCACGATAGTGACGGTGCTGGACGATGCCATCTTCTTGATGTGCATAATGAGCGCGTAGAGGGTGACTTGGGAGTTAATATTCGAGGGAGCAGTATTGAAGAATGCGCTCGCATCACTGTGGCGCTGTATTTGGTGGAGAGCGCGGCTTAGGGGAGAACCTCCAGCTTTGAAGATGAACTAGAGAGCTGGTATCGGAGCAATTGGCCTGTCCTCGCCAGTTTGCATTCGCAAGCGTTGACGTACGAGGGCGTGCACGTAATCGATCAACTGCTGTTCGCTGCAAAAGCCGCCTTGGATTTGCAGCTCGTCCAATAAAGCTCCAAAATTTGGTCTCAGGCCCGGCTCGAATCCACTTCGCCGCCGATCGATCTCGTGCACAAAAACCTCGTAGGCGATCATGTCCGCCGCCTGAAGAGGCAATGCTGTCGTCGCGCTTTCGAATGCGAACCCGGTCAACCTTTCGGACCACGTCTCCTGAAATGAGCGCGCGCTCGGCTCCCAATGGGGAAGATTTTGGTCGCGCCGATCGATTGTCACGTGGACGGGCTCGCCCGACGGAGCTCCTACGCGCCGCCAGATAAGCGCATAGTGCATGCATGCGTGGAAGCAGAAATCCAACGCGGTCGGGAAAAGGGATTCCAGAACCGGTTCTCGTCGGCAGGCGTTCTCCCAATCTTCTCGATGGACCGCCGACGCAAGCATCAAGATCGGACGGCTCGTAAGTACATTCCGAAAACGTGCGATCGCCAAATCGCGGCGATCGCGGCTCCAATCCCGAAACTCCCTATTCGCGTTGACACAATGGCTCATGTGCATTGCGCGGAGACCAAAGTCGTCGAGGCATTTCCGCCAAGCTAACTCGAACGGCTTCCAATCGGCCTCGGCGGCGATCAAGCCGGCCATTACGGTCACATCCGACTTAGCGTGACTACCGCTGTCGTCGAAGAATGCCCTCAACATTGGTCTTCAGTCTTCGATGATGGACAGAGTGTAGGGCATCTGTTTTTCATGCACCAATACTGCCGCGCCGATGCGGTCTTAGACCGCGGCCGCGATGTGAACGCAGATCATGATAGCGACGGGCCTCCGCGCTGCCGGGCGAGCGTCCAGGAGATGGCGTCGCCGCGCATGATCCCGGAGACCGGCTGCCCCAGGCTCCGCTCCAGCACTGGTCGCCACGGCACAAGCGTGAATTCCCGGCTCTTCTCGATCACTGCGAACCGCCCGCCGCCGAGGTCGACGGCCCGGCGATAGACGCCCACGACCCGCGCGCCTGGTCGCGCCTCGACGTAGTCCAGCCCGAGCTCGCCGGAGAGCTGCCCCGCCACGCGCGCCAATTCTCGACGCTGGAGGACGGCGAGCAGATTGGCTCGGTAGAGGATGCGGTCCTGGTCTTCCCGCGCCAGCTCCTGGGCGATCAGCCACTGGCGCCGTTGGGCGAGCGCGCCACGGACAGCCTGGCCGAAGCCGCTGTCTCGCACCGTCTCGGGCGTGTCGCCGACGAGTTGGCGGTCCAGCCACGTCGGCCCGTCGGCGTTGACCTGACGATCGAGGGGAAGGGCCGAGAGCGTCTGCACCTGCACGGGCGTCGCTTTCACCTGCCGCTGCTCGAACGCGGCGACGCGCGCCAGGTGGTCCGGGGCGATGACGAAGGTTCCGTCTGCGTCGCGCTCAACGACGCCGGCGATCTTGCGCATCGCCTCTAGCCGGCGGACATGGGTCTCCGCGAACGGGACCCGCGCGTTGGGATCATGGCTAAGGTGGATGTCGACGCTGTAGCGGGCGGCATTGGCCGCAGCGATCTCCGCCACTGTGCGATCCACAGCGCGGACCTCTGCCCGGCGGGGCGTGAGCGCGATGATCGCGCCCTCGGCGACGAAGTCCGTCGCGTCGCCCCGGCCGATGTCGACGTAGTGGGCTCGGCCATCGACAGCGTCGACGATCAGATAGTGGCGATCCTGCAACTCGTCGGAGAGGCCGCGGCGAACCAGACGTCCTACGAGCGGATGATCGTCGGCGGCGGCGGGATCATAGATGGCGTAGGTGCCCGCGCCGCGATCGACGCCTTTCTCGGTCAGGTCGCGGTAGAGGGTCTTGATGATGTCGCCCCGCTCGCCCATGCGGCGGAGCGTGGTCTCCAACTCGGGATCGAGCCGCCATCGCCCGGCAGCCACGGGCTCGGCCAGGCCTAGCCGTTCCAGCTTCTGCAGCCGACCAGCGCGGAGCGATTGCCAGAAGGGATTGCGCCCGGTGGCGGCGACCAGCCGATCATCATCCATATCCTTCAGCATCGCGCGGTCGAGGCTGGTGAGCCGTTCCTGCTCGACCTCCGCGCGGAGCCGCCCCTCGACCTGCTGGTCGGACCTGGGGCCGAGGTCGAGGGACACCAGCTCCGCCGCCCGTTCGCGCATCCCTTCGGTGAGATATTCCCGAGCGATGATCAGATCGCCGCCCTGATCGTTTCGGCCGCGGACGATGATGTGGGTGTGGGGATGGCCGGTGTTGAAGTGATCCACGGCGACCCAGTCGAGCTTAGTCCCGAGGTCCTCTTCAACCTGCGTCATGAGGCGGCGGGTGAGGGGTATCAGGTCTTCGTATTCGGCGCCGTCTTCCGCGGAGACGATGAAACGGAACTGCCGGGTGTCGCCGTCCTGTTCGGCTCGCCCCAGGAAGGCCTTGCCGTCGGCGCGATCGTCAGCGGCCGAGTAGAGCTGGCCCGGTTGGCCGTCCCGGGTCACGCCATCGCGCTGGACGTAGCGCAGATGGTTTCGCGCGGCGTCCAGGCCCTTTCCTGAGACCTTCGGCAGACTGAACTTGACGATCACGCGCCGGGTCCGGAACGTGGCGTAGCGATCCCGAGCGCCCAGCACGCGGCCGGCGCCGGCGCCAAGGCCGATCCGACTGCCAAGGAATCCGCGCTTACCGACCATGCGCCCGTAGCGGCCGCCGCCGGCTAGCGCCGTGGCGCGTAGGACCTGGGAGAGGTAGCTGCGCGCCCGCTTGCTGCCCACGTTTCGGATCTTCCCGAGATGCGGTTCGAAGTCGTCGTCGCTCATGAAGCAGCCCTCAAGGCCGGTGGAAAAGCGGGCCTTACAGAGCATGGGATTGCCGAAGCGATCCTGTAATTGGCGCTATGAATTTGATCGAAAAATCAGAAACTTGCGCCAGCATGGCGCCACCGAGCTGCGTGTGGCGCCACAGGCAAGCCTAAAAAAAGATGTGCAGACAAGCCCTTATGGCGACGACCCGCAGGGATGGCGCCATTGCTTCATCTTGCCTTCCGCCCCCGACCCCCCTCCCGCCACCACGCCCTCTATTCAACATCACCAAAACACTGCCAAAGGAGCCATCGAACGGCCCTTCAGCCGTCCTCCAGCC
>JBARAK010000034.1:0-26071 GCA_049791955.1 Caulobacteraceae bacterium
GGTCAACTGATGCACTCCACCGCCTGCGTCGACTGGCAGGCGCGGATCGCCGAACGCCGTTCGCTGATCCCAGCGCCGATCTTCGTCGACGAAGCCGAGGAGGCGCTGAAGGTCTTCAAGTCGCTGCGCATCGTCGATGTGCAGGGAAAGCCCACCTTCGGCGAAGCCTGCGAAGAGTGGGTGTTCGACTTTGTCCGCGCCGTGTTCGGCGCGTACGACGCCGCGACCGGCCGCCGCTTGATCCGCGAGTTCTTCCTGCTGATCAGCAAGAAGAACATGAAGTCGACGCTGGCGGCCGGGATCATGATCACCGCGCTCATCCGCAACTGGCGTCACTCGGGCGAGTTGCTGATTCTGGCCCCGACCAAGGAAGTCGCCGACAACGCGTTCGGTCCAGCGAAGGACATGGTGGCGGAGGACGAAGAGCTTAGGGCCCTGCTCCACGTCCAGGAGCACATCCGCACCGTCACTCACCGCATCACGAAAGCGGTGCTCAAGGTAGTCGCGGCGGACTCCGACGTGGTGTCGGGTAAGAAGGCGGCCTTCGTCCTGATCGACGAGTTGTGGATTTTCGGCAAGCGCGCCGCTGCCGACGCCATGTTGCGCGAGGCGACCGGCGGCCTGGTGGCCCGGCCAGAAGGCTTCGTGATTTACCTCTCGACCCAGTCGGATGAACCGCCCGCCGGCGTGTTTCGGGCCAAGCTTCAGTATTTCCGCAGTGTGCGGGATGGAAAGGTAGACGACCCGCGCAGCTTGCCGGTGCTCTTCGAATTTCCAGAGCACATGCTGAAGAGCGGCGCCCACCTTCGGCCCGAGAACTTCTACATCACCAACCCCAACCTCGGCCGATCGGTCGACATCGACTGGCTGATCGACGAGCTGCGCAAACTGCCGCCGTCGGGGAATGGCCGCCAGGTGTTCCTGGCCAAGCACCTCAACGTCGAGCCCGGCATGGCGTCCCGCTCCGATAGCTGGGCGGGCGCGGAATTCTGGAAGCGCCGCGCTGATAAGCAGATTGCGCTGGCTGACATCATCGCCCGCTGCGAGGTGATCGTGGTTGGTCTGGATGGTGGCGGCCTGGACGATCTTTACGGCATGACCGTGCTCGGCCGCGAAACCACGGAGATCGAGGTCGCTGCCGCTGCTGCTCCGGAGGAGGCCCAGGAAGCGGTGAACGGCCGCAAGCGGATCAAGCGCTGGTTGTCCTGGAGCCATGCATGGGCGCACCGCATTGTGCTGGATCGCCGTCAGATCATTGAGAGTAAGCTGCTCGATTTCGAGGCGGCGGGCGATCTGACCATTCTCGATGACGGCGCCATGATCAACGGATGGCCGGCTGACATTGCGGAGATGGTCAGCATCGTGCGCCAGATCCGCGACGCGGGCCTGCTCTGTTGCGTCGCCGCTGACCCCGCTGGCCTCGGCGAGATGATCGACGCCCTGGACGAGATCAACGTTACGACGGACAACCGCGAGAGCGGTTTCGACTACGTCATCGGCGCCCCCCAGGGCTACGCCATGATGAACGCGCTCAAAACCGCCGAGCGCAAGCTCGCCAACGGGACCCTGCTCCACGCCGATCAGCCGATGATGGATTGGTGTGTCGCCAACCTCAAGATCGAGGCGACCGCGACAGCGATCCGCGCCACCAAGCAGAATGCCGGCGACGCCAAGATAGACCCGGCCATGGCCCTGTTCGATGCCGTCACCGTGATGGCGACCAACCCTGAAGCGCGCCGCTCCGTCTACGAAGACCGTGGGCTGCTGGTTCTCTGAGGCTCCCATGACCGAAGCGTCCCAGCGAACGCCGTTCGCTGCTCAACTCGCCGGAGCCGTGCTTGATGCGGCCGCCTTCGCCGGCGCGGGCCTGATCGTCTTTGGTGTCGATCTGATCTATCGGCCGGCGGCGTTCATCGTGGGCGGCGTCTTCCTCCTCGGCGGGGCATGGCTGATCGCGCGCAGGATCTCGGCCTGATGGGTTTGCTCAGTCGCATCGCCGCGCCGGTCCAGCAGCGGGCGAGCGCCGGTACGCCGTCGTATGGCATGATCCCGCCGCTGGGGTCGGTAGCGTCGGCGTCTGGTGCGCAGATCAGCCAAGCCACGGCGATGACGGTCTCAGCCGTCTATGGCTGCGTCACTCGCCTGGCCACCGACCTGGCGCGCTGCACCCCCTACCTCTACCGCCGCAGCAAAGACGGGATCGAAGAGCGCGAGGACGATCATCCGCTCTATGAACTGTTCGAGCGGCCGAACCCGCAACAAGAGTGGTTCGAGTTCGCGTTCCAGATGTGGGTCGGCTACCTGTTGCGTGGCAACTGCTACGCTCCGATCCAGCGCGACAGCCGCGGCGACCCGACCGCGCTTATCCCCGTCAACCCCGACGCCGCCATGGTGCTCGAAGCTGCCGACGGGAACGTCTTCATCAACATGAACCGCCTCGGCCTCTGGCAGATCGCCATGCTGCGCGATTTCCCGGTGGCGATCCCGTCCGACGACGTCTTTCACCTGCGCGGCCTGACCTTCAACTCGCTGGTCGGCGTCTCCACCATCGGCCTGGCGCGCGATGCTATCGGGCTCTCGATGGCGCTGGAGCAGCAGGCCAGCCGCTGGATCGCCAATGGCGCTAGGCCGTCGACTTGGCTGAAGTCGCCTAAGCAACTGACCGACGCCGCGGCCAAGCGACTGAAGACCCAGTTCGACGATCTGCATGCAGGCTATCAGAACACTGGCAAGACCGTGGTCTTGGAAGATGGCTTGGAGCCGGTGGCGTTGCAGCTGACGTCGGTGGACCTGCAGTTCATCGCCCAGCGCCAATGGCAGCCAGAAGACGTCTGCCGCTTCTTCGGCGTCCCGCCGCACAAGATCGGCCTTTACGCCGACAAGCGCAGCGACCCGCAGCCGATCACCGCCCAGGACCAGGACTACGTCAACTCCGCGGTAACGTGGCGCGCCACCGCCTTCGAAAAGCGCTTCGCCTGGACCTTCGGACTGGACAGGGATGCGAGAGGTCGGAGACTGCCGCGCGACGAACAGCTCCGCCTCAAGCACGACCTGCCGGAACTGCTTCGCGCCGATATCACCACCCAGGCCAACGTCTCCCGGCTGAACGTGCTCAGCGGGATCACCACCCAGAACGAAGAGCGCGCCGCGCGCGGCCTCCCCCCCCTGCCTGGGGGCGACCGCTTGATGATGCCGACCAACATGGCGGCCGAAGGCTCCAACGTCAGCGGCCAAGCCCCCGACGGTGCGGGGCGCCCGAGCGGCGGAACGGTCGGATTGGGCGGCGCGGGAACGGGCGCGACGCAAACGACGGGTCAGGGCGCGGCCGACGCGTCGCCGCAGAACTAAGGAGTCGCCATGACCGCCATGCGCAAGCTTGTTCGGGCGCAGATCAACGCGCTTGGCGATGATGAGGTTGAGGTTGTGATGTCGACCGACGCCCTCGCGCGGGACGGCCACATCCTGATCCCGCAAGGCTGCGTGCTCGACAACTATCGCGCCAACCCGATCGTGCTGTGGTCGCATAACCCGGACAACCCGGTGGGCAACGCTGAGAACATCGACGTTGGTCCTGACCAGCTTTCGGCACGCATCCGCTTCGCGCCGCCTGGCATCTCACCGAAGGCTGATGAGGTCCGTGGCCTGATGAAGGCCGGCGTGATCCGCGCCGTTTCGGTCGGCTTCGATCCGATCGAGATGGAGCCACTGGACCCGAAGAAGCCCCGCGGCGGCCAGCGCATCAGCAGGTGGGAGTTATTGGAGCTTTCGCCGGTCAGCGTGCCGGCGGACCCGGGCGCTGTGGTGACGGCCCGGTCAAACGATGGAGACGCGAGCATGGTTGAGGCTGAAAAGGTCGGGGCCGATGCGCCCGCGCGGCGTGCGAATGTCACGCGAACGAACGCCGTTCGCAGCGGCGCGATCACGTTCAAGCGTGGCCTCTACCAGGTGGCCCAGCTCTGCTACCTGTTCGAGGAGCTCGGCTGGCACGTGGACATGGCCAAGTACGAGTCGGCCATTGAGGGCGACGCCAGCAAGGTTCCCGGCATGCTGGCCGCTACCCTTAACGGCCTCGGTGACGCTCTGCTGGCCATGACCGCCGAGGAGATCAAGGAGGCGATCACCGGCCTCGATGTCGAGCCTTGCGAGGATGACGACGCTGACGACGACATCCTGATCGTGGAGGAGCGCCGGCACATCGCCGCCGCGTCGTCGCCGGCGGTGCGTATGTTCCGTCGCGGCTTGGCGCAGGCCAAGTTGCGCGCCGGCAAGACGCTGTCGGCCGACACGGTCAAGTGCCTGCAGGAAGCCAAGGGCAAGCACGAAGAGGCCATGGATCTGCATCGCAGCGCCATGCGCTGCCACAGCGCCGGCATGGCCGCGGTTGACGACATGATGGACCGCGCCGGGGTCTCCGATTCTGGGGACCCCGCCACCGAGACCATCCAGGAGTCCGACGGAACCCAGGTGGACGAAGGCTCGCGCATGAGCCCCGACTTCCGCCGCCGCCAGGTGGAAGCGCTGGCCCTGGGCGTCTCCGTCTAAGAATTCGCCGCTGGCGAACGCCTCAACCGCCGCTTGGGCAACGGCTGCCGGCGCGCCCCAAAAGCGCGTCATCCCCTTATAAGGAAGCTCGCCTATGACCAAGGTCAACGACCTGGTTCGCACGCGTGCGGCCGCCTTTGACGCGTTCAAGGCGGTTGCCGACAAGCCGACCCTCACTGCCGAAGAGCAGACCGACTACGGCGTCAAGAAGCGCGCCGTGGAGGATCTGGACGGCCAGATCCAACGCGCCCGCGACGCCCTGGCGCTGGTCGCCACGACCGCTGTGCCGGTCGCGGGCCAGGAAGGCCACCACCCGGCGACCGTGAAGCCGGACGCCTATGAGCGCGGTCATGCGAACTACGAGAAGGGTCTCGTGATCGGTGGCGCCATGAAGATGCTCGGCCGCGGTGGCGGCATCGTCCGGGTCGCGCGTGACGAGTCTGCGGCGCTCTATGGCGAAGACCATCCCGTCACCCGGGCCCTGGTCACCTCGGCCGGCGCGTCGGGCGGTTTCATCGTCCCGCCCGACTACATGAACGAGATCATCGAGCTGCTTCGCCCGCTCGCTGTCGTGCGTGCGTCGAACCCGCGGGTGATCCCGATGCCGCGTGGGACCATGACGCTGCCCGGGCAGGCGTCGGCCGCGAGCGCGAACTACGGGTCCGAGGTGTCGAAGATCGGCTCTTCGCAGCAGACGCTGAACCAGATCGTCGCCAGCTTCAAAAAGCTGACCGCCCTGGTCCCCGTCAGCAACGACATGATGCGCTACGCCGACCCGGCGGTGGACGCCTTCGTCCGGGACGACCTGGTCAAGGTTCTGGCCCTGGCCGAAGACCTGGCCTTCATATTCGGCGCCGGGACCCAGGACACCCCGATGGGCTTCCTGAACTTCGCCAACCGCTGGGTCCAGCGCCAAGGCGGCACGCCGGGCGCCTGGTCGACCACGGCCGCCTCCACCGCCGCCGTCAATGCGGTGGACGCGGCCAATACGACTGGAGGCAACTTCATCACCTCCAACGAGAACTATACCCTGGCCACTGTGGCGGCCGAGCTGGGCGGGGCGGTCAATCGGATGGATTCCGCCAACGTGCCGGACGTGAAGCGCGTGTGGTTGATGAGCCCGCGCTCGTACAACTACCTCTTCAACGTCCAGAATTCGCTTGGCGTCTACGTCTACCGCGACGAACTGACCAAGGGCACGCTGCTCGGCTACCCCTTCAAGAAGTCGACCCAGATCGGCAACAACTACTGGGACCCCGAGGGCGCGAACAAGGATTGCTCGTTCGTGTTCCTGGTCGAGATGACCGAAGCGATGATCCTCGACTCCATGAGCCTGGAGTTGGCGATCTCGCGCGAGGGGACCTACGTCGACGCCAGCGGCACGACCTGGTCGGCGTTCCAGAACGACCAGACCATCATCCGGGCGATCGCCGAGCACGATTTCCAGATGCGCCACGATCAGGCGATTGCGGTGATCCAGTTCGTGCGCTGGGCGCCGGCGATCTCCTAAGGCGCCACGCGGCCGGGCGGGGCGCTGGCTTCCGGCGCCCCGCCACCTCTCACCTCTCACCTCTCGCATCCGGAAGGAAAACCCTCCATGGGCACCGCCCTGCAACACAACATCGGCGCGTACATCGCGATCGCGACCAGCGTGTTTCCCCAGGCCGTCGCCGCCAACGTCAATGGCGCGGGCATCGATCGCTTCGCGCACAACATGGCGCTGTCCTGCGTGCTGCACCAGCTGGTGGGGGCTGAGGCCGGCGCGCCGACCGGCGTTTCGGTCCAGACCAAGCTTCAGCACTCCCCTGACGACGTCACCTGGGCGGACTATGACGCCCCCGGCGGCGCGACGGTGGCGCAGACCGTCGCCCTGACCGCCGCGGCCACCGAGAACTCGGTGGCGATCGACCTGTCGAGCGCCAACCGCTACGTCCGGGCAGTGACGCTGGTCACCCTAACCGGCGGCGAGACCCCCACCGTCGAAGTCGCGGCGGACATCGTGTTCGGCGGCGAGTCGCTGTTGTCGGCGGCCTGACGGCTCGTCTGCTTATGGCGGGGGCTGTTCGGCTCCCGCCTCATCTTCCCGTCCGGAGCCGCCTCATGAAGCTGGTCACGTTCGCGTGCGCTATGGCGCCGCACTGCGCCGGAGAAAACCGCCTGGTGTCGGATGGCGTGGCGGAGCAACTCCTGGCCTCTGGCGAGATCTCGGCAAGCGAGACCTGGCCGCCCCCCGCGAAGCCAACCGGTCCAGACGCGCCGCGTCGACCGATGCCGAAACCCATCCGCCCGGCCGGTTCGCCGGACCGCCGTAGCACGAGGTAGGGCCATGGGCGCCGCCAACGACAGATACGCCAACATCAGCGATGACCTGCTCTCGCCCGCAAGTAATGCTGCGGCCGTGGCGCCGAGCAACTCAAGCGTGCTTCCCGTCGCGTCCAAGCGGCTGTGGATCGGCGGCGCTGGGTCGGTTGCCTTGGTCACGACCGGCGGCGCGACCGTGACCTATTCCGCCGTGCCGGCGGGGACATATCTTTACGTCCGCGCGGCCCAGGTGCTGGCGACCGGCACCACGGCGACCAACATCGTCGCGGAATACTGAGCGCGCACCGTGGGCTATTCCGTTGTCACCACGGTGTTATCCCGAGCGATCCGGCATGACCTGGTCTGTCTGGAGACGGTCAAGGACGAGCTGTCGATCGAAGCGACGGATACATCCGATGACCGCTGGCTCTGTCGCGCGATCGCGCAGGTGTCGGGCTCCATCGCCACGCACACCAAGCGGGTGTTTGTGCCCGAGGTGGTCAAGGATCTCTTCGACGTCGAGCAGGACCCTTATCCTTACCAGACGCCGGGCGGCTTTCCGCAACTACAGCTCAGCCGCTGGCCAGTGCTCGATGTGGCCTGGGTGGGGCAGTCGCTGGCGCCGGGCACGCTGCAGGTGCTGCGCCCGGACCGTGACTATCGTGTCGATCCGACGACCGGCCGGCTACTGCGGCTCAACCCATTCACCGGGGCCGGCGACACCTGGGAGGCGATCCCGGTCACCGTGATCTACACGGCCGGGTTCGGTCATCTGGTGCGCGAGGCCGGCGCTGTGCCGGTTGAGGCTCCCCTTCAGGTGACGGCGTCCCAAACGCCGTTCTCCTGCGTTGTATCGATGGACTATGCCAGCGGGGGCCGCATCGATGCGGTCCCTGTTAATCCGGTCAAGGGTCAGTATAGCCTGGTCGCCACCGCGGGCGGTGCGCCGCCAGTGGGGCTGTTCAACTTCAACGCGGCCGATGCGGGCGAGAGCTTGGCGATCGCCTACGCCACCTTCCACGTCCCGCCGGAGCTGGAAGAGATCTGTCTGCGCCTGATCACGGGCCGCTACTCCGCCAGGGATCGCGACCCAGACCTGATCATGCGGGAGACGCCCGGCGTCGGGACCGAGCGCTGGTGGTTCGGCGGCGCGCCCGGCCAGAAGGGCCCGTTCCCGCCCGATATCGAAGGCATGCTTGACGATTACCGCGTGCCGACGGTGGCGTGATGGACGCCATTCGGATCGACGTCACCGGCGTCCGCCAGGTCGGCCTGCGCTTTGATGAGTTCCCCGACGCGCTCTATGACGCCCTGAAGGACGAAATCAACACGCTTGCCAACGAGCTGCTCGCCCGTGTGCAGGCTGCGACGCCGGTGAAAACCGGCAGGTTGCGAAGCGAAGAGCGGGTGCGCCTGTTCACCGATCCGAGCCGGATCTCGGGCTATGTCGACATCGCTGGCGAGAAGGGCTCCCAGGACATCCCAAAGGCGGTGGCCCTTGAGTACGGCGCGGGCGCCGCAACCAAGGTCCGAACGCATGCGATGCTGCTGGACCACCACTGGAGCCTCAAGCTCGCGGAGCCCCAAGCAGTGATCGTGCGCGCCTATACGCGCACGGCCGACATCGCCGAGGTGGCGTTCGAACGTGGCCCGCTCGCTCAGATGCAGCCGGAGATTGTCGCGCGGTTGAACGCGGTCGTCGCGAAGGCCACCGCTGGGGTCAATGGATGAATGACGCCTTCGAACCCGTGATGTCGGCGCTGTTCGCGCACCTCGGCGCGGCGGCCGTAATCAACTTCACGGCAGACGCGACCGTTGGGGGCCCGGTCCTCGAAAACGTCAGTTCGGTGAGCGCTCTGTTCGCCGGATTGCCGGTCTTCGGGCCGGGTGTGGGTAAGGGGGTTCTTATCCAGTCCGTCGATACCGACGCCGGCACGCTGACGCTGACGGGTCCGGTAACCGCGGGCGGATCAGGCGCGGCGTTCGCGACCGGATTTCTGACGGTCGGCCGACGACTGCGGCACTGGTCCCAAGTGAAGACGCAGCCGGCGCTGTTCCTGCGCAGGGTCGGGACGACGGACGACTATGATCCCGACGGCTTCTTTTCGATCACCACGCTCGAATGTGAGGCCTGGATCTATTCCACGGCGGGAACAGATCCCGACGCCGTGCCGGACGAAGCCCTGAGTAACCTGGACCAGCTGGTGCGTCAGAGCCTAGCCCCGGACGGCGATTACGGCGACCCGAGGTTCACCCTGGGCGGCATGGTCTACTGGTGCCGCATCCAGGGCCGCAGCGACTACTCGCCAGGTGACCAGGGCGACCAAGGCATTTCCCGCATCCCGATCCGCATCACGCTGCCCTGAGGAGCCGTCATGTCCACCGCCGATGTCGTCAACGAATGGTTCCGCCAGCGGTTGGCCAACGGACCGCTTGCTCGGGACACTCCAGCCTACAATCAGGTCGCGCAGGCGCTGCCAGCGCTGATCTCAAGCCTTGAGGGCGTCGGGGTCGAGACGAAGGTCCCGGCGGCCGAGGTCAAGTCGCCGGCCGCCGCCGACGCCGCGCAAGCGGCCACGCCCCCGGCGTAATTCGTAGCTCCGCACGATCGACAGGAAAGGAAGATCCCATGTCACAGCCCCTCAGCGGCAAGCCCACGTTTGGGGCCGGTCGCGTCTTCGCCACCGCGAACATCGTCAACCCCACGCCGCGCCGCGCCCTGGTTCCGCAGAGCCAGTCGATCGACTTCAAGCGCAAGGTCGAGAGCCTGTATGGCGAAAACCAGCTCGCGGTCGCGGTCGGCGCCGGCGAACTGGAGGTCACCGGCAAGGTCGAGTACGGCAAGACCAGCTCGGGCATCATCTACGACATGATCTTCGGCGCTTCGGCGGCCACGGGGTCTTTCCTGGAGGCCGACAGCGAAGCCGCTACCGTCCCCGCCGCCACTGCATTCCTGGTTACGGTGGCGAACGCCACGGACTACGAGTTCGATCTGGGCGTCGTCAACGCGGAGACTGGAGTGGTCTATAGCTGCGTTGCGGCGGGCTCGGAAATGGCGGGCCTGTCCTACTCGGTGCAGACGTCCGGGGCCAACAAGGGCAAGTATACCTTCGGCGCCGGCGACGCGAACTCAAACGTCAAGATCTCTTACATCTACTCGGTGGCGACGACGGGCCAGACGGTGGCGCTGACCAACCAGCTTCAGGGTCTGACCGGAAGCTTCCAGGCGGTTCACGTGCTGCCCTGGGGCGCGGAGCAGGACATGTATGTGTTCAATAGCTGCATCGCCTCCAGCGGCGGCGTCTCGCTGAAGACCAGCGGCTTCGCCAGCAACACGCTGGAATACACTGCCTGCGCCGACGGCAACAACGAGCTCGGCACCGCGACGTTCGCCGAGGCCGCCTGATGACCGAACTGGAGCGCCGGGCGCTGGGCGCTAGTCGACGCCTGGCGTTCCAGAACATCGCCAACGGTGTTCCGCTGGCTCGCGTCATGACCGACATGCGCATGTCGGAGCTCGAGGTGGATCGCGCGGTGCGTTTCGTCGGCCGTAAGATAACCGAGCACCTGGTGCTCCGGCGCCAGCCGCCCATTCCCTGCGCCGATCTTCGCGCCGTGCGGTGGAACCGGCGCAACCTCCTCGCGGTCCTGGCGCGGATCGGCGACCTCGACCTGTCCACCGACCTCATTCTTGGAAAAATCACCGTGCAGTCCCTGGACCATCCCGAGATGGTCCAGGGCGTCAAGCGCCGCATGACCGAGGCCTACCGATGACCGAACCTGCCGCCTTCGACGCGGAAACCACGCCGGCCGTGACGCTTGGCCAGCAGCTCTGGCCGGTCCCGGAACTGGTGTGGAGCGACCTGAAGAAGTGTCGCCGCGAGCTGATCGAACTCAATGACATGATCAACGCGGCGGCGGCAGCCGAGCCGGCGGAGGCGGAGGAAAGTCCCGCCGAACGGGGTAATCGCCAGCTTCGCGTCATGGGGCAACTGCTCGATGGCCTATCCAACGAAGAGTACGACCGCTTGGTGATGGGGCCGGTCCTCGCGGCGCTGCAGGCGGCGCACCCGACCTTGACGAAGGGCGAGTTCGCGGTGCTGCGGAGCACGGAAGCGGAGCGCCAGATGGCATGGCTCACCGCGCGCCGCCAATCCGGCTTGTTCGTCTTTGCTGGCGGGGAGCAGCCAGCCCCGGGGGAAGCGAGCGGGGCGGCCTAGTCCCCGAGCCAAACTGGGAAGGTGTGGTCCTGCGGGCCTGCCGCTACTTCGGCCACACCCGCGAGTACTGGTGGAGCCACCTCACCTGGCCATTGTTCGTTGAGATGTCCCAGCAGCTCGCTGAGGAACCTCCGGTCGACCAGTTCGCGGCCCTCTATTTCGCCGGAAACAAGTGGTGGTCGCCTCCGGAGCGAACGGCGTTCGCTTCCGGCGGCCCGGAGGAAGACGCGGGAGTGTGGGTGAGCCCGCTCCCGGATGTGACGGAGTAAGCCGTGCCGAACAATATCGCCGTCGCGGTCACGGCAGACGTCGCTGACCTGCAGGTCAAGCGCGCCATCCTCTCCGCCGAGTTGAAGGCGGCGACGAAGGATCTCACCGACTTCGCGCGCACCGCCAATGCGAGCGGCAGTACGACGGCGCTGCAGCAGGGGATGTTGGGGGCTGCGGACGCGGCCCAGAAGGCCCGCAACCAGATCGCCCTGATCGACCGCGAGATAAAGGGCTTGGGCGGCGGCACGGCTGGCGTTGGGGCGCTGGCCGCCGGGACCAAGGAAGCCACGGTCGCCATGGAGGGGCTGCACGTCGGCAGTGCGGGCGTCACGCGCGAGCTGATCGTGCTTGGCCGCGAGGCCGCCCGCGGCAACTTCAGCCGCATGGCCGGCTCGGCGACCATTCTGGCGCAGCGGATGGGTCTGCTGGAGGCCGTGCTGAGCCCGGTGGGCCTTGGCCTGGCTGCCGTCGCGCTTGTGACGGGCGGGGTCGTGTACGCCGCCATACGGGGCGCGGCTGAGGTGCGCCAGTTCAATAACGCCATGCGGGCGACTAATGGCTTCGCCGCGCTGACCTCGTCGGCATTCCAGGAGATGTCCCGGCATATCGCCGATGATACGCAGTCGGGTGTCGGAAAGGCACGGGCGACGCTGACCCAGCTTATCGGGACCGGACGGTTCACCGGAGACACTCTGCGTCTGATCGCCGACGACGCCACAATCATGGGCCGTCTCACGGGCGAGGGTACCGACAAGATGCTCGGTGAGTTCGAGCAGATGAAGGATGGGGTCGCGAAATTCGCCCAAGAGTATACCGACCATTACCATCAGCTCACGGCGTCACAGTTCAACCACATCGCCGCCCTTGAGCGGGAGGGGCGTCAGGAAGAAGCGCAGTACGAGGCGGCGAAGGACGTCTACGACTATCTCGGCGCGACGGCGCCTGAGAAGTTAGGCGTCCTGGAAAAGGCTTGGCGAGGAATTACCGGCGCCATCGGCGGCGCGTGGGAGGCGCTGAAGGGCTTTGGGCGCGACGCGACGCCGACCGAGCACATCGCCGCCATCCAGCAGCAACTCGCGGCCCTTCAGGCTCAGCACGGGACCCGTTACGCCGGGGAGCATGTCGATCAGGACAGCATGCAGGGGCAACTCCAGGGTCAGCTCAAGCACTGGCAGGAGGCTCAGGCCGCTGAGGAGAAGGCCGCTGAGGCGCGCCAGCACTCCGCCACGATCAACACCCAGGCGATCGACGCCGAGGCGACGCTGCGCGAGAAATACGAGGAGAGTCGCAGTTCCGGCGAAAAGCTGAAGAAGTCCGTTGATGATCTCAACCAGGCCCGCTCGCGCGCTATTGCCGGCTTGGATCAAAACCTTGCGTCCGGGAAGATATCCAAGGGTGATCACGACGCGCAGGCCGCCGAGATCAACAAGGAGGCGGATGCAGACATCGCCCAGGCACGCCAATCGGACACCCCGAAGGAAAAGAAGCCGAAGCAGGGGCCCGATGAGGTCTCGGAGTGGCGGGAACAGTTACAGGCGCAGACAATCCAGTCGAGGGATTTCTTCGCTGACCAGACGCAGGAAGAGCTGAAGTTCTGGGAGTCCAAGGTTGCCTTGACAAAGCAGGGTTCCAAGGAGTGGCTCTCGGTCCAGACCGAGATTTACAACGCGCAGAAATCGCTGGCCCATCAGGATTACTCTGCACGGGTCGCCAGTCTGAACGCTGGATTGGAGGCAGACCGGGACAGTTGGTCTAAAGAGCAGGCGGACTGGAATACCAAGCTGGCGTATATCGCGTCTGTCCAGGGCAAGCAGTCGGCGGCCTACCAGGACGCCTATAAGCAATTCGAGGGGGCTGAGCGTGAGCACCAGCACGCCATGGCGCAGATCGCTCGCGAGGGTGAGGCGCAGGCGCTGGAGGAGTTGAAGACGGGCGTTGCCGCCGAACGAACGATCCGTGAGCAGAACGCCCGTACGGCCGAAAGCCAGATCAACGAGAAGGGGAAATACTCCCCCGGCGGAGACGTGACGGCTGCGGCCCAGACCATGGCCCTCCACCAGCGGCTTTCCGAGCAGCAGATGGCCGATACCCGCGCCGTCTATGCGCAGGAGGACGCCCTGCGAGAGGCCGCCGTCACTCGGGCACTGTCGACCTACGGCCAGGACTCCCAGCAATACGCTGCGGCGCTCGCCACCAAAAGGAAGGCCGACGCCGACTTCTACAGCCAGCAGCGGGTGATGCAGAACCAGTCGGTCAACCAGCAGCTCCAGGATTTCCAGCGCATCCAGCAGGCCTGGCACAGCTATGTCGACCCGATGGTCACAAGCACGGGCACCCAGATCAAGGGTCTGTTGATGGGCACCGAGAGCTGGAACCAGGCCATCATCAACATCGGTGAAGAGGGTCTGAACCTGGTCATCCAGACCATTGAGCGGATGGCGGAGCAGTGGATCGTTGGCATGGTTACGGGACAGGCTGCGCAGAGTACCGTAGCCATGGCTCAGGTCGCATCCTACGCTGGCATCGCCGGCGCCGCCGGCGTCGCGTCGATGGCGGGGGCGCCGTTCCCGCTGGATCTCTCGGCGCCTGAATTCGGCGCATCGATGTCGGCGGCGGCGCTCGCCTTCGGTTCGCTCGGCGCCTTCGCTCAGGGCACCAACGTCGTCCCGCACGACATGGTCGCCCAGATCCACGCGGGGGAACGGATCATCCCCGCGGCGGACAACCGCCAACTGATGGCCGCCCTTGGCGCCCATGGCGGAGCGAACGGCGTTCGCGGGGGTGGCGGGGGATCGGGGGGCGCGACGGCCATGAGGGCGCTCCACAGCCAGATGGGCGACAACACGTCCGCCTTGCGCAGCGTCTCGCGCCAGGTCGGGCGCGCGCTGCGTTCGACGGGACGATGAGCGGAGTGGGGGCGTCGTGACGATCGAGGTCTTTCCGCAGTTCCCGGGCCAGGGCTTCTGGGCGCTGAAGACGCCGTCGTGGAACACCACGATCAAGAAGGCCGCGTCCGGCCGTCAGATCAGGATAACGCAGCAGGGCCAGCCGATCTGGCAATTCAAGGTCGGGTACGGGGTCATCCGCGATCAGCCGAGCGTGGCGGAGATTGACGCTCTGTTCGCCTTCTTCAACGACTGCCAGGGCCAACTGAACGATTTCTACCTGTTGGACCCGTTCGACAACGTGGTCACCAGCCAGATCGTGGCCCAGGCGGACGGCGTCTCGACCAGCTACCAGCTCACACGAACCGTGGGCGGATCGTCAGCTTTCCCCTTTGTCGAGCCGATCTATGGCGTCGTGGGCATACCCGGCGAGGCGGGCGGTCCCGAGGTGCTGATCAATGGCGCGGCGGCCACGGGGGTCGCTTTCGGGCCGCTCGGGGTCATCACCTTTCCGACCCCGCCGGTCAAAGGGCAGGTGATCACCTGGTCCGGCCGCTTCTACTTCCTGTGCCACTTCACCCAGGACGCCATGGACCCGGCCCAGATGATGGCTGGGCTGTGGAGCATGGACGGCGTGGAATTCGAGAGCGTCATCCCGTGAAGTCATGCTCCGCCGCCCTGGCCAACTTCATGGAAAACGCGACGACGGCGTTCCGGGTCGACCTCTACACGATCACGCTGCAGGGTGGCGCGGTGCTCCGCTGGAGCGGAAGCACCATCCCGGTTGAGGCGTCCATCCAGGTCAACCAGCAGCCTGCGGGCCCATACACGTGGATTCTCGGGCCGCCGATCTCCGACGCGGGCGTGCAGAACTCACGCGGAATCCAGCCGGGCACGGTGGACATCAACATCTATTGCGGGGACGGCCGCTTCACGGTCGCCGGCAAGGACGTGCGCGATTTCGTCTTCGGGCTTGGCCTGGACGGCGCAACGGTCCGCATAGACCGGGCCTATGCGGCGTCGTTCTCGGACATGGCGACGGTCGGGCCGGTCGGCACGTTCTGCCGCTTCTCCGGCCGCGTCAGCGAGCCCAAGGAGCTTGGCCAGAGCCAGGTCGTCGTCACCTGCACCGACTGGCGCGACTGCCTGAATACCGAGTACCCGAAGGTCGGGTATCAGAGTTCTTGCAACAACACCTTCGGCGACGCCAACTGCGGCGTAGACCTGGCCAGCCTGACCAAGTCGGCGACGGTCAGCGTGGCGTCCAGCGCGACGAACGTCGTGCAGAGCGCCATCGTCGCTGCTGATGACGAGTTTGATCTGGGCACGGTGACTTTCACATCGGGGATCAATGCAGGCATCGCCCGCTCGGTGAAGAGCACGGTCCTCGCTTCGGACAGCATCACCACCACGGCCCCGTTTCCGAGTGTCCCGCAGGCCGGCGACGCCTTCAACGTCTGCCCCGGCTGCGCGCTGTCCATCGCGGCATGCACCAGCTTTCAGGGCGCGGTCCCCTCGGGCGTGCCGGCGATGCAGCGGTTCCTGGCCACGCCGTTTGTGCCGCCGCCGAGCACGGGCCTTCCGACCTGACCGCCTGATCTCAGTTCACGGATCTTTACATGACCGAGCAGGACCAGCGCGCGCTGGTCGTCGCCGAAGCCAGGACCTGGCTCGCGACGCCCTATGCGCACCGACAGCGGTTGAGGGGTGCTGGCGTGGACTGCGCCCAGCTTCCGCTGGCGGTCTATGAGGCCGCCGGCGTCCTGCCGCCCACCGACGTCGGTGCGTATCCCGCGCAGTGGCACATGCATCGCAGCGAGGAGCGCTATCTCGGCTGGCTTGAGAAGCTCGCCCGGCCGATCGACGAGGCCGACGTGCAGGCTGGCGACTTCATGGTGTTCCGGTTCGGCCGCACCTACTCGCACGGCGCGATCATCGTGGAGCCGGGCATCGTGATCCATGCGCTCGCCCGCGCCCGGCTGGTGACCGTGGACGACTACCGCCAGCACGAAGAGCTGCGCAACCGTGACCGGCTCGCCTACACCCTCTGGGGGCGCTGATGGGTGGCTCGACCCATACGACCAGCCAGAAGTACGACGGCGTCATCGTCCAGTCGTCGCTCAAGGGCATTCCGATCGCCAAGGGCTGGGGGACCGCCCAGCTCGGCTGCAACCTGGTCGACTATCTGGACTTCAGCTCGAAGAAGGTCTCCACCGGCAAGGGGGGCGGCGCGCAGCCAGATTTTGACTATTTCGCCACCCTCGTTCTGGCGATCTGCCTCGGCCCTATCGCTGGCATCCGCACGATCTATAAGGATTCCGCCTACTTCATCGCTCAGGGCTCGGGCTCAAAGGAAGTCAACGGAACAACGATCGTCATTTCGGCGAAGACGCCGGTCCAGGCGGCCGGCCTGACGCAACTGTTCCTGGGCCAGGTGTTCCAGGCGCCCTGGACCTATCTTCAGTCCAATCACCCGGCCGATGCGCTGGGTTACTCCGGCATCGCCTATGCGGCGGCGGAAAACTACAACCTCAACACCTCGGCAACGACGCCAAATTTCAATTTCGAGGTCCAGTTCCTCGTTCGCGGCAACGTGAACGGCGCTACCGTCGACGACGCCAACCCGGCCGAGATCATGCAGGATCTGCTGCCGGACGTGCCGCGCTGGCCTGGCCCTAGCGCCATCGCCGATCTGAGCGTCTACCAGACGTACTGCTACGCACAGGGACTGCTGCTATCCCCCGTGGCGGATGGTGGTCGCCAGGCAGGCGATCTCATCACGGAAATCCTGACGTGCTCCAACTCGGACTGTTTTATCTCGGAGGGCCTGTTCCAGGTCGCGCCGTTGGGCGACACGGCGATCACCGCCAATGGCGTGACCTACACGCCGAATCTGACGCCGATATACAGCCTTACCTGGGACGATATTCTGCCGAGCAGCGAGGGTCAGGATCCGATCCAGTGGGATTTGAAACCCGAGGACCAATGCTACAATTATATGACGCTGGGCTTTCTTGATCGGACGCAGCAGTACGCCAGCGACAGCATCCCGGCGATCGACCAGGCGGCGTTCAATACCTTAGGCAAGAACCAAGGCGACGGGGTCTCTTACGACTCCATCTGCGATGCGGGTGTGGCGGCGACCGTCGCGCAACTGCTTGTACAGAGATCGGCCAACCTTCGGAAAACGGCCCAGTTCCTCATGTCGGAACTCTTCGGGCTGCTGGACCCGATGGACCTTATCGAGATACCGGCGCCGGATGGGACCCCGACGCTGGTCCGCGTCAACGAGGTGGAGGAGCAGGAAGACGGTTCCATCCAGTTCACCGTCGAGGAGATGCTGGTCGGTACGGCTCATACGCCCCTTTATACCCGCCAAAACGGCCTGGGCATTCCGGCCAACTTCGCCATCGATCCTGGCGACAGCGCCCCACCGGCCATCATCAATCCGCCGCTGTCGCTGACGAACGGCGCCTATGAGGTCTGGCTCGCCACATCGGGCGGCCCTGATTGGGGTGGCGCGGTCGTGTGGGTCTCGCTGGACGGCGAGGACTTCTTCCAGCAGGGCCGGGTCATCCAGCCGGGTCGTTACGGCGTCACCACGACGGATTTCGCGGTCGGTCCCGATCCGGACACCTCCGCCACGTTAGGCGTGGACCTGACCGCTTCGGACGGAACGCTGACGACCGCGAGCCAGGAGGCGGCGGATGCGCAGACCACGCTTTGCGTGGTCGGCACCGAGCTCATCGCCTACAGCGCGGCCACGCTCACCGCGGCCAACAAGTACGACCTGGGAACCTATATTCGTCGTGGCCTTGAGGGGACGACGATCACCGACCAGCCGGCCGGCTCGCTGTTCATGCGGCTGGACAACTCCGTCATCCCCATTCCGTACGCCGCTGGCCAGGTCGGCAAGACAGTCAGCGTCAAACTTCAGAGCTTCAATCTCTATGGCAACGCCTTCCAGGACCTGGATCTGTGCGAGACCTATGAGTTCACCGCGGAGCTGAATGGCGCCCAGGTCGGCGACGTCAGTTGGACGGAAATCGCCGGGGTCCCGGCGGTGCTGGTGTCCTACATCGATAGCGGCGGCACAGCGGTCAACGTCGAGAACATTGGCCCGGTCCCGGTCCCGACCGTGCTCCAACAGATCGCGGATGCACAGGCGGCCGCCGCCCAGGCGATCGCACAGGTCACCGCAGCAGCCGATGCGGCCGATGATGCGGCGGAAGCTGCGCTCGCCAGTGCGATCGCGCAGGCCAACCTGCTCTTCGCGGCGAACGACCAGCAGTACACCGTCGCGGGCCTACCTCTCGGCGCGACGCTGACGCAGACACAGCAGACGCTCGACAACCAAGTCGCCACGGTGGCGCTGATAGGCGAGGTGGACCCGATCGGCGGCGGGTTCGTGTTGAACACGGCTACCGTGAAGGATGAAAACGGGGTCGCCCTCGCGACCACCTTCACCCAACTGGCCGCCGCCACGGGGAGCGTAGCGGCGAACCTCGCTCAGAATTACCTCACATCGACCTCGACGACCCAGGCCATCGCAGCAGCGCAGACGACGCTGCAAGCGAGTATCAACGGCGTCAGCGCCACCCTGACCAACAACTATCTGACCAGCGCACAGACCACGGGGGCCATCTCGGCGGCCGAGTCGGCCCTGCAGGCGAGCATCAATGGCGTCAGCGCCACGCTGACCAACAGCTACCTGACCAGCGCCCAGACGACCCAGGCCATCGCCCAAGCGCAGACGTCCCTGCAGGCGAGCATCAACGGCGTCAGCGCCACGCTGACCAACAACTACCTGACCAGCGCCCAGACGACCCAAGCCATCGCATCGACCCAGGCGACCCTGCAGGCGGGCATCAACGGCGTCAGCGCCACCGTGTCCGAGCAGGCCGGCGCGCTGGCGACGGTGGAGGGCAAGACGGTAGCCTTCCTCGCGTTCACGGCCGCTGCGGGTGACAGCTCGGCCTCTGTGGAGATTGTCGCCGATGGAAGTTCGGGCACGATCCTGCTGACGGGAAACGTCGTCATCTCCGGCAACGTGCTGGTCGGGGGAACGGTTGAGACCTCAGCGATAGCGTCGGGCGCGATCACCAATACCCCCTTCATCAACGACACAACGGTGCAGAGCTTGGGCTCTGTGGGGAGTGCTCCGGTCGCCGTCGCCACCCTTACTGAAACAGTCAGTGGTGGCCCGGTGAAGATCGACGTCACCATCCGGCTGCTGAACACCGACAACTCGCACGATCAGCAAGTCATCATGGTGCTGCTTCGAGACGGCAATCCGCTGGATGAGCCGTTCGATCTCAATATCCGCGAGAACAGCTCGAATTTCTCCGGCGGCTACGCGCAGAGCACGTCGGCCCAGTTCGTCGATACGGGCGCCGCCGCCGGTCAGCATACCTGGACCGTCACGGCCCAGGTGATTGGCGGCAACGGCTCGGCGGTGTCGAAATCGTCCTGCCGGCTGATCATCCAGGACCTCAAGACCGAGTAGGGAGACGGCCATGGCCGACCAAGCCGAATTGACCGCTGAAGCCCTGCGGGGCCTCACCATGGCGAATGTCACGCCGGAGGCTGCGCTCAATGCGATCCGCATGAGCGAGCAGATCCTGGCTCAGCACCGCGCCCAACCGCTCCAGGACTTGGCGGCCAAGGCCAAGGTTGCGGAACTCGGCGATCTGGCGAACGCCGTTCGCTCCTTGCTGCCGCTCTTCACGCGCGACCAGGACCGGGCGCTGTTTGAGAATGCCGCCAACGTCCTGGGCGACTTCGAGCGCCTGGTGACGTCGGCGACCGAAGCCAACATCAAGCTCGCGGGGCTCGCCTAGGTCATGGCCATGATCGACAACCCGACATTCGCCACCGACGCCGCGCCGGTCTTCGCTGCGCTTGCCGAAGCTCCGACGAGCGCGGCGGCTCAGGCCGCGTTTGCGACGGCGCTTTCGGCGTTGCTCGACCAGTGGAATGTGCAGGTCAGCACCGGCGCCCTGGCCAGCGGCGTCACTGACCTGACGACCGCGGTCAACACGCTGCTGACCCAGTTCTCGGCCATCGCCATCAAGGGGACCGTCGCCACCGTCGCCGACCTGCCGGTGGGCGCCCCCAGCGGGGTCGCCTACATCGTCGAGGCGACCGGCCATGGCTTCGCTTCGATCAACGGCAACTGGGTCGATATCGGCGCGCTGCAGGGGCCCCAAGGCGCCCCTGGCCTGTCCGGCACGGTGTCAGTCGGGGGCACCACCACGGGCGCGCCCGGGACTGCTGCAAGCGTCACGAACGCCGGCAGCACCTCGGCCGCGATCTTCGAATTTACGATCCCTCAGGGCATACCTGGCGTCGCCGCTTCAATCGCTGTGGGCGACGTCACCACTGGCGCGCCTGGCTCCGCAGCATTGGTCACCAATTCGGGTACGTCGACCGCTGCGGTCTTCAACATCGCGGTTCCCCAGGGCGAGCAAGGCATCCAGGGTGTGCCCGGCATCTCGGCCACCGTTACGCTCGGCGACGTCACCACTGGCGCGCCTGGCTCCGCGGCAAGCGTCACGAACACGGGCACTAGCCTGAATGGGGTATTGAACTTCGAAATCCCGGCCGGCCTCACCGCGCTCCAGGAATGGCAGGCCTCGGCCGAGGGCACGCCCAACGGCACCGTCGAAGACTTCATGGCGTGGATCGCCAATTCCCAGTCGGCCGCCGCCTCCAGCGCGGCCCAAGCCGCCGTCGCGCCCTCTGTCGCGGCCGCCGCGGCCTCGGAGACCGCCGCCGCAGGGTCGGCCACCAACGCCGCCGCTTCGGCTACCACAGCGCAAGCTGCGGCCGCTCAAGCTGAACAGATCGTCGGCGGCAACTTCGAGCCGCATACCCCCATTCTCACCAGCTTGTCGGGCATCACCGCGGCCAGCGGCGTGCTGGCGCTCGACGGCGCCGGCACGCTGACCACCATTCCCGTCGGCAATGGCGCCGCCACGGATCTGCTCAGCGTTCAAGCGCTGCAGACCCTGACGATTCCGACGGCCGCCGCTGGCGACACGACCGGCCTGGTCGCGAACACCACGTTCGTGACGCGCGCCGTCGAGGCCAACCTCAACAACACTGCACTGACCGGCAACACCAGCATCCAAGCCGGGTCGGTCAGCGGCGCGCTGACGGTGGAGGGCCTGCTCTCGGGCTCCAGCGTCGCGCTCACTGGCGGTATCGATATCGTCACGACCGTTGCCGGCGACCCGAATGCCTATGTGCATTTGAAAGATGCGGGGACGACGAACGATCTGTTCGTCACCAATAGTGGAATTGCGTTCAACATAAATCAGAACGGGCTGAGCACGGAAGCCGGCGGAGCATTTCTGAGCTTCGGCCGTGGGGGGGCGACTCTAAGCGGCTTCGTTGGCATGGCCGCTGGGGAAGCGCCAACACTCACGACCATTTTGAGCGCCAGCACGTCCGGCTTGACCGCATCTGTTCCGACTGATGTTAACAGCACATTGACTGTGTCTGGCGCTGCGACCTTCGAGACCTCGGCCACCACGCCAGCTTTGATTGTGTCCGGATCAACGACCCTTGAAGGTCCGGTCGCGCTGAGCTCCTCGGCCACTATTACGGGCCTTGGTAACAGTCTGATATTTAACGCCAATAATAGCGGAAATACAGCTTCCATTTGGCAAAGCAAAGTAAACAACTTAGCTATCGCAAATGGCTTTTCCGTGAACGCGGCTGGCGCTGATATCGCCACCGCCGCAAGTGGTTCATTTTACACCCAAGGTCAGACGAACTCGACGTGGAATTTCTTTACCGGACAGACTCCGGGAGAAGCAGTTACGGCTACGTTGGTTCCAATGTCGCTTGCTTCTACGGGCTTGACGATCGATGCGGCCAATACAACAGCGCTCACGGTCAACGGCTTTCAGCCTCTCATGGGCCGCATCGGCGCGGCTGTTGTCGGTACAGGTGCATCGGCGGGCTTGACTTCGGCCGCATGGGCCGGCGGCGCTGATCCGAGTGGCACTACGGGGAATATGTTCTGTATTGATAGCGCCGCCGGCAATGGGCTATTCAATCTGACTTCCGGAGCATTGCACAATCAGATTTTAAGCGCTCAGACAACGGCCATTGGATATGTCTACGGCGGAACCAGAGGTGCGGCTCAGCTAGCATTGGGCGATGGAACGGTTACGCTAAACGTCAGCACTCTTGGATCGGGTGGAGGTCAAGTTAATGGCACCGCCGTTACATTCGAGCAGGTATATTCCGCTAGTACGTCTTCTACAGAGATCAACCAGAGCGTCCTTATCCAAGGCGGACTGGCTGCGACCAATCCGTCGTTTAGCGCCGTATCGAACTCGTACATTCAGTTTACGACGGGAGCTTATTTTAGCTCGACGACCGTGCCGGTATATTTCCAGGGTACTGTTAACCTGCGCGGCCCGGTTGCCAATGACGAAGGCGCCATAAACTTTGAAAGCGAATGCGTATTCAATGCCGGCACTTTAGCAACCCAGCACGTTGCGGACCAGAGCAACTCTGGCGGCCAATTCATGGCTGTGCTGGGAAGCAGTTGCTGGATGATGCGCAACGACGGAACGGCGGGTTGGCTACTGAAGAACAGCGCCAGCACGACGACATTCGACGCTGGCCGGCCATTCAGCGTAACGCTATCCAATAACGCAGTATCGATCGATGGCACTGGCGCGGGAACTACATTTGGCGGAAACGTCCAGATGCCTTCGTTCACGATTACGTCTGACGCCAACCTCAAAACCAATGTGCAGCCGCTCACTGCTCATGGCGATTTGATTGATAAGACCAACATCTATTCTTACACCAAGGCGACCAAGGGCGGCCCGATTTACGAATGGGGGCCATTGGCGCAGGAACTACGCGAGAACGCACCTGAATTTGTCGAGGCTCATACGATCCAGCCCGACACGCTAAGCGGCGAAAAGGATGGCGATCCGCATCTTGGCAAACTGAATGTGGGCGATGAGATGCTCAGCGTGAAGCCTATGCCGATGCTTTACGCCTTGATGGCCGAGGTCAAAGAACTCAGGGCCTGGGCGAAGGCAATGGGTTATCAACGATGACCATCTCCAACCCAGTCACTTCTGCATCAATTGCCGCTGAGTTCGGATTTGGAGCCGAATGGGGATCGGCCAACCTCTATGCTCCAAGCGGCGCAGGTGCGAGCGCTCCTCGCGAATTGCAGGACTTCGCTGGATTTACTGATCTTCAATTCAGCGGTGGGGCCAATCAGAACATCGGGCTGATAACTGCGGGGGTCACGTCCTTCGCTCTAACGTGCAGCCCAATCGACGGCGCTGGCGGCTACACGTATTCCTGGGGCGTTATCTCGGCTCCATCAACGTGCAGCTTCGCTAGCCCGAATTCGCAATCGACCTCAGTCGCTACGGGCGCTTTCGGCACGTACGTACTCGGCTGTACGGTGACGGATGCCTGGGGGGCGCAGCGGCTTTGCGAGTTTGAGGCAACGACGCAGGCGGTGGCTGGCGGCAACCCAGGCAACTGCGTCGCCATCGACAGCTTCATGTCGACCGGCCACCACGCCGCTCGCGTCAAGGTCGGCCACCATTACAGGGTGCTGACAGCGGACTTCATGGGGGTCGAGCTGGCCCCGGCGACCGGCTTCAGCATCTCGACCGAGCCTTGCGTCAGGCTCACTTCGACAAGCGGGGTCGAGCTGGACTGCAGTATGACCACGCCTATCGAGTGGGCTGACGGCCGGGTGCTCGCTCATGAGAGCCTCGGCGCTCCGATCGCTGTGGAGGACGGGGCGGGCTTCCGCTGGGAGCGCATTGTGCGCGTCCTCTATATCGGTCCCCGGCGCGTCGCGAACATCTCATTTGCCGAGCGCATATATGGGGCAGGGCGGGTCAAAGGACAGCTTCTGTATACCCATAATAAGACCCAGCCACAAAGTCAGGAGTGATCATGTCCGACGCCTACTCTATCGCGATTGCACCGAACTTGAGCGTCATTGCGCAAGTGGGAAGTTTCGCTGACGTGGTTACGCAGGTTCCATATCAAGTTGTAGCGACGCGGACCAACTCCGACGGCTCTACCACTCAGGCCAACGTACCGGGCTTGGCCAATTTGCCACCGCCCGACGCGGCCACCTACATCGCGTACAGCGATCTGACGCTTGCGATCTTGCAGGGCTGGGTCACCGCGGCCGCCGGCACGATGACCATCACCAGCTTCCAGACTTCAGCTTCAGCTCAACTGGATGCGATGACCAGCAGTGTCGTCCAGATGCCGTTGCCTGGCGCCGGCGCCACCGGAGCGACGGGGGCGACCGGAGCGACGGGAGCAACTGGCAGTACTGGGGCCACTGGAGCGACCGGCGCCACGGGCTCGTAGTGGGCGAACGCCGTTCGCTCGCCGCATCCGTCGGAATCGACCTGCGAGTTCGCTGAAACCTTTCGGGAGGCATCCATGTCTAAGACGCAGGCGCTTGTCGCCGCGCTACCCTATGGGCTGATTATCGCCGCTCTGGTGGCCGCTGGATGCGGCGTGCCGCAGCTCGCCTGGGGATCTGCTCTGGTGGCGGGCTGTACGCTGGTAAACCCGGGCGCGCCACGCGGGCCGCAGCCATGACGGCGACCATGCTCCCCGAAAAGAAGAGCTACACCAACTCCGACATCATGGACGCCGTGCGCGAGCTGCATGGCTGTGTGCATGCGGTCGATGAGAAGGTGCGAAGCGTTGAGAAGGAGGTCGCGAATGTGCGCCAGCACAATGCCTCCGACATCGCCAAGCTCCACAAGCTGAACGCGGACATGGTGCGTCAAGTGGCGGAGATGCGTGGGGCGGTGAGCATCATCTCACAGTCGATGGGGATTAAGCCCTCCAGGGCAAACCGGCCAGCCAAGCCCGTCAAGCGGTTTGGCTCGCAACATCCCTGGACCGTGGTGTTCCAGATGTTCGGCGCTGTTACGGGTGCGCTGGCGCTGGCCAAGGTCTTCGGGCCGCCGGCGGCGGCGTTCCTGACCTCCGTTTGGACCGCGATCCTCCACAGTTGATCGCCAAGGCGTAGGCGCGAGCTGCCACGCCGCCCGAATAGCCCGCTCACGCGAACCATTGATGCCCTGCCGGCGCATTTGCCGGCGGCCGATCGCGCTCGTCTTAAACCACCTGATGTTGAGGATCGCCCGATGACCGATGCCGAGATGCTCGCCCTTTGCGTCTTTCAAGAAGCGCGGGGCGAGCCCGATGATGGCGTGGCCGCCGTCGCCCGCGTGGTCCTGAACCGTACGGGGCTGCGCTACGCCTCCGACGGGACGATCGCGGGGACGGTGCTGCGTCCGTCGCAGTTCTCCTGGGTCAACTACGAGATGGTCGACGGCCACTACGCGAGAGTGGCCACCACCTCAGGGGAGGTGGATGCGCGTGTTGTCGCGCTGCTGGCCCAAGGGATGGGTCAGCCCCAGGCGTGGGCCAGGTGCGTGCGCATCGCCGCCGCCGTGCAGGCCGGGACCTATCAGGGATCGTCATATGCAAAGCTGACGGCCGACACGGTCCTCTATTACGCGCCGGCGGCGTGCAGGGCGCCGGTATGGGCTACGCCGCTTGCCTTCGTCACGCAGATCGGCGGCCAGCGCTTCTTCCGCGACATCTCACATGGCTCGCGCGAACCGGTGCCCGCACTGGCTACCCAGGTCGCTGCCAGCGCCGCGGCGACCGAACGTGCGCTGGACGCCTGACATGCGTATCCTTGAGTTCATCCTCATCCTGGTGGTGCTCGGCGCTCTGGCGCTGGCCGGTCGCGACGACCTATCGGTGCGTCAGCAGCTCGGCTCGGCCGCAGCGACGGCGGCCGGCCTCCAGAAG
>JBARAK010000035.1:0-21957 GCA_049791955.1 Caulobacteraceae bacterium
TTACGACGCCGACGGCGCCTCGGTGCTGGCGCTCAGCGCAGGCGATCACGCCAAGCGACTGCCGGTCAAGACCGGCGCGCGCGCCAACGGCATGGTGGAGTTGATCGATGGACCGCCGCCCGGGACCCGCGTGCTGCTCGGCGGCGGGGCCTTCGTGCTCGATGGCGATGTGGTCCGTCCGATCCAGGCGCCCACCTCATGAAGCTGCGCATCTCCGCATGGAGCATCCGCAATCCTATTCCAGTGGCGATCCTGTTCATCGCCCTGACCCTGGCGGGGCTGCTGTCCTACGCTTCACTGCCGATCAAGCAGTATCCGAACATCTCCTTTCCCCTGGTGGTGGTGACCGTCACCCAGAGCGGCGCCGCGCCCACGGAGATGCAGAACCAGATCACCCGGCCGGTTGAGGACGCCATCGCCGGGGTGGCCAACATCAAACACCTGTCCTCTACCGTCACCCTCGGCTCCTCGGTCACCCAGATCGAGTTCGAGCTGGGCACGGACATGCAGAAGGCGACCGACGACGTGCGCACCGCCGTCGACCGGACGCGCGTGCAGCTGCCACCCGGCATTGACCCGCCCACCGTCCAGCGCATCGATATCGATTCCGCGCCGATCCTGACCTATGCCGTCAGTTCGAAAACCCGTTCGCCCGTCGACCTGTCCTGGTTCGTGGACGATACTATTTCGCGCACGATCCAGGCTGAAAAGGGCGTGGCGCAGGTGGCGCGCGCCGGCGGCATCGACCGCGAGATCAACGTCACCCTCGATCCTCAACGCATGATCGCCTTCGGGGTCACCGCGCCCCAGGTGAACCAGGCGCTCTACCAGTTCAACGTCGACGAGACTGGCGGCCGCTCCAACATCGGCGGCCAGGAGCAGAACGTGCGGGTGCTCGGCCAGGCCCAGACCGTGGCTGGGCTGCGCAAGGTCGTCATCCCCACCGCCGGCCATTACGTCCGACTGCAGGATGTCGCCGAGATCGGCGATGGCGAATCGGAGCAGCGCGGTTTCGCGCGCCTGGACGGCCGCCCAGCCGTGGCGTTCCAGGTCAACAAGACCCGTGACGCCAGCGACGTCTCCACCGAGAAGCGCGTCCAGGCCGTGATCGCCAAGCTGGCGAAGGCCCATCCCGACGTGACCTTCACCCAGGTGATCTCGACCGTCGACTCCACGCGCAAGAGCTATGACGCCACCATCCACGTCCTGATCGAGGGGATGGCTCTGGCCGCGCTGGTGGTCTGGCTTTTCCTGCGCAGCTGGCGGGCCACCGCCATCGCCGCGACGGCCATGCCCCTGTCGCTCATCCCGACCTTCTCGGCGATCCAGGTGTTCGGCTTCAGCCTGAACGTCATCACCCTGCTCAGCCTCACGCTGGTGATCGGCATCCTGGTCGACGACGCCATCGTCGAAATCGAGAACATCGAAAAGCGCATCGAACGGGGTGAAAGCCCCTATCGCGCGTCCCTGCTCGGCGCAGACTCGATCGGCCTGGCGGTGGTGGCCACCACCGCGACCATCGTGGTGGTGTTCCTGCCGGTGTCGTTCATGCCCGGCATCGCAGGCCAGTTCTTCAAGGAATTCGGCCTCACCGTCGCGGTCTCGGTGGTCTTCTCACTGATCGTGGCGCGGCTGCTGACGCCGCTGCTGGCCGCCTATTTCCTGAAGGCCTCGGTCCATCCCAAGCCCATGCGCCCGCTGAGCGGCCCGTATCGCAAGGCGCTGGACTGGGCGATGACCCATCGCTGGATCTCCATGGCCATTGGCGGGGTGATCTTCATCGCTTCGATCATGCTGCTCGCCACCCGCCCAGTCGGTTTCCAGCCCAGGGGCGACGCCGGCTATTTCTATCTGAATGTCGAAGGCCCTCCGGGCGCCTCCCGCCAGACCATGGATCTGGCCCTCAGCCAGACCACGCGGATGCTGCTGGAGCAGCCCGATGTGGAGCGGGTCTTCGCCCAGGCCGGTTCGAGCGCCACCGACAACAGCTCCGACCTGCGGGACGGCACCATCACCGTGGTCCTGAGGGAGAACCGCGCCCACAAGACCGAAGGCGTGAAGGACATCATCCGTCCCTTGCTGCGTCGGATTCCCGACGTGCGCATCACCACGCTTGGCGGCTTCGGTTCGGCCGACGTGGAGATCGTGCTGTCCAGCCAGAACGGCCCGTCGCTGGAACATGTCCAGCTCGAGCTGGAAAAGGAGATGCGCACCCTGCCGGTGCTCTCCGACGTACGCCCGGCCCCTCCCCCCTCCGGGCCCGAGCTGGTGGTGCGACCTAAACCCGCCGAGGCCGCACGACTCGGCGTCACCTCCGACGCCCTGGCCAGCGTGCTCAGGATCGCCACCATCGGCGACATCGACGCCAACGTCGCCAAATTCTCGGAGGGCGAGCGCCGCATCCCCATCCGCGTCCGCCTGCCCGAAAACGACCGCACCGACCTGTCGGTGCTGGAAAACCTCCAGGTCCCGACCCTCAACGGCAAGTCGACGCCCCTGTCTTCAGTAGCCGATCTGTCCTTCCAGGAGGGACCCGGCAAGATCGTGCGCTACGCTCGCGAGCGGCGCGCCTCGGTGCAGGCCGACCTGAACGGCGGGGCAAGCCTCGGTACGGCGCTCAAGGCGGTGAACAAACTGCCGATCATGAAACACCTGCCGCCCGACGTCCGCCCGGCCCAGATCGGCGACGCCGAAGCGCTCGGCGAGGTGATCAGCGGCTTCACGGGGGCGATCATCTCCGGAATCCTGCTGATCTATGCCGTGCTGGTGCTGCTGTTCCGCAGCTTCTTCAAGCCGTTGATCATCATGGGCGCCCTACCCCTGGCGCTGGCGGGCGTATCCGTGGCGCTCAGCATCGCGGGCATGGAAATCGATATGCCGGTGTTCATCGGCCTGCTGATGCTGTTCGGGATCGCGGCGAAGAACTCGATCCTGCTGGTCGAGTTCGCCATCGAGGATGAACGCGCCGGGCAGGATCGTTGGCAGGCCCTGCACAACGCCTGCCGCGAACGCGCGCGGCCGATCGTGATGACCACGGTGGCTATGATCGCCGGGATGCTCCCGACCGCGCTGGCGCTTGGCCAGGGCTCGGAATTCCGCCAGCCGATGGCGGTCGCGGTCATTGGCGGCCTGATCAGCTCGACCATACTGAGCCTGGTGCTGGTGCCGGTGATCTATCTATTCGTGGACGGGTTCGAGGCCTGGCTGAAGCCGAAGTTCAGCGGCCTGATCACCCCCAAGCGACCTGGCGACGACGCACCTATCCGCGAGGACGAAGAAACCCTGGTCACCGAGGGGGCCTGAACCGCCTTCGCGCCGGGTTTCCAATATAGCCGCGCCCGGCTATCGAGTCCCTGAACGTCCCCTTCAAGGAGCGGAGCCTTTGAGCGCGACCACAGGCGACTCCGTGCGGATGATCCCTCCCCGGCGCCCGCTTGGAGGGCGGGTGATCCTGCCTGGCTCGAAGTCGATCACCAATCGGGCCCTGCTATTGGCGGCGCTGGCGACGGGCGAGAGCCAGTTGTCGGGCGCGCTCAAGAGCGACGACACCCGCTATATGGCCGAGGCGTTGCGCGCCATGAGTGTGGTGGTTGAGGAGCCCGACGAAACACGCTTCACCGTAAGAGGGATCGGGCGGCTCACACCGCCGGCCGCGCCCCTTTTCCTTGGCAACGCCGGCACGGCCACGCGCTTCCTCACCGCAGCCGCAGCCCTCGCGGATGGCGAGGTCATCCTCGATGGCGACGCTCACATGCGGCGGCGGCCGATCGGCCCCCTGATCGAGGCCTTGGGTGCGCTTGGCGTACGGGCCGAAGCGCCGACAGGTTGCCCGCCGGTGATCGTGCGTGGACGCGGCGGACTGGACGGGGGACGGGTCGAGATCGACGCCGGACTGTCGAGCCAATACGTCTCCGCCATGCTGATGCTGGCCGGATGCGCCCGAGGCCCGGTCGAGGTCGCGCTCCGCGGAGCCGATATCGGCGCTCGCGGCTATGTCGACCTGACCCTCGCCGCCATGCATCACTTCGGGGCCGAGGTCAAACCTCTGTCCCGGTCGGCCTGGCGGGTCGCCCCAACCGGCTATCGCGCTGTGGAGATGGAGATCGAGCCGGACGCCTCCGCCGCCACCTACTTCTGGGCGGCGGGCGCGATAACGGGCGGCAGGGTGGATGTCGGCCTGGCCCCGGACGCCTTCAGCCAGCCCGACGCCAAGGCCCATGACCTGATCGCCGCCTTCCCGAACATGCCCGCGGAAATCGACGGCTCGCAAATGCAGGACGCCGTTCCCACCCTGGCGGCCCTGGCGGTGTTCAACCTCACACCCGTCCGTTTCGTGGGCCTCGCCAACCTGCGGGTGAAGGAGTGCGACCGGCTTGCGGCGCTGGCCACCGAACTATCCCGGGTGCGGCCAGGCTTGGCCGTCGAAGATGGCGATGCGTTGCTGGTGGATAGCGATCCCAGCCTGTGCTCGCCTAGGGCGCCCGTGCGGCTGATGACCTATGCCGATCATCGCATGGCCATGAGCCTGGCTCTGCTGGGTTTGAGGCTGGACAACATCGTCATCGACGATCCGACTTGCGTGGCCAAGACCTTCCCGGGCTACTGGTACGCGTTGCGAGCACTAGGCGTGGAGTTGGCGTAGCCGTTCCGCCACTCTTCGAAGTCAGATTCGCGGCTCGACGTCAGTCGAACCGGTCGCCCAGATAGACGCGCCGCACGTCCGGATCGGCCAGCACCTCGTCGGGGGCGCCTTCGAACAGCACCTGACCGTCATGGATGATCGAGGCCCGCTCGATGATCCCCAGAGTTTCGCGCACGTTGTGGTCGGTGATCAGAACGCCAATCCCCTGCGCCTTGAGATAGCCGATCACTTCCCGGATATCGGTGATCGCCAGGGGGTCGATGCCCGCGAAGGGCTCGTCCAACAGCATGAAGGCAGGCTCGGACGCCAGAGCCCGGGCGATCTCGCAGCGCCGCCGCTCTCCCCCGGACAGCGAGGTGGCTGGCGACTTGCGCAGATGGGAAATCCGCAGCTCATCGAGCAGGCGCTCCACGGTCTCCGCCGCCTTGCGATCGTCCGGCTCGCGCATCTCGACCACGGCGGCGACGTTCTGCTCGACGGTCATGCCACGGAAGATCGAGGTTTCCTGAGGCAGATAACCGACGCCGAGGCGCGCGCGCTGATACATGGGCTGGGCGGTGATGTTCTCGCCGTCCAGATAGATCGCGCCATAGTCGGCCGCCACCAGACCGGTGACCATGTAGAAGCAGGTGGTCTTGCCCGCCCCGTTCGGGCCCAGCAAGCCCGCCACTTCGCCGCGCCCGAGTCGCAAGGTCACGCTCTTGACCACGGCCCGGCCCTTGAACGACTTGCCGATCCGGTCGACGAACAGACCCTCGCGCACCGGCGCTTCGGCCGGCGAGATCGCGTTTGGATTGCTCATCAGTGGCTGGCGGGTTTGGCGGCCGGCTGGCCGTTCGGTTGCTGCTGCTGGGTGTAGAGAATGGTCCGCACGCGCTTGGTCGAGGTGCTGGCGTACAGCTGATCATGGCCAGTCTTGCGGTCCATGACGAACTTCTCACCGGTGCCGACGTTCTTGCCATTCACCAGCACGACGTTGCCGGTCATGGTGATGGTGTCCGAATCCTTCTCGTACAGCATGTGGTCAGCACGAGCGTTCTCGGTCGGCGTGATGTAATAGGCCGGCCCCGCAGCTTCGATATGGTCGATGCCGCCCGTGTCGGCGCCCAGGGTGCCTGGAGCGGCTGCGGCCGCCGGCGGGCCGCCGGGCTGGCCGCTTTTGGGCTTGTTGTAGATTCGGAGTTCAGGCGTCCGTACACGGGTGTTTTCCTGGATCGCCTCGACGTTACCCCGGTAGATGACCAGCCGCTGAGGCTGGAACACTTCCGTCCCGTCGGCAGTGATATCGACCGGAGCGTTTGAAGGACCGGGCGTGATCCCGGCTGCGCCGCCGGACGAAGCCGGGGCTGCAGCAGCACTAGCGCCGGCGCCGGCCGGAGCAGGGGCTAGATTCGAGCCCTTCGGAGCGGAAGCCGGCGGAGGCGGCAAGGCCAGCGCGGTCGAGGCGGCGACCAAAACCAAGGCCATCCCCGAGAGCAAGTGAGCTTTCATGCCTTCTAGTCTTCTCTCAATGGGGCGCAGGCGTGACGATGGACGGTTGCATCGGCGGAACCGGGGGCGGCGTCAACGGGGCTTGCGGGGTCGGCGCCGGCCCCGCGGAGTCTTTTTTCGACGTCGTGATCAACCGGCTGCGGACGTGGCCAGTGAAGATCGCGTGATCGCCTTTGTCATACACCTGATAAGCGTCTGAGGAAATCGACCCGGAAGGTCCGTCCCCGAAGCAATGGACGTTCCCGACCACCGAGTTCTGCGGCATGTTCACATGGGCGAATTCGCTGCGGAAAGTGTAGCCGCGGCCATCGGTCGCCACCACCTTGCCCGACAGGTCCAGCAGCTTCTTCTGCTGATAGTACAGGCCATGGAGCGAGCGGACAGTCATAGGCAAGGGATTGCCGTTGAACTGCTTCATGAACGGATGAGTGAGAAAGACCCGGTCCGGGTCGGCGCCATCCTGCACCGCCTCGGTAGCCTGCATGACGTAGGGCTGACCCTTTTCATTGCGTCCGTAGAAGGTCGGATTGAGCAGGTGGATGGTGGCGACGTCGCGGTCCGCCGAGCTGAAGACGGCGATCAACGTGCGCACCGCAACCCAGCCGACGCCGAAAATCAGGATCGCGGCGATCGCCGCAGGCAGCGCCTTGCGGAAGAACTGGACTTGACGCGAGCGCCTGCGCCAGCGCTCCAGCGCCGTCGCGCGACGTTCGAGGTCGATGGAGGACGCGGCGGGTCGGGGGATATCCGTCGCGGACATGATCGCCTCAGCCATGGGCGAAGATATCGACCTCATCCCACCCCGCCACGTCCAGCAGGGCGCGGGTCGGAAGGAAGTCGAAGCAGGCGCGCGCAAGGGCCATGCGTCCTTCGCGCTCCAGCATCACGTCCAGCTTGGCCTTCAACGCATGCAGGTTCAGCACGTCTGAGGCTGCGTAGGCGAGTTGCTCGGGCGTCAGAGTCGGCGCTCCCCAGTCAGAACTCTGCTGCGCCTTGGAGATATCGATGCCCAGCAGTTCCTTCGTCACGTCCTTCAGCCCATGCCGATCCGTATAGGTGCGCGCCAGCTTGGACGCGATCTTCGTGCAGTAGACCGGAGTGGTGGTGACGCCGAGATGAATGGCGAACATGCCGATGTCGAAACGACCGTAATGGAAAATCTTTTCCACCGTCGGATCGGCCAGGAGCCGCTTCAGGTTCGGAGCGTCATAGCCAGGGCGCTCAAGCTGAACCACATGGGCGTCTCCGTCTCCGGCGGAGAGCTGGACGACGGTCAGGGCGTCACGATGGAAACGCAGCCCCATCGCTTCCGAATCCACGGCGACCGATGCGCCGAAGGACAGGCCGTCAGGGAGATCGCCTTTGTGGAGATGATTGGTCATGGCCTGAATCTGGGATCGAGCGTCTGGACGGAAAACGTCTTCACTTGGCGCCCGACGCTTGGCCGCGAGGCCGTCGGCCGGTGTTCTCTATATATGGATGGAGCGCGACGGCCGCCGAAACCGGCACCCACCTTCGGCTGTCACACTCCGAATGATGGTGCCCAGGAGAGGACTCGAACCTCCACGGCTATTAACCACTGGTACCTGAAACCAGCGCGTCTACCAATTCCGCCACCTGGGCCTCGATCCCGCAGCGTTTCCGCCCCGGGTCCGAGAAGGCGCGACATCTAGGGCGCCGCTTTCGCCGGGTCAACGGGGCGCGACCACGGCGCGCAGGGAAGGCTCAAAATAGCTTCACGCTCCAGCGAGCCCGACCTTCACCGCCTGGGCGTCTTACCGACTGGCGACCGCGGGCGTGTTCGCGGCGGCGACCGCCACGGCCCGGATCATCCTCGGCCTCAAGGTTCTACTCCAGCGCCCCAAATCGAACGGCGAGCGCATCCACCATATAAGGATATCCTTATCTCCCGTTGCCGCGATGGCGGCCGGCGGATATAGACACCCAAGGATTACAGGAGCCGGACATGGCCGATCATATTATCAGGGACATCTCGCTGGCGGGCTGGGGCCGCAAGGAGATCGACATCGCCGAGACGGAGATGCCGGGCCTGATGGCGGTGCGCGCGGAATTCGGCAAGGACCAGCCACTGAAGGGCGCCCGGGTCGCGGGTTCCCTGCACATGACCATCCAGACCGCGGTGCTGATCGAAACCCTGCAAGCGCTTGGTGCGGACGTGCGCTGGGCCTCTTGTAACATCTTCTCCACCCAGGATCACGCAGCCGCCGCCATCGCCGAGCGCGGCACGCCGGTGTTCGCCGTGAAGGGCGAAACGCTGCTGGAGTACTGGGAATACGCCCACAAGATTTTCGAATGGTCCGACGGCGGCTATCCGAACCTGATCCTGGACGACGGCGGCGACGCCACCCTGCTCTGCGTGCTGGGTCCGAAGGCCGAGAAGGACCCAAGCGTCCTGGCCAACCCCCAGAATGAAGAGGAAGAAGCCCTCTACACCGTGATGAAGCGGTATCTGGCCGAGAAGCCCGGCTTCTATTCGGCTATCCGCGACGCCATCAAGGGCGTGTCGGAAGAAACCACCACGGGCGTCCACCGCCTGTACCAGATGGACCAGAAGGGCGAGCTGCCCTTCCCCGACATCCACCTCAACGACAGCGTCACCAAGTCCAAGTTCGACAACCTGTACGGCTGCCGTGAAAGCCTGGTGGACGCCATCCGCCGTGGCACCGACGTGATGCTGGCCGGCAAGGTCGCCGTGGTGTGCGGCTACGGGGATGTGGGCAAGGGCTCGGCGGCTTCGCTGCGCAACGGTGGCGCGCGGGTGATCGTCACCGAGATCGACCCGATCTGCGCCCTGCAAGCCGCCATGGAAGGCTACCAGGTCCAGACGCTCGAGGACGCCGCGGACAAAGCTGACATCTTCGTCACCGCCACCGGCAACTAGGACGTGATCACCGTCGATCACATGCGGGCGATGTAGAACAACGCCATCGTCTGCAACATCGGCCACTTCGACAGCGAGATTCAGGTCGCCGGCCTGAAGAACTTCAAGTGGGACGAGATCAAGCCACAGGTCCACCACGTGGAATTCCCCGATGGCAAGAAGATCATCCTGCTGTCGGAAGGCCGCCTGGTGAACCTGGGCAACGCCACGGGCCACCCGAGCTTCGTGATGAGCGCCTCCTTCACCAACCAGACCCTGGCTCAGATCGAGCTCTGGACCAACGCGAAGTCGTACGAAAAGCAGGTCTACACCCTGCCCAAGCACCTGGACGAGAAGGTGGCCAGGCTCCACCTGGCCAAGCTGGGCGCCAAACTGACCCAGCTCAGCGCGGGCCAGGCCGACTACATCGGCGTGCCGAAGGCCGGCCCCTTCAAGCCGGACCACTATCGCTACTGATATCGATCCTTTGAGGTATGAGCGCCCGCCTCCGCGATCGCGGGGCGGGCGTTGTTTTGCCTGGAGCCAATAGCCACAATTTCACAGCGATCGTCCCTTAGCCTTAACGCGGTGGCGGCCGACGAGCATGGCGATCATAATCGCCCATAACGAGAGTCGCCGCGAAACAACACCTTAGGAGACGCTTCACCTCGTAGGCTAAGTGAACATTAGGACATCCTGGCTAATGTGCTTCCCGAACGCGGCCACGCCGCGCCGGGCGCGAAAGCGGCCTCAAGTGCTCGCCGGACGTCATCAGGCTGCGGAGACGGGATAGGTTGACGGGATCAAGGCCCACCCAGTCCTTCCAGGGACGCGTCACCGCGGCGATTCTGCTTACTGCCGTGACGGTCCTGTTCGTGGGCTGCACGCTGTTCATGATCGAACAGCACTATGCCGAAGGCGCGGCCAATACCCGGGTCAATACCCGCCTGGCTCAGGCGTTGGCGGACGCCCAGGCCAAGGCGCTGGCGCGGCATGACGTCGCCTCGATCACCCAGAACATCGATGCGCTGCGCTACATGGATCGGGTCGTCTCCGGTCGCGTGACCGACGCCAGCGGTCGCGTGGTGGCGGCTTTCGACGGCCCCCGCGCGGACAGCCGTCCCGCCAAGCCCTATCACGCCCCGCTGATCGCAGACGGCCGCGTACTTGGTGAGCTGAGCCTCTCGGTCGAGCCCCGCCCCTCCACCCTGGTGCTGTCGCAACTGCTCGCCATGGGCGGGGCTCTGTTCTTCGCCGCGACTGCGCTCGCCCTGTTCCTGGGCCGCTGGCTGGCGGAACGTATCACCGGCCCCGTGGCCAGGTTGTCGCAGACCATGGAGACCGTCGGCGAAAGCGGGGAATTCTCCGTGAGGGTCGAGCCCCACGCCCCCGACGAGATCGGTCGCCTGACCCATAGCTTCAACGAGCTGATGGCGCGTCTGTACGTTAAGGACCAGGCGCTGCGCCAGACCATGGGCGAACTCCGCGATGCGCGGGATTCGGCTGAAGCCGCGAACGTCGCCAAGTCCCAGTTCCTGGCCAATATGAGCCACGAGATCAGGACCCCGCTGAACGGCGTCCTGGCGATGGCCCAGATCATGGCCCGCAGCGACCTCGCGCCTGCGCAGCGGGAGCGGGTGGAGGTCATCCGCCAGTCGGGGGAAACCCTTCTCGCGCTCCTGAACGATATCCTGGACGTATCCAAGATCGAAGCCGGCAAGCTCGAACTGGAAGTGGCCGAATTCGACCTGGAAGACGCCGTCGCCCATGCCCACGCGAACTGCCGTCCCGTGGCCGAGAAGAAGGGCCTCGCCTTCACGCTGCAGATCGAGGACGGAGCCCGCGGCGTCCGGCGGGGCGACGTGGGCCGCCTGCAGCAGATCCTCAACAACTTCCTCTCGAACGCGGTGAAGTTCACCGAGGCGGGCGAAGTGAGCCTGCACATTTCCGGCGAGGGCGAGCACGGCGTTGACGGTCTCCGCATCGAAGTCCGCGATACCGGGATCGGCATCCCCTCGGACAAACGCTCGCTGCTGTTCAAGAAGTTCTCCCAGGTGGACGCCTCCACCACCCGACGCTACGGCGGCACCGGCCTTGGGCTGGCGATCTGCCACGAACTCTCGGAACTGATGGGCGGACGCGTCTGGGTGGAAAGCGAGGAAGGGCGGGGCTCGGTCTTCTATGCCTCGCTGCCGTTCCCCAGGATTGCGGAAGCCGCTCCCAGACCGGCCGCTCCCGTCGCAGACACGGCCATACACATACCCGCTTCCGCCGAGCCGCCCACGGAGGAAACGCCCGAGGGAGCCCTGCGCGTCCTGGCGGCGGAGGACAATCCGACCAACCAGCTCGTGCTGTCGACGATCATGCAGATCTTCGGCTTTGACCTTCAGCTGGTCGGCGATGGGCAGGAGGCGGTGGAGGCCTGGCGCAACGGCGCCTACGACCTCATCCTGATGGACATCCAGATGCCTCGCATGGATGGCGTCGCCGCCACCCGCGCCATCCGCGCCTCAGAAGCGGTCGAGGAACGGGCTCGAACACCCATCATCGCACTTTCCGCCAACGCCCTGACCCACCAGGTGCAGGAATACCTGGCCGCCGGCATGGACGCGCACGTTCCCAAGCCCATCGAACTGGAGAAGCTCCAGTCGGTGCTGGAACAGGTGCTGCTGGGCGAGTCGAAGACGGCCGCAGCTTAAGGCGGCCACCTGGAGCCTTTCCCGTTCAAATGGAATCATTCGAACGGGAAAGGCTCTCAATCATAGAGTCATGAGCGTGATGGCCGCCGCAACCGGCTTCCACCTGCGGCTATCACGCTCTAGCAGGGCAGGTGGAAAACGGCGCGGGTCGCGCCGGCCCCCTACCGGGCGAACTTCTGGAACTTCAGCCGCTTGGGGATGAGGCTGTCGGCGCCCAGGCGGCGCTTCTTGTCCTCTTCATAGGCTTCGAAGTTGCCCTCGAACCATTCCACGTGGCTGTCGCCTTCGAAGGCCAGGATGTGGGTGGCTAGGCGGTCGAGGAACCAACGGTCGTGGCTGATGACCACGGCGCAGCCGGCGAACTGCTCCAGCGCGTCCTCCAGAGCCTGCAGGGTCTCGATATCCAGGTCGTTGGTCGGTTCGTCGAGCAGCAGCACGTTGCCGCCCGAGCGCAAGGTCTTGGCCAGGTGGACGCGGTTACGCTCACCGCCGGACAGCAGGCCGACCTTCTTCTGCTGGTCGCCGCCCTTGAAGTTGAAGGCGCCGACATAGGCGCGCGAATTGATCTCGCGCTTGCCCACGGTGATAATGTCCAAGCCGTCGGAGATCTCCTGCCAGACGTTCTTGTTGGGGTCGAGCGCGTCGCGGCTCTGGTCGACGTAGGCCAGCTTTACTGTCTCGCCGACCTTGATCGAGCCGCCGTCAGGCAATTCCTGACCGGTGATCAGCTTGAACATGGTGGACTTGCCGGCGCCGTTGGGCCCGATCACGCCGACGATGCCGTTGGGGGGCAGGCGGAAGGTCAGATTGTCGAACAGCACCTTGTCGCCGAATGACTTTTGCATCCCCTCGACCTCCAGAACCACATTGCCCAGGCGCGGGCCGGGCGGGATCTGGATGGTGGCGAAGGTCTGGGCGGCGCGGGAATTCTCCTGCTCGGCCACCATCTCCTCGTAGCTGGCCAAACGGGCCTTGGACTTGGCTTGGCGGGCCTTGGGGCTGGAGCGCACCCACTCCAGTTCCTTGGTCAGGGCGCGCTGGCGGGCCTCGCTCTCGCTCTGCTCCTGCACCACGCGCTTCTGCTTCTGCTCCAGCCAGCCGGAGTAGTTGCCCTCGTACGGGACGCCCTTGCCGCGATCGAGCTCGAGCGTCCACTTGGTGACCTGATCCAGGAAGTAGCGATCGTGGGTGACCAGGATCACACAGCCCGGAAAGGCCTCCAGGTGGTGCTGCAGCCAAGCCACCGACTCGGCGTCCAGGTGGTTGGTCGGTTCGTCCAGCAGCAGCATGTCGGGCTTGGACAGTAGCAGGCGGGCCAGCGCCACGCGGCGCTTTTCACCGCCCGACAGCTTGTCGACCGGCCAGTCGGCCTGCGGGCAGCGCAGGGCGTCCATGGCCTGCTCGATGCGGGAATCGATGTCCCACAGGTCGCCGGCGTCGATCTTCTCCTGGAGGGTGTTCATCTCCTCCATCAGCTCGTCGGAATATTCCTCGGCCATCTGCAGGGCGATGGCGTTGTAGCGGTCGAAGATCTTCTTCTCTTCGCATTCGGAAATGACGTTGCCGTAGACGTCCAGCGCCTCGTCGAGGTTTGGCTCCTGCTGCAGGTAGCCGCGCTTGATACCGTCGGCCGCGCGGGCCTCGCCGCTGAACTCGGTGTCCCACCCAGCCATGATCTTCAGCAGGGTGGATTTACCCGAGCCGTTGACGCCCACCACGCCAATCTTGGCGTCGGGATAGAACGACAGCCAGATGTTCTCGAACACCTTCTTGCCGCCGGGGAAGGCCTTAGTCAGGCCTTGCATCTGGAAAATGTACTGGGCGGCCATGCGGGTGGCGCTCCTCGCAACAAGTCGGACGTCTGGGGATCGGGCCGGATGTAGCGGGGCGGATGACCGGGCGCAACGGGGGTGAGGCGCAACGGCCCGGGAGGTCAGTGCGACGACCCGCCAAATCGTGCGTTTCCGGGGGCCGTTAGGCCGCTTCCGCCGCTTCGGAGCGCTTCACCACCTCCAGCACCGCCGGGCCATAGCGATCGAGCTTACCCTGCCCCACGCCGCTGACCTGCCCCAATGCGGCCAAGGTCGCCGGCCGGGCGTGAGCGATGTCGAGCAGGGTCTTGTCGTGGAAGATCACATAGGGCGGCACGGCCTGCTGAGACGCCTGTCCCTTGCGCCAGGTCCGCAACGCCTCGAACAGGGCTTGCAGTTCGGGCGGCGCATCGGCGAGGGGCGCAGGCCTCTCTCGGCGTCCCGCACGCTCCCGGCGCGGCGGGGGCGCGCGCGTCTCCACCCGGCGGGCGCCGCGATAGACTTCACGCACCGCTTCCGGATCGCCAAGCCCGATCAATGGCCGCCCATCGTTGGGCTCCTCGCGCAGCAGGCCGTCGAACAGCAGTTGGTCGAGCAGGACCCGCCACTCCACCGCGCTCAAGTCCGTCCCGACGCCGAAAGTGGAAAGCTCCGCCTCGCTTGGGTGCACGTCCCGGGTCTTGCCCAGCAGGTGATCCACCACCCGCCCGCGCCCATAGCGGCCGCCGAGCCGATGCACGGCCGACAGGGCCATCTGCGCGGCCTTGGTCGCGTCGTGGGCCTCGGGCGGGCTCTGGCACAGGTCGCATTGCCCGCAGGGCTCCGCGTCCGTTTCGCCGAAGTAGCGCCGGACCGCCACCGCCCGGCAGCCCATGCCATCCAGCATGGCGTAGAGCTGGCGCACCTTGCGCGCCTGCACCTGCTTGACCTCGGGGGCGACCTCGCGCTCGTCGATGCGCCGGAACGCCCAGGCCATGTCGGCCGAGCCGTACAGGGTGATGCCCTCCGCCAGCTGCCCGTCGCGGCCGGCGCGACCGACTTCCTGCCAGTAGGCCTCGACCGAGGCCGGCGGATCGGCATGGATCACGTAGCGCACGTCCGGCTTGTCGATGCCCATGCCAAAGGCGATGGTCGCCACCATCACCGCCTCGTCCTGGTCGAGGAACCGCGCCAGCCGATCGTGGCGGATCTGCTTGTCCAGGCCTGCGTGATAGGCCAGGGCGGGAACACCAAGCGCGGCGAGGCGGTCGGCGAGCTGCTCGGTCCCCGCGCGCGAACCGGCGTAGACTACGCCCGAACGCCCCGGGCGAGCCCGCACCAGGGCCTCGACCCGGGCATGGGCGGCGCCCGACTTGCGCTCGGCGAAAAGCTGCAGTTCCGGACGCGCAAAGCTGTCCACGAATTCCCGCGCGCCTTCCAAGCGCAGCTCGGTCCGGATGTCCTCGCGGGTGCGAGCGTCGGCGGTGGCGGTGACCGCCAGGCGCGGCGCATTCGGGAACACCTCCGCGAGCCGCCCGAGGCTGCGGTATTCGGGCCGGAAATCGTGACCCCACTGACTGACGCAGTGCGCCTCGTCGATGGCGACCAGGGCGATGTCCCGATTGGCCAGCCGCTCCAGCATGTGCGACTGCATCAGACCCTCGGGCGACATGTAGAGCAGGTCGAGGGTCCCCTCCCCGATCCGCCGCCACGCAGCGCTCCGTTCGTCCGCGGTGGCGTTGGAGTCCAATCGCGCCGCGGCGACGCCCTGCTGCTGCAGTCCCGCCACCTGATCCGCCATCAGTGCGATCAGCGGCGACACCACCAATCCCAGGCCGGGACGCACCAGGCTCGGCACCTGGTAGCACAGGCTCTTGCCGCCGCCGGTCGGCAGCACCGCCAGGGCGCTCCGTCCCGCCAGGGCTTCGCCGATCACCCCGGCCTGAAGCCCGCGGAAGTCCTGGTGGCCGAACACGCGGCGCAGAATCTCGCGCGCAGCCTGCATCTCGGAATCAGCCATGCGGGCCTTATGCCCGTCCATCAACTCGCGCCGCAAGCACATCGGTCGCCACGCCGCAGGCGCGCACCGCGATGTGATCTCCGCCGCGCCGGACGACACCATCCGGCCGATTTGATATGAACACCTGTCGGTCCGATCACGGGAGATGCGCCCATGCCCGGTTTCCACGGCCAATTCTGCTGGTACGAACTGCTCACCACCGACGCCTCGGCCGCGGAAAGGTTCTACCGCGACATCGTGGGCTGGAACGCTGAGACACTAAGCAGCGGCCCTCACCCGTACACCGTTCTCAAGATCAACGGCGACCGGGGCGTGGCCGGGCTGATGACCCTGCCTGAGGAGGCGAAGGCGAACGGCGCTCGGCCGGGCTGGATCGGCTACATCTGGGTCGAGGACGTGGACGCCTACGCCGCCAGGGTCGTCGAAAAGGGCGGCAGGATATGGCGCCAGGCCGAGGATATCCCCACGGTCGGCCGCTTCGCGGTGGTCGCCGATCCGCAAGGCGCCAGTTTCGTGCTGTTCAAGGACGCAGGAACCGCGACGCCGCCTCCGATACCGCCCCAGACCCCCGGAGGCGCCGGGTGGCGTGAACTGATGGCTTCGGATTGGGAAGCCGCCTTCGCCTTCTACGCCGAGCTGTTCGGCTGGACCAAGGATCGGGCCTTCGACATGGGGCCGATGGGGACCTATCAGCTGTTCGCCGTCGATGGCGAAACCGTCGGCGGCATGATGACCAAGCCCGCGGACCTGCCCGCGCCGTTCTGGACCTATTACTTCTACGTCGATGGGATCGGGACCGCCGCCGAGCGCGTCAAGGCTGGGGGTGGAAGCATCCTCACCGGACCGCAGGAGGTGCCGGATGGCAGCTGGGTGCTACAAGCGCTTGATCCGCAGGGGGCGATGTTCGCCCTGGTCAGCCGCAACACCTGAAATCCACGTGACGCCTCAGCCGGGCCGGAAGAACAGTCCGGCCTGCAGGCTGCGCCCAATCATCCCCGCGCGCGCTTTCAGAACATCCGAGAGCTCGGGAACGAAGGTCTCGTCGGCGGTCTCCGCCCAGAGGGCGAGCCAGCGATCGAACATCTCCATCGCCAGCGGATGCTTGCGATGCGCGCCCAGGGGATCGCCCTTGTACCGGCGCACGCCCAGCAAGGCCCCGCTCCAGAAGCTCGAGATATCGCGCAGATGCGGCTCCCAGTCTGTGATGGCCGCCGCGAACACCGGCCCCAGCAGATCATCCCGCCGCGCCTTGGCGTAGAAGCGCCGCACCTGCTCGGAGATGGCGGCTTCGGTCAGTTCAGTGAACATCTCGATTCCACCATGCGGAAGAGATCTGGCCATGCCGCAATCTGGATGGAGTAGCGCGGAGGCGGCCGATATTGCGAGGAGGGATGGTGGACGCGGCTGGGATCGAACCAGCGACCCCTACGATGTCAACGTAGTGCTCTCCCGCTGAGCTACGCGTCCGCCTCGGGAAGTCGGGGCTTATAGCTTGCAGATCGCGACGGCCGCAAGAGCCGGTGAACCGAAGCGCGGCCTTTAGCCCAGAATGGTCTGGCCGCTGGCCGCCCAGTCGGCGCTGAACTGCTGGAGGCCACGCTCGGTCAAGGGATGGGTAAGCAGGCCGCGGAACACCGCCGGCGGCAGGGTGGCGCAGTCGGCGCCCGACAGGGCGGCTTCGCGTACGTGGCTGGTGGAGCGGACCGACGCCGCCAGGATTTCGGTGCTGTAAGCGTACTGGTCGTAGACGGCGCGGATATCACCGATCAGGTCCATGCCGTCGGCCCCGTGATCGTCCAGCCGTCCGATGAAGGGCGAAACGTAGGTCGCCCCGGCCTTGGCGGCCATCAGCGCCTGAACGGCGGAGAAGCACAGGGTGACATTGGTCTTCACTCCTTCGCGGGAAAAGGTCTTGGCGGCCTTCAGGCCATCCCAGGTCAGGGGCAGCTTGATCACCACATTAGGCGCGATCGCGGCAAGCCGCTCGCCCTCCTTGATCATGGTCGCATAGTCGGTGGACGCCACCTCCGCGGAAACCGGCCCTTCCACCGCGGCGCAAATCTCGGCGATGGTCTCGATGAACACGCCGCCCTGCTTGGCGATCAGCGTGGGATTAGTGGTCACCCCATCGACAAGACCCGTGGCGGCCAAAGCTTTCAGTTCGCCCACGTCGGCGCTGTCCACGAAAAGCTTCATCGCAGGGCTCCCGGTCCCACCTCGAACACGTGTGGACTGGCGGTATAGGATGGATGCCCGCGGAAGGCCACGCTGGCGTCCCGGTTCTGAAACACAACAGGTGCGCCCGCACGCCGGTTGCGGTAGCCGCAGTGCCTTGAATTTACGGTCGAGAGCCTTTCCGGTTCGAAGGGACAGCCTCGAACTGGAAAGGCTCCGGTCTGATGCGTCAGGCGTCGATCAGGTTGCGCGCGTTGGCGGCGGCCTGCATCGCCTTCTGCAGTTTCTCAAAGGCGCGCACCTCGATCTGGCGCACGCGTTCGCGGCTGACCCCGTATTGCCCGGCCAGTTCTTCGAGCGTGGTCGGATTGTCCTTCAGGCGCCGCTCGGTGAGGATGTGCCGTTCGCGATCGGTGAGTTCCTGCATGGCCTCTTCGAGCAGGCTCATACGGATGCTCTTCTCCTCGCTCTCGGCCAGGACGTTCTCGGCGCTCTCGGCGGTGTCATCCACCAGCCAGTCCTGCCACTCGCTCTCGCTGTCAGCGCGAAGCGGCGAGTTCAGCGAGCTGTCCGGACCGGACAGGCGCCGGTTCATCGAGATCACGTCCTCGTTGGTCACGCCGAGCTTGGTGGCGATGGAGGCCACATGGTCTGGATGCAGGTCACCCTCTTCCAGGGCGCTGATCTCGGACTTGGCCTTACGCAGGTTGAAGAACAGCTTCTTCTGAGCGGCGGTCGTGCCCATCTTCACCAGCGACCACGAACGCAGGATGTACTCCTGGATCGAGGCGCGGATCCACCACATGGCGTAGGTCGCGAGGCGGAAACCTTTATCCGGCTCGAACTTCTTCACCGCCTGCATCAGGCCGACGTTGCCTTCGCTGATCACCTCACCGATCGGCAGGCCATAACCGCGATAACCCATGGCGATCTTGGCCACGAGACGGAGGTGGGAGGTGACGAGCTTGTGCGCTGCGGCGGGGTCTTCGTGCTCGCGCCAACGCTTGGCGAGCATGAACTCCTCGTCCTTGGACAGCATCGGAAATTTGCGGATTTCGGTCAGATACCGAGATAAGCCGCCTTCCGGCGAGATCATCGCCAGGGCATTTGTCGCCATAGGTACAATATCCCCTTCAGCACGAATTCAGCTGAGGGCGTCGCCCGGCCTTGTTCAGGGGTCGGTGGGAGCGCGGCGTCCCGCCCATGTGCAATGGGGTCATATAGTGGACAGTTGCGTCCTGTTTAAGGCTCGATTGCAGTCAAGCTCAAAAAAACCGAGCGCCAAGGTTGGTCTCTAACTGCGACATGTCGTCCGGCATCGGCGTTTCGAAGCGGAGCCGCTCCCCCGTGATCGGATGCACGAAGCCTAGGACAGCCGCGTGCAGAGCCTGACGGGAAAGCCCCGCCTCCGCCATGACCTCACGCACCGCGGCGGACGGCGAACCGGAACCATAGATGGGGTCGCCCAGGATCGGCGCCCCCTTCGAAGCCAGATGCACGCGGATTTGATGGGTCCGCCCCGTCTCCAGCCGGCAGATGAGCTTGGCGGCCTGGGGACGCTCCTGGGGGCCGTAGACCATCTGGGTGCGATAATGGGTGATGGCTTCCCGCCCCCCTGTTCGCAGCACAGCCATCTTCTTGCGGTCGTGCGGCGAGCGGCCCAGCCTCGCGACAATCGTCCCTCGTGGCGGCTCCAGGGCTCCCCGGGCGAAGGCGGTGTAGGTGCGCTCGATGTCGTGGGCGGCGAACAAGGCCGACAGACCCTTGTGCGCGGCATCGGACTTGGCGGCGACCATCACACCGGAGGTGTCCTTGTCCAGCCGGTGCACAATGCCCGGGCGAAGCACCCCGCCAATCCCCGACAGGGAGCCGGCGCAGTGGTGGAGCAGGACGTTGACCAGTGTGCCATCCGGCGTGCCGGGTGCGGGATGGGCGGCCATGCCCGCCGGTTTGTTCACCACGATCAGGTCGGCGTCCTCGTAGAGGATGCTGAGCGGCAGGTCCTGCGGCTGTGGGGCGGCTGCGGTCGGGGCCGGCACCAAGATGGTGTAGGAGGCCGCCTTCGCCTTAGCGGAGCCATCGGATACGGGGGCGTCGCCCAACCGCACCGCACCGTCCGCGATCAGCGCCTGGATCCTGGCGCGGGACAGCTCCGGCAGAGCCGCCGCCAAGGCCTTGTCCAGGCGTTCGCCAGCCGCTTTCGGCACGAGCGTGACGGTAAGCGCCCTGGCCTCAAGCCCGAGCTCGGCGTCGTCGCCGAAATCATCGGGCTCTTGCGGGAAGGTCGTCACGGCCGCTCCACCAGGCGTCCGCCCTCCACCACGCGATAAAAGCATGAGCGGAACCCGACGTGACAGGCGCCGCCATCACCCTGAGGGCGGACCTTCAGGAGCACCGCGTCCTGGTCGCAATCCACCCTTACCTCGGCCACCCGCTGGACCTGGCCGCTGGTGGCGCCCTTATGCCAAAGCTCGCCCCGCGAGCGGCTCCAGTAGTGCGCCTCGCCGGTCGCCAGGGTGCGTTCAAGCGCCTCCGCGTTCATCCAGGCCAGCATCAGGACCTCGCCGCTGTCGGCGTCGGTCGCGACCGCGACGATCAGGCCATCGGCGTTGAAGCGTGGCGTCAGTTCGGTTCCCCGCTCCAGCGCCAGCTTGTCGCCCGGCGGCTCCAAGCCGGTCATGACGCGTAGACGGGCGCCGGATAAGGCGTCGCGGCCTGAAGCCCGCGGGCCTCGGGCTCGGCGTCCACCGGCATGGCCCGCAGGCCCAGGTCCCGCATCAACCGGCTGTCGGCATCCTCACCCGGCAGGGGCGTGGTCAGCAGGCGTCCACCCACGAAGATCGAATTGGCCCCGGCGGTGAAGCACAAAGCCTGCAGCTCGCGGCTCATGCCCTCGCGGCCGGCCGCGATACGGACCATGGACCTGGGGCACACCAGCCGGGCCACGGCGATGGTACGCACGAACTCTATGCCATCCACCGGCGCACTGTCCGCCAGCGGAGTGCCCGCGATCGGCACCAGGCCGTTCACCGGCAGGCTGTCCGGATGCTCCGGCAGGGTCGCGAGCTGGTGCAGCAGGCCGATGCGGCCCTCGCGCCCCTCGCCCATGCCGATGATGCCGCCGCAGCAGGTCTTCATGCCGGCGGCGCGTACGTGCGACAGCGTCTCCAGCCGATCCTCATAGGTCCGAGTGGTGACGACGCTCGCATAGTACTCGGGGGAGGTGTCGAGGTTGTGGTTGTAGTAGTCCAGGCCGGCTTCGCGCAGGGCGACCGCCTGATCCTCGCGCAGCATGCCGAGCGTAGCGCAGGTTTCCAGCCCAAGCGCCTTCACCCCGGAGATCATCTCCGCAAGCTTTGGCAGGTCGCGATCCTTCAGGTCGCGCCAGGCCGCGCCCATGCAGAACCGCCCGGCGCCGGCCGCCTTGGCGCGCATGGCGTCGGCGATCACCGCCTCGGGCTCCAACAGCTTGCTGGCCTTCAGTCCGGTATCGAAGTGGGCGGACTGGCTACAGTAGCCGCAGTTCTCCGCACAGCCGCCGGTCTTGATCGACAGCAGCTGGGACAGCTGGATCTCCGCCGGATCGAACCAGCGGCGATGGACAACGGCGGCCTGGAACACCAGTTCGGTGAACGGCAGGTCGAACAGGGCGGCCACCTCGGCCCGGGTCCAGTTGTTGCGGGGGGCGGCGGGATCGAACGGGGTCATAGGCAGGGTCCGGATCGAAATCTCGCCCCCTCATAGCAGCGCGGCGTCAGTTTGCACGCGATCCGCACCGTCGCCCGGGCCCCACAAGCCGTCTACCGCAGCGCCGGCCCTTGCTGGAGGCGCGAGACGGAGCCGGATGGAGAGGCGTCCCGGTCAGATGGCCGCATGCTGACGCCGCATGGCCCAGAGGCCCTATTAACGCCGCCTCTGGCCTGCTTTACCCAGGGTCAATGGCTTCCCACGCCCCCGCTCCGATCGCCCGCAGCCTGGTCGCCCGCGGCCTGGCCGAACATAGGGCCGGCAGGTTCGAGGCGGCCGAGGCGCTCTACCGCCAGGGGCTCGCCGCCGATCCGAACATCCAGGAAGGCTGGCGGCTGTTGGGTGTGGTCCTGCAGCAGCGCGGCGCGGCCGAAGCCAGCCTGGAGCCGATCGGCAGGGCGCTGGAACTGGGCCGTAACGCCACCGATTTGTCCAATCTCGCCAACGCCCTGAATCAGTTGGCCCGCTCCGAGCAGGCCGCCGCCGCCGCCGCCGAGGCCCTGGCCCTGGAG
>JBARAK010000036.1:0-1642 GCA_049791955.1 Caulobacteraceae bacterium
GTCGAAAGACCGCGCCACTGCGCTGCCGCCGCCCCGACAGCCCTGGCTTTGCTGCTGCTGTCGGCCAGCGCGACCAACGCCCAGGTCTTCGAAGTCTCAAACGGAACGATGCGCCAGGTCCGATCCATGGAACCAACTTCGCCTTCGTCCTCCCCCCTTCCTCCTCCGCGTCCCATGGCGGCGGCGATCCTTGCTGCGGCAGCCCGCCATAGCCTGGCGCCTGAGCTGCTCGACGCCGTCGTGCGACGTGAATCCGGTTATCGGACGACCGCCGTGTCGAAGGCCGGCGCGATCGGGATGATGCAGCTCATGCCCGCAACCGCCCGCGCGCTCGGCGTCGACCCGCACGACCCGGTGCAGAACCTGGAGGGCGGCGCCGCCTACCTCAGGTCCCTGCTGGACCGGTTCGACGGACGCATCGACCTGGCCCTGGCGGCCTACAACGCGGGTCCTGGAGCCGTGGAGCGCCACGCCGGCGTTCCGCCTTATCGCGAAACCCAGGCCTACGTCGCCGCCAACCTCCAGCTGCTGGCCCAACACAGCTTCACCGCCCCCTCCACCCTCAACCTTGCGGATCAGCCATGAAGCCCATCCACACCCTCCTTACCGCCGCCCTGCTGGCCGCCGCCTTCCCGGCCCTGGCCCAGGCCGCCACACCGGCCGGCGCAGGCCCCATCCTCAACGCCGTGACCTGGATGCAGGACACCCTGCTGGGCGAAGTGGCGAGCGGCCTGGCGGTGATCGCGGTGGCCGTGGTCGGCTTCCTGATGCTGACCGGCCGCATGAACTGGCGTTACGGCGCCACCGTGATCGTCGGCTGCTTCATCCTGTTCGGCGCCGCCACCATCGTGGGCGGCATCCGCTCGGCGGCGGGCTGACGACCATGGCCGAGCTGTCGCGCGCGCCAGTGTTCCGCGCCCTGACCCAGCCGCAGATGTTCGCGGGCGTGACCTACAGCTTCTTCATCATCAACGGCGTCGTCACCACCGAGACCTTCCTGATCACCCGTTCGTTCTGGGCCTTCGGGGTCGCGCTGGCCGCCCATGCGGTCGGCTATCTCGCCTGCCTGCGCGAGCCGCGAATCTTCGACCTGTGGCTGGTCCGGGTCAGCCGGTGTCCGCGCAACCGCGACTGGCGGCGCTTCCGCTGCAACATCTATCACCCCTGAGGACCCATGCCGCGAGCGCGTGAGGAAAAGGCCGGCGACCGGCTGCCCTACAGCCGGGTCCACGAGGAGCGCACCGTCGTCCTGCGCGACGGCGGGCTGATGCAGTGCCTGCACCTCGAGGGCTTCGCCTTCGAGACCGCGGAGACCGCTGACCTCAACCACCGCCAGGCGATGCGCGACGCGGCGCTGCGGGCGGTCGCGGGCTCGCGCTTCGTGATCCACCACCACATATTGCGCCGGCGCATCGCGGTTGAGCTGTCAGCCGAATTCGCCGACCCCATCTGCGCCGAGATCGACCGCCGCTGGCGCGAGCGGATCGAAGCGCGCCGGCTGTTCGTCAACAGCCTGTTCATCAGCATCATCCGCCGCCCCGCCAAGGGAAAAGCCGGATGGGCCGACCGGGCCAGCGCCCTGTTCTCCCGCGGCCTTGGCGCGACCGAACGCGACGCCGCCCTGGCGCGCGAGGTGCGGGAG
>JBARAK010000037.1:0-8222 GCA_049791955.1 Caulobacteraceae bacterium
GTCCAGCACCGCCTTCAGCCGCTCGGGCCGCTCGGCGTGGCCCGGACCCGGGTGGTGGCCGACCATGTCGGGATGGGTGAAGACGGGCAGGCCCACGGACGCCTCTCGCGCAATGCGCGTCAGTTCAACGCTTCGCCCAATCTAGCACGCGGGAAGCGGAGCCGATAAAGCGCGAGCATGTCCCAGGCTCTGATCCGCCCCGCCAAGCCCGAAGATGCGGCGCCCCTGTCGCAGCTTTCGCAGGTCACCTTCCGCGAGACCTTCCTGGAAGGCTTCGCCATCCCCTACCCGCCGCAGGACATGGCGGCGTTCGTGGAGGCGTCCTACAGCCTGCCCGCCACCGCCGCGCGCCTGGCCGACCCGGCCCAGGCCAACTGGGTCGCCGAGCGGGACGGCCGCCTGCTGGCCTACGCCAACGCCGGCCCCTGCCACCTGCCCCACCCCGACGCCCGCCCGGAGCACGGCGAGCTGTACCGCATCTACGTCCTGCGCGAGGCCCAGGGCCTGGGCCTGGGCGCCAAGCTGCTGCAACTCTCCATGGACTGGCTGGAACAGACTTTCGAAGGGCCGCTGTGGCTCGGCGTCTGGTCCGGCAACGTGAAAGCCCAGCGCCTCTACGCCGCCCACGGCTTCGCCAAGGCCGGCGAATACGAGTTCCCCGTCGGCGCCTGGCGCGACCACGAGTTCATTTTCCGGCGGGGATGATTCCTCCTCCCCTGCGAAGCGGGGGAGGTGGCGGCGTAGCCGACGGAGGGGGCTCGTGGAGAGCTGCGGGTGATCACGTCTTAAAAGGCGGCGCCCTTCGAGCCCCCTCCACCAGGCTGCGCCTGGTCCCCCTCCCCCCCTTCGCAGGGGAGGAGATAATCAGCTCCATCGCCTGCCGAACGAGCGAACCCGCGACCTCATCCGTGTCGGCCAGAACCTCGGACGCCGGAATGCGCACCACCGTCAGCCCCTGCGCGGACAGCCAGGCGTCGCGCACCTCGTCCCGGGCCGGCTGGTCGCCCATGTTGTGGCCCCAGCCATCCACCTCCACCACCAAACCAGCCCCCGGGCAGTAGAAGTCGAGCACATAGGGGCCGAACGGATGCTGGCGGCGGAACCGCGGGCCATCCTCGCCGGGCATCCGCAGACGAAGCCACAGCCGCACTTCGGGCGGCGTCATCTCGCGCCGCAACCGCTTGGCAGCCTGGAAGATTCGTTCGCCCGCCCTCACCCCGAAACCCTACCGCATCTTCTCCTCCCCTGCGAAGCGGGGGAGGCGGCGGCGTAGCCGACGGAGGGGGCTCGTGGAGAGCTGCGGGGTGTTGCAGCGTAAAGGTTCACGCCCTTCGAGCCCCCTCCACCAGGCTTCGCCTGGTCCCCCTCCCCCGCTATCGCAGGGGAGGAGAAACACTCAGTGGTTGTCCCGCGGGACCCCATACGTCTCCGCCACCCGCTGGTACTTGACCGCCGGTTCCAGGACCATGCCGTCGCCCATCTGGCCGACCATGGCGCGCTGGATCTCCTGCCAGGGGGTCTGGGAGGCCGGGAAGGGGTAGCCGCCCGCCGCCGCCAGGGCCTGGCGGCGCTCGGCGAGTTCGGCGTCGGAGATCAGGATGTCGGCGCGGCCCTTGTTCAGGTCGATGCGCACCCGGTCGCCGGTGCGCAGGAGGGCGAGGTTCCCCCCCGCCGCCGCTTCGGGCGAGGCGTTCAGGATCGAGGGCGAGGCCGAGGTGCCGGACTGGCGCCCGTCGCCGATGCACGGCAGGGCGTGGATGCCCTTTTTGATCAGGTAGGCGGGCGGGCGCATGTTCACCACCTCGGCCGAGCCCGGATAGCCGATCGGCCCGACCCCGCGCATGAACAGCAGGGTGCGTTCGTCGATATCCAGCGCCAGGTCGTCGATCCGGCGGTGGTAGTCCTCCGGCCCGTCGAACACCACCGCGCGCCCCTCGAACGCCTCGGGGTCGGCGGGATCGGACAGATAGCGGTCGCGGAACTCCTGCCCGATCACGCTGGTCTTCATGATGGCGTTGTCGAACAGGTTGCCGCGCAGCACGATGAAGCCGGCCTCCGCCTTCAGCGGGTCGTCGAACGGCCGGATCACCTCGGTCATCTCGATCTGGCGGCCACGGCAGTTGTCGCCGATGGTCTTGCCGTTGGCGGTCAGGGCCTCCTCGTGGATCAGCCCCTGCTTCATCAGCTCGGCCACCACCGCCGGCACGCCGCCGGCATGGTGGTAGTCCTCGCCCAGGTACTCCCCGGCCGGCTGCAGGTTGACCAGCAGCGGCACCTTGTGGCCGTGGTCCTGCCAGTCCTGCAGGTCGAGCTGCACGCCCATGTGCCGCGCGATGGCGGCCAGGTGGATCGGGGCGTTGGTCGAGCCGCCGATGGCGGAGTTGACCACGATGGCGTTGAGGAACGCGTCGCGGGTCATGATGTCGGACGGCTTCAGGTCCTCGCGCACCATGTCCACGATGCGCTTGCCGCTCAGGTAGGCCACCTGCTGGCGCTCGCGGTACGGGGCGGGGATGGCCGCCGAGCCCGGTAGCTGCATCCCCATCGCCTCGGCCAGCGAGTTCATGGTGGTGGCCGTGCCCATGGTGTTGCAGTAGCCGGTCGACGGCGCCGAGGAGGCGACCAGCTCAACGAAACCCGGATAGTCCAGCTCGCCCGCCGCCATCATCTGGCGCGCCTTCCACACGATGGTGCCCGAGCCGGTGCGCTCGCCCTTGTGCCAGCCGTTCAGCATCGGGCCGACCGACAGGGCGATGGCCGGCAGGTTCACCGTCGCCGCCGCCATCAGGCAGGCCGGCGTGGTCTTGTCGCAGCCGATGGTCAGCACCACCCCGTCCAGCGGATAGCCGTAGAGCACCTCGACCAGGCCGAGGTAGGCCAGGTTGCGGTCCAGCGCGGCGGTCGGGCGCTTGCCGGTCTCCTGGATCGGGTGGACCGGGAACTCGATAGCGATGCCGCCCGCCTCGCGGATACCTTCGCGGACCCGCTCGGCCAGCACCAGGTGGTGGCGGTTGCACGGCGACAGGTCCGAGCCGGTCTGGGCGATGCCGATGATCGGCTTGCCCGACTGCAGCTCCTCGCGCGTCAGGCCGTAGTTCAGGTAGCGCTCGAGATAGAGCGCGGTCATGTCCGGGTTGGCGGGGTTGTCGAACCAGGCGCGGGACCGGAGGGGAGCGGCCCCGGCAGGGGCGGCGTCGGAAGGATGGTCGGCTTTGGACATCTCGGCCTATCGCAAGAACAGGAACCCGGCTCCGGTCTCAGTCTTCAGTCTCTGGGGCCCGCTCGCTGGAAGCGGGACGAAGCTTTGACTTGACCCAGGCCCTCGTACGTTTTGTATGATGAATGGATAAGGCCGTCCGCAGCCCGTGTCGAGGGGATAGCGGCGCCGATGTGGTGGAGGATCTGGTCGTGCGGTTGGTTCAGCTCAAATCGGTGGCGGGCGAGCGCGTGGTGGCGGTCTCCGATGGCGCCGGCGCCCGCCAGATCAAGGGCGTGCACACCGTCTACGCCCTGGCCCAGCAGGCCATCAGCGAGGGCGAGACCCTGGCCCAGGTGGTCCACGCCCATGGCCTGGGCGAGGCGGTCGACCTGGACTCGGCCTTCGCCGAGGGCCGCATCCTGGCCCCGATCGACCATCCCGATCCCGCCCACCTGTATCTGACCGGCACCGGCCTCACCCACCTGGGCTCGGCCGACGCGCGCGATCGCATGCACAAGGCTTCAGCCCAAGCTGAGGGCCTGACCGATTCGATGAAGATGTTCCGCATGGGGGTGGAGGGCGGCAAGCCCGCGCCCGGCGAGGTCGGGGTGCAACCCGAGTGGTTCTACAAGGGCGACGGCTCCAGCGTCATCGCCCCGGAGGCCGCCTTCCAGAGCCCCGACTTCGCGCTGGACGGCGGCGAGGAGCCGGAGATCGCCGGCATCTATGTCATCGGCCGCGACGGGACGCCCTGCCGCCTGGGCTTCGCGCTGGGCAACGAGTTCTCCGACCACGTGACCGAGCGGCAGAACTACCTGTTCCTGGCCCACTCCAAGCTGCGCAACGCCGCCTTCGGGCCCGAGCTGCGCCTGGGCGAGCTGCCCGCCGACGTGCGCGGCGCCAGCCGCATCCGCCGCCGCGGTAAGGTGGTCTGGGAAAAGCCCTTCCTCTCGGGCGAGGAGAACATGTCCCACACCATCGCCAACCTGGAGCACCACCACTTCAAGTATCCGCTGTTCCGCCGGCCGGGCGACGTGCACGTCCACTTCTTCGGCACCGCCACCCTGTCGTTCAACGACGGGGTCGTCCCCCTGCCCGGCGACGTGTTCGAGATCGAGGTCGAGGCGTTCGGACGGCCGCTGCGCAACCCGCTGGCCATCGCGCCCGCTTTGCAGTCCCTGGTGCGGGCGCTCTGAGGAGAGATTCGATGGCCAATCCGATTCGGCCCAACCCTATTCGTTTGGCGATCGTCGGCGTCGGCAAGATCGTGCGCGACCAGCACGTCCCCTTCGTCGAGACCAACCCCCGCTACCAGCTGGTCGCCGGCGTCAGCCCCCACTCCAAGCTGGAGACGGTCCCGACCTTCCCCGACCTGGACGCCCTGTTCGCCAGCGGGATCGCCTTCGACGCCGCCTCGGTCTGCACCCCGCCCCAGGTCCGCCACGCCCTGGCCCGCACCCTGCTTCTCGCCGGCAAGCACGTGTTCCTGGAAAAGCCCCCCGGCGCCACGGTCAGCGAGGTCGAGGACCTGGTCCGCACCGCCGACGACCGCAAGCTCAGCCTGTTCGCCTCCTGGCACTCGCGCGAGGCGCCGGCGGTGGAGCGGGCGGCCGAATGGGTGAAGGGCCGCAAGCTGACGTCGGTGGAGATCGTCTGGCGCGAGGACGTGCGCCACTGGCATCCCGGCCAGGCCTGGATCTGGCAGGCCGGTGGCCTGGGGGTGTTCGATCCCGGCATCAACGCCCTGTCGATCGCCACCCGCATCCTGCCGGCCTTCTTCGTGCGCAAGGCCGACCTGGAGTTCCCCGCCAACCACGACGCCCCGATCGCGGCCCGCATCGCGTTCGAGCTGGAGGATGGCGGCGCGATGAGCGCGGACTTCGACTGGCGCCAGACCGGCCAGCAGACCTGGGACATCCGCATCGTGGCCCAGGACGGCGCGACGCTGCGCCTGTCCAAGGGCGGCGACGCCCTGGACCTGGACGGCCAGGCCGTAACGCTCGATCCCGAGCGCGAATACGGCGCCCTCTACGACCGCTTCGCCGACCTGGTCGACGCCGGCCGCTCCGACGTCGACCTGCGCCCCCTGCAGCAGGTCGCCGACGCCTTCCTGCTCGGCCGCCGCATCCAGACCGACGCCTTCTATGATCCGGCGCCTTAATCCCTCTCCCCCTGCGGGAGAGGGTGGGGCCCATCGCTCGCGATGGGAGGGTGAGGGGTCGCGCTGCGCCATGCAGTTGCAAGCGTGCAGAGACCCCTCATCCTCCCCAGCAAAGCTGGGTCCCCTCCTTCTCCCGCAAGGGGAGAAGGCGTGATTGAAAACCATAAAGACGCCCAAGGGCGCGGGAGGATGATGTGGAAGTTCGTGCGGGCGGCGTGAGCGCCGTCGGAGGGGGATCGCCCAGGGGTGGATACACCCTGGCCCTGTCGGTGCTGGCCTCGGTGTTCTTCATGTGGGGCTTCTGCACCGTGCTGAACGACGTGCTGGCCCCGCACCTGAAGGCGGTGTTCGAGCTGAACTACACCCAGTCCGCCCTGGTCCAGTTCACCTTCTTCGCCGCCTACTTCATCATGTCGATGCCCTCGGCCAAGGTGATCGAGACCATCGGTTACAAGGCCTCGATCATGGTCGGGCTGGGGATCATGGCGCTGGGCGCGCTGCTGTTCGTGCCCTCCGCCGCCCTGCCCTCCTTCCCGGTGTTCCTGTGCGCCCAGTTCGTGCTCGCCACCGGCGTGACCCTGCTGCAGGTGGCGGCCAATCCCTATGTCGCGGTGATCGGCAAGCCCGAGACCGCCCCGGCCCGGCTGAACCTGGTGCAGGCGCTCAATTCGCTGGGCGACACCGTGGCCCCCTGGTTCGGCGGCCTGCTGATCCTGGCCCACAGCACCAGCGGCAATAGCCGCGCCACGGTAGTGCTGACCGCCTCGCAGAAGCTCGCCGACGCGGGCGCGGTCAAGCTGCCCTATGTCGGCATCGCGGTGGTGCTGCTGGCGCTGGCGGCGGTGATCTTCGTCACCCACCTGCCCAAGCTGCAGGCCCAGACCGACGAGACCCGCGCGGCCGGCGCCAGCCTGTGGCGCCACCGCCGGCTGATGATGGGCGTGGTCGGCATCTTCCTCTACGTCGGGGCCGAGGTGGCGGTCGGGACCTACCTGATCAACTACATCCGCGGACCGTCGGTAGGGAACATGACCCCGGCCCAGGCCGCGGGATACCTGACCTACTTCTGGATGGGGCTGATGCTGGGCCGCTTCGCCGGCGCCTTCCTGATGCGCTACGTGCGGCCGGCCACCCTGCTGGCCTATGTCGGGGCCGGGGCAATGGCGCTGGTGTTCGCCACCATGCTGACCACCGGCGCGGTGGCGATGTGGACCATCATCCTGGTCGGGCTATGCAACTCGATCATGTTCCCGACCATCTTCACCCTGGCCATCGAGGGCCTGGGGCCGCTGACCGAGAAGGGCTCTGGCCTGCTGGTCATGGCCATCTGCGGCGGCGGGGTGCTGCCGGAGGTGATGGGGGTGCTGGCCGACCATATCGGGCTGAAGTACGCCTTCATCGCGCCCGCGCTATGCTACGTCTTCATCCTGTATTTCGCCCTCTATGTCCGCGCCCGGCCGATCGTCCACGCGCCGGCCATCGGGGCGAATACGGCGCAGGCGCTGGCCTGAGCAGGATGACGGGGTGACGGATTGATCGGTCCGGTGGGGATGGGGACGCGGTGAAAGCGCCGAAGAAGAAGATCAACATCTCCCAGGCCGTCGCCGACGACCTGGGCATCGCCATCGTCACCGGCCGCATCGCGCGCGACGCCCCCTTCCCCACCGAGATCGACCTCTGCGAGCACTACGGCGCCAGCCGCACCGTGCTGCGCGAGGCGATCAAGATGCTGATCGCCAAGGGCCTGCTGGTGGTGCGCCCCCGGTTGGGCGCGCGCATCCGGCCCGAGCGGGACTGGAACCTGCTCGACCCCGAGGTGCTGCAATGGCTGCTGGAGCGGGCCTTCTCCTACCGCCTGCTGGTCGAGTTCACCGAGATCCGCCTGTCGGTGGAGCCCGGCGCCGCGGCCCTGGCCGCCACCGCCGCCGACCCCGCCGACCGCCAGCGCATCGCCGAGGCCATCGAGGGCATGTTCGCCGCCGAACGGGGCGAGGCCGATCCGCTGGAGACCGACATCGCCCTCCACGTCGCGATCCTGAACGCCTCGGGCAACCGCTTCTACATCCAGCTACGCGACATGATCGAGGCGGCGCTGCGCTTCAGCATCCGCCGCACCCACGATTTCAAGGGCCTGATGACCACCGCCCTGGACCACAAGCGCATCGCCGACGCGGTCCTGGCCGGCGACCCCGAAGCCGCCGCCGAAGGCATGCGCGCCCTGATCCTGGAAGCCCTGCACCTGATCCGCCGCGCCGAGGCTGAGGAGAACGCGGCGTGAGTCGCCCCCTTCCCCCATCGAGGGGGAAGGGTGTCGCCTACTTGCTGCCCAGCGCGCTCAGGTCAGCGCCAGTCTTGGCGAGCATGGCGTCGGTGAGGACGCCCTCGCTCATGGGCTGGACTTCCTTCAGGCTCATAGCCTTGAAGTCTTCATAGGACGGGTGGGTGGTCAGACCGGGCAGGTCGGCGTCCAGCACCGCCTTACCCGCCGGATCGGCCGCGATCTGCTCGATCGGGGTGTCGAGGCTCAGCCCCTTGGCGGGCGCGGATGCGGTCATGGCGGTGGCGCCGGTCGTGGCCGGGGCGGCGGGCGTTTGAGCGCAGACCGAACCAGCCGACAGAATCAGCGCGGCAGCGCCAGCAAGCAGAGCCTTCGACATGGATATTCCCCCAAAGATGTCAGCAATCCGCACGAATCATTTCCCACCGGGATTCGCACGGTGAAAAATTCGCCAAGTTCTTACTGAATACAGAATGATCAAGCCAAATGATATTATTATGACAAGGATCATTTCGTCCTTGGACGTCGTAATTTCTCCCAGTCGGATACGTCGGCATTCTTTGGCGGCTCAGTAGTCGCCGTAC
>JBARAK010000038.1:0-2514 GCA_049791955.1 Caulobacteraceae bacterium
GCCCTGACCTTCGCGGGCGCCGCCGACGTCACCCTGCCAGCCGGGGCCGAATACTGGTCCGACCCGCTGCCCATGGCGGTCCCGGCCCAGGCCAACCTGACCGTCAGCATGCATTTCGAGACCGCGCCAGCCCAGCAGACCAGCCATCCGGGCTCGCGGGCCACCTCCTTCTATGTGCACGGGGACCAGGTGTCGGCGGCCGATCTGCCGGGCGCCAAGACGGTCGAGCACTGGTTCAACCTCTCCGGCGTGGACGTGGCGGCGGGACCGGCGAGCTCGGCCGTGATCACCCTGGGCGATTCCATCACCGACGGTCATGGCGCCACCACCAATGGCGACGACCGCTGGCCCGACGTGCTGGCCCGCCGGCTGCTCGCCTCGGCCGCCACCCGCGGCGTGGGGGTGCTGAACGCGGGCATCGGCGGCAACCGCGTCCTGCTCGACGGAACCGGCCCCAACGCCATGTCCCGCCTGGACCGCGACATGCTGGCCCAGAGCCGGGCGCGCAGCCTGATCCTGCTGGAAGGCGTCAACGACCTTGGCGTCCTGACCCGCGACGCCCCGGCCAGCCCGCAGGAACACGACGCCCTGGTGCGGCGCATGCTTGGCGCCTACGCCCAGATCGTCGCCACGGCCCACGCCCACGGCGTGCGCGCCATCGGCGCCACCATCCTGCCCTATGGCGGTTCGCAATATTACCACCCCAACGCAGCCAACGAGGCCGACCGCCAGCGCATCAACGCCTGGATTCGCGCGCCTGGCCATTTCGACGCCGTGGTGGACTTCGATGCGGTGACGCGCGATCCGGCGCATCCGAACCGGCTGCAAGCCGCCTTCGATTCCGGCGACGGCCTGCATCCCTCTCCCAAGGGCTACCGGGCCATGGCCGACGCCATCCCGCTGTCCCTGTTCGCGAGGTAGGCCGATGGGACGCTTGAGCACCGCCCTCGCCTGGGTCCTCTCCGTCGCGGCTGGCGCCGCCTGCGCCGCACCGGCGCTGGCGCAACAGATCGCCTTCACCTTCGACGACCTGCCCGCCCACGCCGCCTTGCCCGTGGGTCAGACGCGGCTGGAGATCGCCGACAGCCTGATCGCCAGCCTGAAGGCCGCCGGCCTGCCGCCGGTCTACGGCTTCGTGAACGGCGTGCGCGAGGTCGAGGAGCCGGCCTCGCGCTCCGTGCTGCCGGCCTGGCGGGCGGCGGGCTTTCCGCTGGGCGACCACACCTGGTCGCACATGAACCTGAACACCCACACCCTGGCCGAGTTCGAGGCCGATGTGATGAAGAACCGGCCGGTGCTGGAGCGGGAGATGGCCGGCCAGGACTGGCGCTGGTTCCGCTTCCCCAACCTCGCCGAGGGCGACACGCCCGAGAAGCGCGCCGGGGTGCGCGCGTTCCTGCACCAGCAAGGCTATCGCGTCGCCCAGGTGACCATGAGCTTTGGCGACTACGCCTTCAACGATCCCTACGCCCGTTGCGTGGCCAAGGCCGACCAGGCCGCCATCGCCCAGCTGGAGCGCGATTACCTGAAGTCGGCGGAGGGGACGATCGGCTATGCCCGCGCCCTGTCCAAGGCGGTGTACGGGCGCGACATCCCCTATGTGCTGCTGATGCACGCCGGGGCCCTGGACGCCCGGATGCTGCCGCGCCTGCTCGCCCGCTACAAGGCGCACGGCTTCGGCTTCGTCACCCTGCCCGAGGCGGAGCGGGATCCGGCCTATCGCATCGACCTGGACCTCGCGTTGCCGCCGGGACCCGACACCCTGGAAGCCGCCGCCAAGGCCAAGGGCCTGCCCCTGCCGCCCAATCCACGCGACGCCATCCTGGCCGGGCTGGACAAGGTGTGCCGCTGATTCTCCCTCCCGCTGCGCAGGGGAAGAGAAGAGGATCAGTGCACGTATGACGCCGCGTTGATGTCGATGGTGGCGCCGGTGGCGTGGTCGGCGAGGCCGCTGGCCAGGAACACCAGGGTCGGGGCGATGTCCTTCGGCTCGGTCAGCCGGGTGAGCGCGATGTCGTTGACCGCGTAGTCCTCGCCGTACTGGTCGATGAAGTCCTGCGCCATCTCGGTGCGGGTGAAGCCGGGCGCGACGTTGAAGGCGACGATCCCGTCCTTGCCATAGGCCCGCGCCAGCGAGCGGGTCAGCGCCACCAGCCCGCCCTTGGAGGCGGCATAGGCCAGGTAGTCCGGCTGGTCGCCCCGGAAGGCGGCGCGGGAGCTGACGTTGACGATCCGCCCGCCCCCACGCGCCTGGAAGTGCGCCACCGCCTGGCGGCACAGCAGGCCGGGCGCGGTGAGATTCACCGCCAGGGTCCGCTCCCAATCGGCCAGCCAGCTTTCCGCGTCGGGATCGTTGGGGGAGCCTACCGCCACGCCGGCGTTGTTCACCAGCACGTCCACATGGCCGAGCCGCTCAACCGCCTCACGCCACAGCCGCTCGCAGTCGGCGGCCGAGGCCAGGTCAGCCTGGAGCAGGACCGTCCTGCCGCCCAGCTCGCCCGCCAGCGCCTCGGC
>JBARAK010000039.1:0-8085 GCA_049791955.1 Caulobacteraceae bacterium
GCTCGGGACCCGGGTCCCCGACCACGGCAAGATGGCCCCCTGGCGGTTCGTGATCATGCAGGGCGAGGCCAAGGCCGCGCTGGTGGAGCGTCTTCGCACGCTCGCCGCCGCCCAGCGCGGCGCGGGCAAGGCCGAGGCCGCGCTGCTCAAGCTGTCGGAGCCGCCGGTCACGGTGATGGTGGTCTCCGCCCCGCGCGAGGGCGGCAAGCCGGTGTGGGAGCAGGAGCTGTCGGCCGGCGCGGTGTGCATGACCCTGCTGATCGCCGGGGAAGCCATGGGCTTCGGCGCCAACTGGATCACCGACTGGTACAGCTACGACCCAGCCGCCGCCGGGATCCTGGGCCTGAAGCCGGGCGAGCGGGTGGCGGGCTTCGTGCACTTCGGCACGCCGAGCGAACCGCCGCTGGAGCGCCAGCGGCCGGAGCTGTCCGCCGTGGTGTCCACGCTGTAGGGGCCCCGCTTTAGGCGGCGATCGCGTTCTTGACCTTGGGCCACGCCGGCTTGGGCAGGCATTCCAGGCCCGGGCGGGCGAACAGGAAGCCCTGCTGCAGGTCCACGCCCATCTGGCGCAGGACGGCGTATTCGGCGGGGGTCTCGATGCCCTCCGCCACCACCGCGACCCCGAGCTCGGCGCAGGCCTTGACCATGGCGTCCACCAGCACCTGCTTGACGCGCAGGCTGTCGATGTCGCGGATCAGCTCGATGTCGAGCTTGACCAGGTCGGGCTGGAACTTGGCCAGCAGGGTCAGGCCGGAATAGCCGGCCCCGAAATCGTCGATGGCGGTGCGCACGCCCAGCGTCTTGTTGGTGGCCAGGATCCGGCTGAGGTGGCCGTATTCCACCGGCTCGCCCTCGGTGAACTCGAAGATCAACCGGTCCAGGGGAATGCCCGTGCGCTGGGCCGCGGCCATGGCCCCGCGGGCGCAGGCCGACGGATCGACGATCGCATTGGGCATGAAGTTCATCGACAGCAGGGCGCCGCCGCCGGCGAACCCGAGCTTGGCCGCCGTGTCGATCGCCGCGATCCGGCTGGCCTGGTCGAAGGCGTGGCGGTTGTCGGGGGTGACCTGCGAAAGGATGCTCGCGGCGCTCTCGCCCCCCGGCCCGCGGACCAGCGCCTCGTAGGCGTAGACCCGACCGGCCCGCGCATCGACGATCGGCTGGAAAGCCATGGCGAAGGGCGCGTCAAAGACGTCAGACGCGCAATGCGTCCCGCAGCCGGGCTGCGCCATCTCGTCCTCCAAACTCAGCACCCGATCACAATCCTTAGACACTTGGTCTAAAACAAATGTTGACGCCTGCGACCAAACGGCCGGCCGGCGGCGCATTTTCCCAGACCTGCTCCCGGTTACAGCACGCACGGGGACCGCTGCGGCGCACATCGTGGCTCGAATCTGGATTCTATTTAAGGCGCCGATAAGTTTCGAAGGGGATCGCGCGCCCTAGATTCCCCGTTCTGCATGCTTCCACTGGAGGTCGCAGCTTGTTGTCAGAGCGCACACCGAAAGAGTCCGCCATCTCACTGTTCCCCAACATCACGTCACGCGTTTCGGCCCAGCCGAAATTCATGCGCAACGCCCTGGCGTTCATGGGGCACTACGTGCGGACACGACCCTATCACTTCGTTGGACTGTTCGTGCTCGTCCTGGGCGCCGCCGCCTGCGGGATCGGCGTGCAGTACGGCATGAAGCTGATGATCGACGCCATGTCGGCCGCCGGCCGCCAGGGCGGACGCACGGGGGTGGAGATCGCGCTGGCGGTGTTCATCGGGCTGATCTTCATGGAAGCGGTGCTCTGGCGGTTCAGCGGCTGGGTCGGTTCGCGCACCACCATCCGGGTGGGCGAGGACATCCGGGTCGACCTGTTCGGCCACCTGGCCGGCCACTCCATGCGGTTCTTCCACGAGAACCTGTCGGGTTCGCTGGGCCACCGCCTGACGGCCACCTCCAACGCCTTCTCCACCATCATCAGCCGGCTGGTGTGGAACATCGCCCCGCCGTTCGTGAGCTTCCTCGGCGCCCTGGTGCTGTTCAGCGGCCTGGACATGGCCATGACCCTGACCCTGGCGGGCTTCGTGAGCCTGATCACCGGCGTCCTGATCTTCTTCGGCCTGCGCGGTCAGCCCTTCCACCAGGCCTACGCCCAGCAGTCCGGCACGGCCGGCGGCGAGCTGATGGATGTGATCAACAACATCTGGGCCGTGAAGACCTTCTCCGCCCGCGAGCGCGAGAAGACGCGCCTGGCCAAGGCCTTCTCCAGGGAGGCCCGCGCCCACCTGAAGAGCTGGATGTACAACGAGAAGATCCGGGTGGTGAACGACATCGGCCTGGTGGTGATGGCCGGCGTGACCCTGCTGTGGGCCGCCCACCTGTGGAGCGTGGGCAAGATCACCCCAGGCGACGTGGTGCTGGTCTCCACCCTGACCTTCCGCCTGCTGCACGGCTCGCGCGACTTCGCCCTGTCGCTGATCGAGATGGGCCAGGAATACAGCTTCATCGGCGAGACCCTGAAGCTGGTCGGCCAGCCCCACGCCGTGCTCGACCCCCAGGCCCCGCGCCCGGCCCTGCCCAAGGGCGGCTCGATCTCGCTGGAGAACGTGACCTTCGGCTATAATCCCGAGCGCCCGGTGCTGCGCGACCTGGACCTGCACATCACCGCCGGCCAGCGCGTTGGCTTCGCGGGCACCTCCGGCGCCGGCAAGTCGACCCTGGTCCACCTGGTGCAGCGCATGCACGAGGTGCAGGCCGGCCGCATCCTGGTCGACGGCGAGCCGGTGTCGAACCTGCGCCAGGACGCCTTGCGCGCCAAGATGGCCGTGGTGCCCCAGGACGTGAACCTGTTCCACCGCTCGGTACTGGAGAACATCCGCTTCGGCCGCCCCGACGCCAGCGACGAAGAGGTGTTCGAAGCCGCCCGGGCCGCCTTCTGCGAGGACTTCATCAACAACCTCGAAGAGGGCTGGGACACCATCGTCGGCGACCGCGGGGCCAAGCTGTCCGGCGGCCAGCGCCAGCGCATCGGCATCGCCCGCGCCTTCCTGAAGGACGCGCCGATCCTGATCCTGGACGAGGCCACCTCCGCCTTGGACGTGGAGTCGGAAGCCGCCATCCAGAAGGCCCTGAAGCGCCTGATGCACGGCCGCACGGTGCTGGCCATCGCCCACCGGCTCTCCACCCTGGCGGACATGGACCGCATCGTGGTGCTGGAGCACGGCGAGATCGTCGAGGACGGCTCGCTGGACGAGCTGCGCCGCGGCGTGGGGCCCTTCAGCCGCCTGTGGCGGATGCAGACCGGCGGCGAGGTGGTCACCCCGCTGCGCCGTCCCGTCCCGCTCAAGGCCGCGGGCTGATCCGATCCCGGCCGGTCACGCCCTGCGGCGGGGCCGGCCTCCTTCCTTTACCAAACCTCCTGCAGTCTCGTTCCCGCTCCGTTCCACAATTAGCTTTGCGCAGAGGAACAAAGCCGGTACATTCGAGTCTGGGTTGCGGGCGCATGGACCCACGGCCGGATGAGTGGCAGGAAGGCGCATCAAGTGAATCAGGCGGTGTTGCGGCTCGTGGGACAAGGCGAAGGCGATAAGCAGAGGGCGCTCGAAGCGGCCATCGCGCAAATCGATCGGGCGTTCGGCAAAGGCTCGGTCATGAAGCTGGGGTCGAAGGGCTCCAAGCTGGACATCGAGGTCATCTCCACCGGCTCGCTGGGGTTAGACTTGGCGCTCGGGGTCGGCGGCCTGCCGCGTGGCCGGGTGATCGAGATCTTCGGGCCGGAAAGCTCGGGCAAGACCACCCTCGCCCTGCACGTGGTGTCCGAAGCGCAGAAGAGCGGCGGGGTCGCCGCCTTCGTGGACGCCGAGCACGCGCTCGATCCCGGCTACGCCGCCAAGCTCGGCGTGAACCTGGACGACCTGCTGGTCTCCCAGCCCGACACTGGCGAACAGGCGCTGGAGATCACCGACACCCTGGTGCGGTCCGGCGCGGTGGACATCGTGGTGATCGACTCGGTCGCGGCGCTGACACCCAAGGCCGAGATCGAGGGCGAGATGGGCGATTCGCTGCCCGGCCTGCAGGCGCGCCTGATGAGCCAGGCGCTGCGCAAGCTCACCGCCTCGATCTCCAAGTCCAAGTGCATGGTGATCTTCATCAACCAGATCCGCATGAAGATCGGGGTGATGTACGGTAGCCCGGAGACCACCACCGGCGGCAACGCTCTGAAGTTCTACGCCTCGGTCCGCCTGGACATCCGCCGCACCGGTTCGATCAAGAGCCGCGACGAGGTGGTGGGCAACAACGTCCGCGTGAAGGTGGTGAAGAACAAGGTCGCCCCGCCGTTCCGCGAGGTGGAATTCGACATCATGTACGGCGAGGGCGTCTCCAAGCTCGGCGAGATCATCGATCTCGGCGTTAAGGGCGGCATCGTCGAGAAGTCCGGCTCCTGGTTCTCCTACGACAGCCAGCGGATCGGCCAGGGCCGCGAGAACGTGCGCGAATTCCTGAAGAAGAACCCCGAGATCGCCGGCCGGATCGAAGCCGCCGTGCGCAAGAACTCGATCAAGATCGCCGACGAACTGCTGGGCGTGCCCGAGCCCGACGGCGACAGCGACACCGACGAATAGGTCCTGGGCGGGAGGGGACGCCCCTCCCGTTTCCTGCCCACAGACGCCCTGGTTACGGGGCCGCGGGGGTGTCCGAACGGCCGGCGCCCGCGGCTTGCGCCCGGCGGAAAGTGCGCCCCTACGACACAGGCGGGGGACTTCGCCCCTTCCGGTGGGCGAATCGCATTCCTTTGCCGGCTTCCAGGCCCTATATGGGCCCAAACTGTCGCCGGGGTCTGTGCGGCGCGCGGCGTGGATCACGCCCCCGGCCCCGACCGTCGCCGCCCTGGAAAAGAGCTGATGACCCGCCGCAAGAAAATCTACGAAGGCAAGGCCAAGATCCTTTACGAAGGTCCCGAGCCCGGCACCCTGATCCAGTACTTCAAGGACGACGCCACCGCCTTCAACGCGCAGAAGAAGGCCGTGCTGGAAGGCAAGGGCGTCATCAACAACCGCATCTCCGAATATGTGATGACGCGGCTGAATTCGATCGGCGTGCAGAACCACTTCATCCGCCGCCTGAACCTGCGCGAGCAGCTGATCAAGGAAGTGGAGATCATCCCGCTCGAAGTGGTCTGCCGCAACATCGCCGCGGGCTCGCTCTCCCAGCGGCTCGGCCTGCCCGAGGGCCAGGCCCTGCCCCGCTCGATCATCGAGTTCTACTACAAGAACGACGCTCTCCAGGACCCGATGGTCACCGAGGAGCACATCACCGCCTTCAACTGGGCCTCGACCCAGGAGATCGACGATATCCTGGCCATGACCCTGCGGGTGAACGACTTCCTGACCGGCATGTTCGGCGCGGTCGGCATCACCCTGGTGGACTTCAAGATCGAGTACGGCCGCGTGTGGGAGAACGAGTTCGCCCGCGTGCTGCTGGCCGACGAGATCAGCCCCGACAGCTGCCGGCTGTGGGACGCCACCACCAACGAGAAGCTCGACAAGGACCGCTTCCGGCGGGACCTGGGCAACGTCATCGAGAGCTATACCGAGGTGGCGCGCCGCCTCGGCATCATGAAGGAGATGCCAAGGGTGATCGAAGGAGGCGTGGGCTGATGCGGGCCAAGGTCGAGGTGTTCCTGAAATCCGGCGTGCTGGACGTCCAGGGCAAGGCCATCGAAGGCGCCCTGCACGGCCTGGGCTTCGACGACGTCGCCGAGGTGCGGGTGGGCAAGACCATCGCCTTCGACCTCGCCGACGAGCCGGTCGAGCGCGCCGAGGCCCGGGTGAAGGCCATGTGCGAACGCCTGCTCGCCAACATGGTCATCGAAGGCTACCGCGTCAGCCTGGAGCCGGCATGAAGTCGGCGGTCATCGTCTTCCCGGGCTCCAACTGCGACCGGGACTGCCAGGTCGCCATTGAGCGCGCCACCGGCTCCAAGGCCGAGATGGTCTGGCACGCCGAGACCGCCCTGCCCGAAGGCCTGGACCTGATCGTGTTGCCGGGCGGCTTCGCCTACGGCGACTACCTGCGCGCCGGGGCCATGGCCGCCCTGTCGCCGGTGATGCGCGAAGTGGTGGGCGCGGCCGAGCGCGGCGTGGCGGTGGTGGGGGTCTGCAACGGCTTCCAGGTGCTGTGCGAAGCCGGGCTGCTGCCCGGCGCCCTGCTGCGCAACGCCGCCCTCAAATACGTCTGCAAGCCGATCCCGCTTGAAGTGACCAACGCCCAGACCCGCTTCACCGCCGCCTACGCCGGCCGCCGCGAGGCGGTGATGACCATCGGCAACAACGAGGGCAACTTCTTCGCCGACGAGGACACCCTCGACCGGCTGGAGGGCGAGGGCCGGGTGGTGTTCCGCTACCTGCAGAACCCCAACGGCTCCGCGCGCGACATCGCCGGCATCGTCAACGAAAAGGGCAATGTGCTCGGCCTGATGCCCCACCCCGACCGCGCCTTCGAAACCGAACTCGGCTCGGCCGACGGCGCGCTGCTGTTCCAGAGCGTGGCGGCCAGCGTCTAGGGCCCCTCTCCTTCCCGATGGAAGGAAAGACGCGCCCCTTTCACCGCTCACCCCCGCGAAGGCGGGGGTCCGGATTCATCCACGATCGTCAGCGGACCTGATCTGGATTCCCGCCTTCGCGGGAATGAGCGGAAAAGAGGTCTGAAAGCCTTAAAGAACGCTCAGCATGCTGGCGACCAGCGGGTGGCGGACGATGTCCACGTCCATCAGCCGCACCACCGATATCTGGCTCAGCACCTCCAGCCGGTCGGCCGCGTCGGCGAGGCCGGAGACGCCCGGCAGCAGGTCCGACTGGGCCGGATCGCCGGTGATCACCATGGTCGAGTTCCAGCCCAGCCGCGTCAGCAGCATCTTGAGCTGGCCGTAGGTGCAGTTCTGCGCCTCGTCGATCACCACATAGGCGTTGTTCAGCGTGCGCCCGCGCATGAAGCCGATGGGGGCGATCTCGATCAGCCCTTCGGCCATCAAGCTCTTCACCCGCTTCATCGACAGCCGGTCCGACAGGGCGTCGTAGAGCGGCCGCAGGTAAGGGGCCAGCTTGTCCTCCATCTCGCCGGGCAGGTAGCCGAGCGACTCCCCGGCCTCCACCGCCGGGCGCGACAGCACGATGCGGCCGACCCGGCCGCTTTCCAGCGCCTCCACCGCCTTGGCGATGGCGATATAGGTCTTGCCGGTGCCGGCCGGACCCAGAGCCAGCACCAGACTGTGATCGTCCACCGCCTCCATCAGCTTGGCCTGACCCGGCGACTTCGGCTTGATGGTCTTCAGATAGCCCTGCTCGCGCGGCCCCTCGTCCCCCAGCGGCGACCAGCGGCGATCGAGCGGCAACCTGCGTATCTTGTTGTCGTCCCCTGCCCCCGCCCTCCGGTCATGGGGCGCCGGCTCGAACTGGGCCGCGTCGAACTCGCCTTCACGCACAAGACGCTTCAGGGCGCGCTTGGTCATGGTCACCTCCATGGGAGCAGGGATGATAAGGACAAGAAAAAAGGACGCGGCCCGAAGGCGGCGTCCTCGCAAACCAAGGCGATGAAGCGGCGAAGTCCGGAGGGCGGTCCGCTCTCCGGGAATGCGGGGGGTGGTCCTACGGACCTCCAGCGCACGATTGCCGTCACGCCCTACCTCACGATGGCGACTCGCTGGAAACGAAAGGCTTCCGAATCGCAACACCAAGGATCGTATCAGCCGATTTCGGAACGGTTAAGCCAACGGAAACCAAACCGTCACGAGGCGCCTTGCGACACGGCGTCCGCCCTCAAATCCCCGAGTCAGTTCAGGCGATCCAGAGCCGGCGCAGGTCCTGCTCGGAAACCTGGTCCAGGTTGAACCAGGCGGCCTGCTCCAGCGGCGCCTCGACCACCAGCAGGGTGTCGCCGCCGCGCAGGCGGCGGGACAGGGCGTTGCGCAGCGATGCGGGGCCCATGCGCGCCTGCACCAGCCACAGCCCCGGACGGATGGCCACGCACGCCCCGTAGCCGCCCAGCGCCGCCTCGAACGCCGCGACCGGCCCGCTGGAGAGGAAGGCCCAGACCAGCAG
>JBARAK010000040.1:0-9899 GCA_049791955.1 Caulobacteraceae bacterium
CGGATGGGCGGGGACCGGCGCCAGTGCGGAGTCGAAGAGGTCCATGGGGGAGGCGGGAGTCGACTTGGCCATAGGCCTATGTAGGCGAGTCGGGCCTCAGGTTGGAACCGTCAGCCGCGCCGCAGCAGGCCCCCACCGTCTTATTCCTCCCCCACGCCGCAGGAGAGGAAGCGCCTTCAGGGCTGGTCGTACTGGGACGGGTATCCGTTTCCGGCCTTCAGGTAGCGGTCGCGCAGGTCAAGATCGCGGTCGCGCAGCGGCTGCTCGACGCCCTTGATGATGACCGCGGTCGGCGCGCTTAGCGGTTCCAGCGGATCGCCGCTCCAGACCACCACGTCGGCGTCCTTGCCGGGTGTCAGCGAACCGACCTTGTCGTCCACACCCCAGATCCTGGCCGGATTGATGGTGATGGAGGCCAGGGCGGCGTCGAAGGGCAGGCCGTGGGCGACGGCGCGGCCCGCGTCGATACGCGGCGTGCGTCCGCCCTGGTAGATCGGCGGATTCTCGATCGCCACCGTCACGCCCGCGGCGTTCAGCCGAGCGGAGTTCTCCAGGGTGGCGGCGATCCGGTCGAAGCTGGAGGGGAGGTCCTCGAAGCCGCTGAGCAGCACCGGGACGTGGGCGGCTGCGATCTCGGGCGCGACCATCCAGCCTTCTTCGGCGCCTTCCAGGATCAGCTTCAGCTTCTCCTCGCGGCCCAGCTGCAGCACCTGACGGATGTCGGCGGCGCGGTGGACGCTGACCATCAGCGGCTCGCGGCCATCGACCACGGGGATCAGGGCCTCCAGGTCCTCGTGGGAGAGGGCGTAGGCGCGGGTCCGCCCCTGGTCGTAGGCGGCCTTGTTCTTCGCGTAGCTGCGCACGTCCTCGAGCATGGCGCGAATCAGCACCATCTCCGCCGCGCGGGAACCGCCGGCCAGCTTCGCGCCCTCCTCGCCCATGATCAGCACCATGCCGATGCGCGGGCGGCGCAGCATCTCGGTTCCGGCTCCGAGTTGGATCGCAGCGGCCTGGCCGGCGAACAGCATGTCGCGCCGGTTGCGGTCGCGGCCGAGGGTCGGGGTGACGATGGCGTCGGTGATCCCGCCCAGTCGCGCGGTGGGGATCAGGATCGAGTCCGGATTGATCGCGTACTGCAGGTCGAAGGCGGCGCTCAGCTTGGCGCTGGCGGTGGCGTTGTCGTCGGTCTCCGACACGCCCTCCGACACCTCGACCGTGGACAGCGGCGTGTTGGTCGCCACCAGGCCGGGCGTGACCACCTGGCCGTGAGCGTCGATCACCCGTGCTCCGGCGGGGATGGTGGCCGAGGCGCCGACGGATGCGATCTTGCCGTTGGTGATCACCACGGTCCCCGAGGCGATCTCCCCGGCGGGGCCCATGCTGTAGATGTGGGCGTTGGTGATCGCGACGGTCTCGGCGCCCGCGGGGGCGACAAGCGCGATGGAGGCGGCCGCGGCGAGCGCGGCGAGCAGGATGCGGCTCATCTCAGCGGGCTCCCGCGGTGTTGGCGCCCACAGCGGCCGGGGCCTGGCCGGGCTGGTCGAGCATGAAATCCGATTGCGGCTGGTATCTCGGATCGTGGGCGTCCCAGGCCAGGCCGCCATCGATGAACACCTTGTCGGGGACGGCGTAGACGCTGAAGGGGTCGCGGCTCCACAGCACCACGTCGGCCATCTTGCCGGGTTCCAGCGAGCCGGTCTTGTCGGCGATGCCCAGCGCCTTGGCTGGGTTCAGGGTGATCCAGGCGATGGCCTGGTCGCGTGTGATGTCGATCCCCGCGCGCCGTCCGGCCGCCATGGCCAGCGCCGCTTCGACGTTCAGGTGCTGGATCAGGTTCTCGTCGTCCGACGACAGGGTCGCGCATGCGCCGGCGCGCTGGAGCATGGCGACGTTCTCCTCGATGCCGTCGAACGCTTCCATCTTGAAGCCGTACCACTCCGCCCAGGTGACCGAGCAGATGCCCTCGCGCTTCAGCAGGTCGGCGATCTTGTAGCTCTCCGAGGCGTGGTGGAAGGCGGCGATGTGGAAGCCGAACTCGTGGGAGATGTCGATCATCTGCGCCATCTCGTCGGAGCGGTAGCAGTGGTTCTGGATGCGGATCTCGCCGCGCAGCACACCCGCCAGGGTGTCGAGCTGCAGGTCGCGGGTCGGCGCCTCGGCCTTCTCGCCGCGGGCGACCTTGTCCTTGTAGTCGTCCCACTTGCGCAGGTAGTCGCGCGCCTTGACCCAGGCCATGCGATAGCCGGCGACGTCGCCCATCAGGGTGGAGGGGAAGCGGCCCTTGCTGCCGTACACCCGCATGGGGTTCTCGCCGCAGGCCATCTTCAGGTCGTACGGCGCGCCGGGGAACTTCATCGCCTGGACCGTGGTGGCGGTCACGTTCTTCAGCACCACGGAGCGGCCGCCGAACAGGTTGCCCGAGCCCGGCAGGATCTCCAGCGTGGTCACCCCGCCGGCGAGCGCGTGGGCGAAGCCCGGATCCTGCGGCCAGACCGAATGTTCGGCCCAGACCTGGGCGGTGTTCGGATCGGTAAGCTCGTTGCCGTTCGAAAGCGCCTGCACGCCCGGCGAAGGATAGACGCCGAGGTGGGAGTGGGGATCGATGATCCCCGGGGTCACCCAGCGGCCGTGGGCGTCGATCACCTGGGCGCCGGCCGGAGGCTGCACGTCGGGGCCGACGGCGACCACCTTGCCATCGGCCATCACCAGCGTTCCGCGTTCGATGTCCTGGCCGGCGCCGGTCAGGATATGGGCGTTGACGATAGCGGTGGGGGCCGACGGCAGCGGCCGATAGGTCGAGGGGAACGGGTCGGGGTTGGCGAAGGGGTCCAGACCTGGCGGCAGTGGCTTGGGCTTGCTCGCGTGGGCGTCGGCGGTTTTCGCAGGCGGCGGCGCTGGTTCGGTGGCGCACCCCGCGACGAAAAGGCTCAAAGCAAGCGCCGCCAGCGGCGCGATCCTGACACCCAGCACGGCTAGACGGCCCCCAATTCCAAGCGTCGGCATCTGAACCAAGCTTGGCGGCGCTGTCCACCCTGAGTCGGCGTTTGAGGGGACGGAATTCCGTTACATATGAATATGTTACACAGTAACGTCTACGCTATGCGTCTTCTCTGACCGTGCGAAGCAACGGCGGCGGATCTATCCGCCTCCGGCCCGATTAAAACGGTAATTTCCGGGAGGCTCGCCCTCAAGTCGTTGATTTTCCACAACTCGAGTTCCGCGCGTAGCTAACTCGGGTTTAAGGATATCCGTGCGATAGAACCTCGGTGCGGAGTGCGGCGGATGATCCCGTCGTCGCAGGGGCGGGATGTTCGTGTCGATGGCGGCGAAAAAAGTCCTCATCGTGGAAGACAACGAGCTCAACATGAAGCTCTTCCACGATCTGTTGGACGCCCAGGGCTACGACACCTTGCAGACCCGCGAGGGGCTCGCCGCCCTGACCCTGGCGCGCGAGCACCATCCCGACCTCATCCTGATGGACATCCAGTTGCCCGAGATCTCCGGGCTGGAAGTCACCAAGTGGCTCAAGGAGGACCGGGAACTGGCCCACATCCCGGTCATCGCAGTCACCGCCTTCGCCATGAAGGGCGACGAGGAGCGTATCCGGAAGGGCGGTTGCGAGGCCTACATTTCCAAGCCGATTTCGGTCGGCTACTTCCTTGATACGGTCCGTCGCTTCCTGGGGTAGGTTGAGCCCATGTCCGCGCGCATTCTGGTCGTCGACGACATCGAAGCCAATGTTCGTCTGCTCGAAGCCAAGCTGAGCGCGGAATATTATGATGTCACCAGCGCCCACGATGGCATGAGTGCGCTGGCCGCCGCGGCCGAGCATCATCCGGACATCATTCTGCTCGACGTCATGATGCCCGGACTCGATGGTTTCGAGGTCTGCCGCCGGCTGAAGGCGGATTCAGCCACCCGCCATATCCCTGTCGTTCTGATCACCGCGCTGGATGGCCGCCAGGACCGTCTCACCGGCCTCAAGGCCGGCGCAGACGACTTCCTCAACAAACCCATCGATGACGTGGCGCTGTTCGCGCGGGTGCGCAGCCTGACGCGGCTGAAGATGGTGATCGACGAGCTTCGTCAGCGTGAGGCGTCCGGGCGGCGTATCGGCGTGATCGAGGATGTGGCCAGCCGTCTGGGCGGTGCGGGTGGGCGGATCGTCATCGCGGACGACCATGAGCGCCAGGCCCGACGGATCGCCGATGAACTCGCGGTCGAACATCGGCCGACGATCGAGGCGGACCCCGAACGCGCGCTGGCGGCGGTGCGCGGCCGAGCGGACTTGCTGATCGTCAACATCGCTTCCCAGGGTTTCGACGGCCTGCGCCTGGCCGCCCAGATCCGCTCGGAGGAAAGCACGCGCCATCTGCCGATCCTGATCGTCTATGAAGCCACCGAACGGCAGCGAGCGCTGAAGGGGCTGGAGATCGGGGTCAATGACCTGATCGCCAAGCCGATCGATCCCGAGGAACTGGCTGCGCGCGCCCGCACCTTGATCCGGCAGAAGCGCTACACCGACTTCCTGCGCAACAACCTGGACAACAGCCTGGAACTGGCGGTCACCGATCCGCTGACGGGCCTGCACAATCGCCGTTACATGAATGGTCAGCTCTCCGCCCTGGTGCGGCGGGCGAGCCTGGGCGGTGATCCGGTGGCGACGCTGCTGGTGGACATCGACCATTTCAAGCGCATCAACGACAGCTTTGGCCACGATGTCGGCGACGAGGTGCTGCGCGAGTTCGCCGTGCGGTTGGCGACCAATGTCCGCGCCATCGACCTCCCCTGCCGGACCGGCGGGGAAGAGTTCGTGGTCGTCATGCCCGATACGTCGCTCGACGCCGCCCGCGCGGTGGCCGAGCGGTTGCGCCTTCATGTCTCGGGCTCGCCCTTCCACGTCGCGGGCGTGGAGGATCTGATGCACGTGACCATATCGGTGGGCGTCGCCTGCACCACGGGCGAGGGCGACACGCCGGAGGCCCTGCTGAAGCGCGCCGACGAGGCGGTCTATGAAGCCAAGGCCTCGGGCCGCAATACGGTGATCGCGCGGGCGGCCTGACGGCTGTTTTCCAGGCGGCTATTTTTCGGCGGGTATGTAGAAATCGTACTCGGCCGAATAGGGCACGCGGATCTGGTCGCCTAGATTGTCGCCGGTGCAGCCGCTTGCGGGCGACTGGCCGCCGACGGTGGCCAAGCGCTGGACATAGCTCGCACGACCGATGACGCTCGGGCCGCCGGTCGCGCTCTTGGCTGACAGCAGGAGCCAGTCGATCGCGGAGGCGTCGGGACTGGCCATCTTGGCGCGCATCTCGCCTACGACCTTGCCGCCGTCCGCGCCCTGCCAGGTCGGACCGGCGTAGTGACGCCCGATCGCCTTGCCGTCGGCGTCGAGCAGCGTGGCCTGGGGGGCCACGAAACGCCAGCCATATTGGCCAGGCTGGTCGGCGTGCTGTTCGCAGACGTAGATTTGTACGCCGCGCCCTTCCGCTCGTAGCGCGAGCGCGGAGCCGGCGGGAACGGCCAGCTCGGCGGGGGCGACGGGGGCCGCCGCCGCGAGGGCGGCGATCAAGGCTGCGATCATTGGAGCGATCTCGCGCGACGCGTGAGTGCGTCGGGGCGGACGCTTAGCCCAAGTCAGGCGGTCAAGTCACGGGTGGGGCATACGAAAACACCCGGCCGAAGCCGGGCGTATGGCTACCGCTGAAACGTACGGTTGCGAGGTGGAAATCTTACTTGATCTTGCCTTCGCGGAATTCAACGTGCTTGCGCACGACGGGATCGTACTTCTTCAGCACCATCTTCTCGGTCTTGGTGCGGGCGTTCTTCTTGGTCACGTAGAAGAAGCCGGTATCCGCGGTCGAGTTCAGGCGGATCTTGATGGAAGCCGGTTTGGCCATGGCGTAACTCTCAGCGTCGGCGATCCAGGCAGGCCCGGGCCGGTGAAATCGAGGCGGGGAACATACTCATGCAGGCGCATGAGTCAATGCGCGGCCTTGTCCATCATTCATTGGGAATCCGGCCGCCGGATCATCCAAACATTCTGCAAAGGAAAATCTGTACGGTTGCGTCCAAATTTGGATTGAAGCTCTTGCTTCCAAGTCATCGATGAGTGCTTGGACCCCATCGTCTAATCAACGGGGCGGCTATTGCCGTGCAACTCGAAGCGTGTTTCCCTGGTTTTAATCAAGACCGCCCGTCAGAGGTGGCGCGAGGAAACGAGCAGGAGGCGGCGATGACGGCGTTATTGCTGAACCTGATAAGAAGCGTGATGGCGGCCTGCAACGAGGGCTTGGGCCTTTACGGGCGCGCCGGTCTCAGGTTGTGACCGACGCTTAATAGGGGCATGGGCTTCCGGTTCGATCTGGAGGCCCTGCGGTCGCCGTATGCAGGCAGCCGGAACCAGCCGGCGGCGCCGAACGGGACCTGATCTTGTGGCGGCGGCCCGAGGGCCGCCGCCATTTTCATTCAAGCCTGCGTACGCATGGAGACGATCTTGCCGGGCGCGCGAGGAGGCTCGCCCTTCGGCAGGGCGTCCACGTGCTCCATGCCTTCGATCACCTCGCCCCAAACGGTGTACTGGTTGTCCAGGAAGCGAGCGTCGTCGAGGCAAATGAAGAACTGGCTGTTGGCCGAGTTCGGATCGTTGGTGCGGGCCATGGAGCAGGCGCCCCGCACGTGCGGCTCGGCGGAGAACTCCGCCTTCAGGTTCGGCTTTTCCGAGCCGCCCCGGCCGCTGCCGGTCGGGTCGCCGCCCTGGGCCATGAAGCCGGGAATCACGCGATGGAAAACCACGTCATCGTAGAAGCCCTCGTCGGCCAGTTCGCTGATGCGGGCCACATGGCCTGGGGCGAGGTCAGGACGCAGGCGGATGACGACCGGACCGCTCTCCAGCGTCATCACCAGGGTCGGGTGGGAGGTTTCGGTCATGGTAGGCAGGCCTTTTGTTGGGTTCGAAACTGTCTAACGCACGCTCCGACCATTTCGAAGCGTCTGTTTCGCTCCTGACACAGGGCGGCGGCGAGGCCAAACGTTCCCGTCAAGCTTAAGTCGCCGTTAACCGTACACCCGGCAAATCCTGCCTATGGATATCGGGCAGATCGGGGGGCTCGGCGGAGTCGAGCAGGCGATCAAGCGCGCCGCGTCTGCGACAGGTGTCGATTTCGGCTTCCTGATGCGCACCGCCCGGCGTGAGAGCGGTTTCGACGCTGGAGCCCACGCCTCCACCTCTTCGGCGGCTGGCCTGTTCCAATTCGTCGAACAGACCTGGCTGTCGGCGCTGAAGCGGCACGGCTCGGCCCACGGCTACGCCCGCTATTCGGATTTGATCGCCCAGGGCTCCGACGGGCGATTCTACGTTCCCCAGGGCGCTGATGCGCGCAAGGTGGTCATGGACCTGCGCTACGATCCGCACGCGGCCGCCGTGATGGCCGGCGAACTGGCGGCGGACCACGCCGCCTACCTGCGCGGACGGGTAGGGCGCGAGCCGACGGGCGGGGAGCTGTACGCCGCCCATTTCCTGGGACCGCAGGGATCGGCGCGTCTGATCGAGGCCTACAACAGCAATCCCAACGTCACCGCCGCCAGCCTGTTGCCCGACGCCGCGGCTTCGAATCATGGCGTGTTCTTCCATTCGGGCCGGGCGCTGACTGTGGCCGAGGTCTACGCCAACCTCAGCCGTACGGGAGGAGACGTGGCGGTGCAGGTGGCTGCAGCCAGCGATCCGGGCGAGGGGGCTTTCACCGCCTACGCCGGCGCGGCCCACGCCGAACGGATGCGCGAGGAGGAGATGCTGGTCAACTTCATCCTCAACGACCACGACGAGGGCAGCTCTCCAGTCTCCTCAATGTTCTCGACCGAGATGCTGAGCCTGTTATCCGACGCACGCGACCATGGGCGGAAGTAGAGCATCCGAAGACATCTGGAGCGAGCTCCGGAGTTCGGTAAATGACCCATTAAGCTTGACGGGGCACACTCCTGCAGATTCGCGGGGGAGAAGACGTCTGTGGTGCGTTCAGCACTGACCGAAACCGATATTCACACGCTGGTCCGGGGCGTCACCCCCGATGAGCGCGCCATCGCTGCGCATAAAATTTGCCGCCGCATCGAGGAAGGCGTTTCAGACGAGGAACGCAGCGCGGCCGAAGAGGTGCTGCGCCTGATGGCCCTGGACGCGGCGGAACTGGTGCGCAGGGCGCTGGCGGTCACCCTGAAGAACTCGCCGCTTCTGCCGCGCGATGTGGCGGTGAAGCTGGCGCACGATGTCGAGAGCGTGGCCGCCCCGATCCTGAGCTTCTCGCCCGTGTTCACCGACGAAGACCTGGCTGAGATCGTCAAGATCAGCAACGAACTCAAGCGGCTGGCGGTGGCTCGCAGGTCCACCTTATCGGAAACGGTTACCGACGCCCTGGCTGTCCACGCCGGGGAGGAGGCGCTCAACACCGCCTTCGCCAACGACAACGCCCATTTCTCCGAGGAAGCGCTCAAGCGGGCGTTCGCCCGCTTCGACCGTAGCGAAACGATGGCGGTGGCGCTCGCCTACCGCAAGATGCTGCCTCCGGCGATTTCGGAGAAGCTGGTCAGCCTGGTCAGCGACCAGGTGCGCCAGCGTCTGGTCGACCGACATACCCTTTCACCGGAGACCGCGCTCAGTATCGCCATCGGTTCCCGCGAGCGGGCGACGGTGGACTTGGTGGAGCAGGCGGGCCGGATCTCCGATTTCAAGGCCTTCGTGACCCACCTGAACGCCCAGGAACGTCTGACGCCTTCACTGCTGCTGCGGGCGTTGGCGCAGGGGAACATCACTTTTGTGGAGTGGGCCCTGGCTGAACTGGCCGACGTGCCGCATCACCGCGCCTGGTTGATGGTGCACGATGGCGGCCCGCTGGGCCTGCAGGCGCTGTACGAGCGGGCGGGCCTGCCTTCCAACCTGTACCTGGCGTTCCGAGCGGGCGTGGACACCTTCCAAGCCCTGCAGCAGGAGGGCGGCGACCTGGAGCTGCCCCGTTTCCAGCAGAGGATGCTGGAACGTTTTTTGACCCGTGACGCCGAGATGGGGGCGTCGCGCGACGTGGATTATCTGCTGGAACGGATGGATGGCTTGAGCCGGCGCGCCGCAGACGCCGCCAGGCGGACTGCAGCTTAGAGTCTGACAAGAACCGCCCGCGGAGAAACCTTCCGGAGCATCGCGTTCTAACGGTTCCGCTCTCCGCCATCGGGCGATAGGGTCGGGCCATGTCCGTAGACGAAGTCCCTGCGCTCGCGGCGGCCAGCCTGATCCTGGTTCGCGACGCGCCCGACCTTCAGGTGTTGATGGGCGAACGGCCCATGAGCGCCAAGGCTTTCCCGGGGGCGTTGGTTTTCCCGGGGGGCAAGGTCGAGCCCCAGGACAGTGATCCGGCATGGCTTGAACGCGCGCCCCCGGGCCACGACGCCAACCTGTTGGCTCTTCGGATCGCTGCGATCCGCGAGACCTTCGAAGAGACGGGACTGCTGCTGGCTTCCGATGCTTCCGGCCGGGTCGCGGATCGGGATCTGGCCGAGGGACGGATGGCCGTGGCGGCCGGGTCGCTGAAGCTCCTGGACCTGCTCGACGGGCATGGCCTTCGGCCGGATGTGGCGGCGCTGGCGCCGTTCGCGCGCTGGGTCACGCCCCTGGGCCAGCGCTATCGGTTCGACACCTGGTTTTTCATCGCCGTGGCGGCTCCGTCGGCTTGCGCGCCCAGCCCGACGGACGAGTTCGCAAGCCTGGATTGGATCGGGGTGCAGCAGACCACGGAAGCGGCCCGGCTGGGCCGGCGCAGCCTGCTTTTCCCCACCCGGGCGAACCTCGGCCTGCTGGCCGAAAGTCCTACGGCCGATGCGGCGGTCGCGGCGGCGCGCGCCCGGGCCGTCGTACC
>JBARAK010000041.1:0-10620 GCA_049791955.1 Caulobacteraceae bacterium
CTCGATCTCCTGTTCAACAACGCCGGCGCCGGCGCGCCGCCCGTGCCGATCGAAGAGCTTTCGCTGGAGCAATGGCGGCGGGTGATCGACACCAACCTGACCGGCGCGTTCCTGTGCGCCCAGGCCGCCATCCGCCAGATGAAGGCGCAGACGCCGCAGGGCGGCCGGATCATCAACAACGGTTCGATCTCCGCCCATGTCCCGCGCCCGAACTCGGCGCCCTATACGGCGAGCAAGCACGCCATCACCGGGCTGACCCGGTCGATCGCTTTGGACGGACGATCATACAATATAGCCTGCGGCCAGATCGACATCGGCAATGCCGAAACCGAGATGACTGTCCGCATGGCCGGCGGCGTTCCCCAGGCCGACGGCGGGCTCCGGCCCGAACCCACCATGGATGTGGGGGCCGCGGCGCGCAGCGTGGTCTACATGGCCAGCCTCCCGCCCGAGGCCAATGCGCTGTTCCTGACAGTGATGGCGACCAGGATGCCGTTCGTCGGGCGGGGCTGAAACTCAGCCCGCAGCCAGTTCCGCGCCCAGCGTCTTGCCGGCCTCGTCGGCCAGGGCCGCCGCGCGCAGGCGGGCGACGCGGCCGGCGGTGATCGTCCCACGGTCGGCCTGGGCCATGATGGCGTCGAAGCTGCGCATCCCCCGGGCGTGGGTGTCGCCATAGCCCTTCACCAGCGACTGGCAGAGCGCCAGCTCCACGGCCAGGTCGTAGTCGTCCGGAGCCGCCGCCTTGATCCGCTCCAGCCAGCCCAGCATGGCGGTGGTCTCGCGACGGAAGCGCAGGGTCGAGGGCCGCATGGGCCGCAGCGCGGCGATGGCGTACAGGGCCAGGAAGCCGCCGAGCTTGCCGGTCGAGAGCTTGCGCCCGTTGGCGAACAGGGGTTCGAGCCGCCTGGCCACCCAGGGCGTCCGCTGGATCCAGCCGCCGAGCCTGGCCGGAAGGGTGTCGCAGACCTCTTCCAGGCGGGGGTGCATGAACTCGCTGGTGTAGACCAGCTGGTCCTGCGCCGCCTTCACCTCGTCGCGCACGCGGGCGAAGCGGCTGGCGCGGGTCTTCAGGTCGGCCACGCGGATGGTGTCCTCGTAAGACATCCACAGCGCCAGGCCGCGCGCCGCCTCCGCGCTCAGCCGCCAGCCCTGGTGTTCGCCGCCCGAGGCGCGATCCACGGCCAGCACCTGCTCGATCCGGTCGAGACAGGTCTCGGCATGGGCGTGGTCCTGGTAGTCGCTCAGCCGCCGCACGCCTTCGGCCAGCAGCGGGGCGAGGGGGGCGGGGAAGGCCTCGGCGATGCGGGCCAGCAGTTTCGCGCCCGCCTTGGTCGTGGCTTCGGGAAGTGGAGGCAGGACGCTCGCCGGGGCTTGCGGGGGAGGAGCTTCCGCCTGCGCCCGCTCCAGCCCGGCGCGGAAGGCCACGATGCTCGCCTTCACCCCCACGCCGCCGCGCTCGATGGCCGCCTCATAGGCGGCGGTCGGGAAGGGCAGGACCCGGGCGCCAGCCAGGGCGCCGAACATCACCGCGCTGATCACGCTGCCGCTCTGCTCGGCCAGCTCGGCCATGTCGAATAGCACCAGCCGCTTGGCCCGGCGGTTTGCGGCCTCGATCACCTTGTCGGACCTGGCCAGGCCGTCGCCCATGGCGGTCTTTTCGGTGACGCCGTAGATGCGGTGGGAAGAGGCGATCAGGGTGGTCCGGTCAGCGGTGACCAGCCCACGCACCAGCGCCCGGCCGGCTTCCATCAGCTCGGCTGCCAGCACCACGTCCACGTCGCCCTGCACCGGGGTCAGCGCCATCACCGGCGGCGCGCCGGCGGCTTCGGCCAGGGCCCTGGGGAACAGCTCGATGTAGTAGATCGTGGCCCCTGTCCGCTGGGCCACGCCGGCGACGGAGGTGTACTGGGCGATGTAGCCCTCCGCCCCCGCCAGGCTGACGATCCAGTCCGCCAGCACCCCGCCGCCCTGGCCGCCGATGGCGGTGATGGCGATGGTGATCGGCCGCATGGGCTGTGTTCCGGATGCCGGGACGCGCGTGCGGGGCGTGACCTTGAGCTCGGCCATGGGAAGTTCGGTCACGGTCATAGCGCCCTCGCCAGGCGGGCGCTGTCGGCGCGTTGTTGCAGCCAGCCGATCACGGCGCGGCGCACCTTCGCGGCGAAGCGATCCTTCCAGTCCGGATTGTGGATCAGCTCGGCGCGGTAGAACGAGGGGCACAGCACCGCGGCGTGGCTGACCTCGCCGCACAGGCCGCAGCCGACGCAGCTGTTGTCGACGTGGGCGATCGGGTCGCGCCGCAAGGGATCGGGATTGGGCTTCACCGTCAGCGACGGACAGCCGGACAGCCGCATGCAGCTGTGATCGCCGGTGCAGGTGTCGGGATCGATCCCGAACCGTTCGCGCACCTTGCGTTGGCCGGCCTTCACCGCGGCGTTGAACTGGGGCTTCTCCCGCCGCTGGCGGTTCAGCATGCATTCGGACTGGGCGATGACCACCTTGGGGCCGAGCTCGCGGGTGGTCATGGCGTCGCGCAGCGCAGCGGTCATGGCCTTCAGGTCATAGGTGCGGTCCACCTGCCGGACCCAGGTCACGCCCACCCCCTTCACTGCGGCGGAGATGGCGTGGCGGGTGCTGCGCCAGCGGTTGTCCGCGCGCGAGGAGAGGATGTCCTGGCCGCCGGTGGCGGCGGAGTAGTTGTTGTCGACGATCAAGGTGACGTTGTCGCTGCGGTTGAACACGGCGTTGCCGATCCCCGAGCTCAGGCCGTTGTGCCAGAAGCCCCCGTCGCCCATCACCGCCAGCGCCCGCTTGCCGGCCTCCACGTTGAAGGCGGCGCTGCCGGCCTGGCCCAGGCCATAGCCCATGGTGGTGTTGCCGATGTGGAAGGGCGGCAGGATCGAGAACAGGTGGCAGCCGATGTCGGCCGACACGTGCACGGGGCCGATCTCGCGCTCGACCAGCTTCATGGCGGTGAAGATCGGCCGTTCGGGACAGCCGGTGCAGAACCCCGGCGGTCGGGCGGGCAGCTCCGCGCCCAGCGCCGCCAGTTCGGCCGGGGGCGCGGTCTCGGCGGCGGGTGAGTCCGCCAGCCGGTCCGGCGCGTAGCGTTCCAGGAAGGTGCGCAGGCCGCGCTTCAGCACCTCGCCCGAATATTCGCCGGCCTTGGGCAGGATCTCCTTGCCGAGGATGCGGGTGTTCAGGTCCGCCTGGCGCAGCATGGTGTTCAGCGCATGCTCGATGAATTCCGGCTGGCCTTCCTCGACCATCAGCACCGCGCGCTTGCCGGCGCAGAAGGCCTTCACCTCGTCGTCGACCAGCGGGTAGGTGACGTTGAGGCAGTAGATCGGCAGGTCCGTGCGGCCGAACGGATCGGCCAGACCCAGCAGCTCCAGCGCCCGCATCAGGCCATTGTAGAGGCCGCCCTGGACGATGACGCCGACCTCGCCCTCGGCCGGGCCGAAGTGTTCGTTCAGCTTGTGGCGCTTGATGAACTCCACCGCCTGCGGCCAGCGCCGCTCGATCTTCTCGCGCTCGTGCAGGAAGCTGGCGGGAGGCAGCACGATGCGGTCGACGTCGCGCACCGGGTTCTCCAGCGCCTGCTTCTGGGTGAAGCGGGGACGCAGGTTATCCTTGGCGACGAAGCTGCCGTAGAGGTGGCAGGCGCGGATGCGCAGCTCCAGCATCACCGGGGTATTGGATGCCTCCGACAGCTCGAAGCCCTGTTCCACCATCTCCACGATCTTGGGCAGGTTGGGGCGGGGGTCGAGCAACCAGACCTGGCTCTTCATGGCGAAGGCGTGGGTGCGCTCCTGCATGATCGAGGAGCCTTCGCCGTAGTCCTCGCCGACGATGATCAGGGCGCCGCCCTTGACCCCGCCGGAGGCCACATTGGCCAGGGCGTCGGAGGCGACATTGGTGCCCACCACCGATTTCCAGGCCACCGCGCCGCGCAGCGGATAGTTGACGCTGGCGGCGAGCATGGCGCAGGCCGAGGCTTCACTGGCGCTGGTCTCGAACCGTACGTCCAGTTCCTGCAGCAGGGCGTTGGCGTCGGCGAACACGTCCAGCAGGTGCGAGATCGGCGCGCCCTGGTAACCCCCGATATAGGCTACCCCCGACTGCAGCAGCGCCTTGGTGACGGCAAGGATCGCCTCGCCCTCGAAGGTCTCGCCGGCGGAGAGCCTCAGCTTCTCGACCTCTTCTGCGAACGACCGCTCGGCCATGGCGCACCTGCAGGATTCCTGACCGCCAGCGGGCGGCCGCTATGGAGGCAGACTAGGCGTATTGGATGATATTACAAATGATTTTGAATGTTTCTCGCCACGGTCCTCAGGCGCCGAACGGCTCCGCCACTTTGATGAGCAGATCGGACAATTGTTTGAACTCCGCCTCGCTCAGGGTCTCGCAGGCGCGCCGGTAGACCCGGCTGGCGGCGAGCATGGAGCGTTCGTAGAGCGCGCGGCCGGCGGGGGTCAGGGTGACCTCGACCACCCGGTTGTCGCTGGGGCGCGGCGCGACGGCGAGGTGCCCGGCCGTCTGCATCCGCCCGATGATGCGCGAGAGGGTCGAGGCCTTGTAGACCGCCGCCTCGGCGATATCCCCGATCGACATCGTTCCGTCGTCCGCCAGGATCACCAGCACCCGCCACCGGGCCTGGTCCAGGCCCAGCGGTTTCAGCGCCCGCTCCATGGACTGGTTGTAGCGCCCCGACGCCCGCGACAGAAGGTAGAACGGATAGCTGTGATAGGTGAACGACGGGGAGGCGGGGTCGGTATCCGCGCCGTTCTTAGCGCGGTTGGCGGCGGTGGCCATTGAGCGTCCGATTCAAGTCTCGCCTGCCATGGGCTGCGGCGTCTCCATCATGATGGCGCCCGGACCGCTCAGGTGGAATAGGCCGCCTGCTGATCGACCCATTCGAAGAATTCGACAGTGTAGCCCTCAGGATCGTGGATCTTGATCTCGCGCGTGCGGCCGCAGCAGCCTTCGGCCAGGACCGCGGAGGCGGGGGCGAGCCCCAGGCGTTTCAGCCGCTCCAGGCAGGCGTCGACGTCCTCGATCTGCAGCGACAGGATCGCGCCCTTGTTGCGTCCGGCCATCGGTCGCTGGCTGCCGGCGGTGGCGTTGACCAGGCCCAGGCGGGCGCCGGGGTTGAGCTCGAAGATCACGCACCAGTCGGAGACCATGACGCTCTTCAGCCCGATGACGTCGCGATAGAAGGCGGCGGCCCCGCTCAGGTCGTCGTAGTAGAAGAAGGTGATGACGCCCTGGGGAAATTTCGACAGCGCAAGATGATCCGATGCGCCCGGCCGCGGCGTTGAAGCCTCCAGTCCTGGCGCGCCCGCATCAATCATAGAATTCGATATTGGATTCGATCCGCGCCAGCATGCCGGTCAGGGTGGCGATCTCGTCCTTGTCGAAGCCCTTGAGGGCGAGTTGCTTGTGGCGCAGGGCGGTGGGGATGATGGCTTCGAACGCCTCCACCCCCGCCGGCGTGATGGTCAGTTCGGCCACGCGCGAGTCGACGGTGGACCAGCGCCGCTCGATGCGGCCGTCCTGTTCCAACTGGGCCACGACCCGGCTGACCGTCGGCTGTTCCATAAGCGTGAGCTCGACCAGTTTCCCCACGTTCAGCGTGCCATAGGCCCGCAGGATGCTCAACACGCGCCACTGCGACGGGTTGATCCTGTTGGTCTTGAGCTTGCCCATCAACTTGGCGTTCAACTTGGTGGTGACGCGGTAAAGCTGGTAGGGGACGAAATCGTCGATCCAGTTGTCGCCCTCGCTCAAGGAGACTGTCGACTGAGTGCGCGATCGAGCCATCGCCGATACCGGACCTTGATCTTTGGCGGTTCGGCGTGATGTGAAGATCAAGCCTTCTTGCAGCCGTTCCGCGTGCAGGAAAAGCTGACATCTACACCGAAGTCCGACTGCGTCCACTGTCATATTCCTGTGGATTCAATCTGGTCGGAGATGACGCGCGTGCTCAAGGGCGGCTCTGCGGCGCCTAGGATTTGGTCAGGACGCCCCCGCCCTTGGGCCTGGCGCGGATGCGCAGGTCGAGCAGTTCCTCCCGTGCGCGACGGGCTGAGGCGCGTTCCGCCTGCAGCCCCAGCGCGTACTGCGGCGGGCAGCCGGGCAGGTCCACGCCGTACCAGGCCGCCGCCCGCAGGGTCAGGAACGGATCGGCCAGGTGGCCGCGGCCCACCGCCACCAGGTCCGCGCGGCCGGCCGCCAGGATGGTGTTGATCTGGTCGGCGCTGGAGATCGCCCCCACGCACATGGTCGCGACCTGCGCCTCGTTGCGGATCTGGTCGGAGAAGGGGGTCTGGAACATCCGCCCGAACACCGGGGCCGCATCATGCACGGTCTGGCCGGTGGAGACGTCGATCAGGTCGCAGCCGGCCTCGGCGAACAGGCGCGCGACCTCCACCGATTCCGGGCCGGTCAGTCCGCCTTCCTTCCAGTCGGTGGCCGAGATGCGCACCGACATAGGCTTGTGCGCAGGCCAGGCGTCGCGCATGGCGCGGAACACCTCCAGCGGATAGCGCAGGCGGTTCTCCAGCGACCCGCCGTAGTCGTCCGTGCGCCGGTTGGTCAGCGGCGAGACGAAGGAGGCCAAAAGGTAGCCGTGGCCGCAGTGCATCTCGACCATGTCGAAGCCGATGCGATCGGCCCTGTGCACGGCGGCGACGAAATCGGCCGTCACCGCGTCCATGTCGGCGCGGGTCATCTCGCGGGGCGTCTGGCTGTGCGGATAGTAGGGCAGGGGCGAGGCGGAGATCAGCGGCCAGGCGCCGTCCTGCAGCGGCTGGTCCATGCCTTCCCAGATCAGCTGGGTGGCGCCCTTGCGGCCGGCGTGGCCGAGCTGCAGCGCGATCCTGGCGCTGGAGGACTGGTGTACGAAATCGACGATCCGCTTCCAGCCGGCTTCCTGCGCGTCGTCGTAGAGGCCGGCGCAGCCCGGCGTGATGCGCGCGTCGCGGGAGACGTTGGTCATCTCGGTGAAGATCAGCCCCGCGCCTCCCAGCGCGCGGGCGCCCAGGTGCACGAGGTGCCAGTCGTCCGGCTGGCCTTCCTCGGCGGAATAGGTGCACATCGGCGAGAGCGCCACGCGGTTGGACAGCTCCATGTCGCGCAGGCGGAAGGGCTGGAACATCGGCGGCGCGCTCAGGTCGCGCACCGGCAGGCCCTTGGCGGCCTCTTCCTCGGCGAAGCGCCGCGCCACCCGGTCGACGAAGCCCGGCGCGCGGATGGCCAGGTTGTCGTAGGTGATGGCCTTGGAGCGGGTCATCAGCCCGAAGGCGAACTTGACCGGGTCGTAGTTCCAGAACCGCTTCAGGTGCTCGAACCAGACCAGCGATACGTTGGCGGCGTGCTGGGTCTTCTCCACGTCTTCCCGGCGAGCGTGCTCGAAGCGGTCCAGGGCGGTCGCCACCTCGGGCTCGGCCCGGAACGCCTCGAACAGGGCGATGGCGTCCTCCATGGCCAGCTTGGTGCCCGAGCCGATGGAGAAGTGGGCGGTGGCCTTGGCGTCGCCGAGCAGCACCACATTCCCGCGCACCCAGCGCGCATTGCGGATGGTCGGGAAGCTGCGCCAGAGCGAGCGGTTGGTGATCAGCTGGTGGCCGTCGAGCTCCCGGGCGAACACCTCGGCGACATAGGCGGCGGAGTCCGCCTCGCTCATCCGCTCCAGCCCGGCGCGCTCGAAGGTGTCCGGATCGGTCTCGATCACCCAGGTCGAGCGGCCGGCCTCGTACTGGTAGCCGTGGGCGATGAAGACGCCGTGCCCGGTCTCGCGGAAGTGGAAGGTGAAGGCGTCCAGCGGCTTGGTGGAGCCCATCCAAGCGAACTTGTTCGGGCGCAGGTCCACCGTGGTCCCGAAGTCCGGCTCGTAGGTCGCCCGCACCCGGCTGTTGATGCCATCGGCGGCCACGATCAGGTCGCTGTCGGCGAAGCGTGACAGGTCCTCGACCTCGGTCTGGAAGTCGATCCGCACGCCCAGCGATTCGGCGCGCTGCTGCAGCAGCTTCAGCAGCGTCTGGCGCGAGCAGCCGCAGAAGCCGTTGCCCCCGACCCGGATCGTCTCGCCTTTGAAGTTGATCTCGATGTCGTCCCAGTAGGAGAAGTTCTCCAGGATCGCGCGGTAGCTGGCCTCGTCGTAACGGGCGAAGGTGTCCAGGGTCTGGTCGGAGAACACCACGCCGAACCCGAAGGTGTCGTCGGGCCGGTTGCGTTCGAACACGGTGATGTCCAGGTCGGAACGCGCCGCCTTCATCAGGATGGCGAAGTAGAGGCCCGCGGGACCGCCGCCGACGATGGAGATTTTCATGCGGAGTCCGAACATCTCAGGGCGCTCGGCGCCAATGGTTTAAGTTTGAAATAATGTGCGGCAGGTGTCAAGATCGGTGCACGGGGCGGCGCGACCTTCGGACTCGGAGACGAATCCGATTGGATGCACCTTATGGCGGCGAGTCGCGGAGCCCGGCGCCGATGCGGAAGACTTGAGATGAACCCGACGGACACCTTGCCACTGGATGCGGAGACCAAGGTGCTGGAGGCGCCGCACGGTCACAAGGACGAGCTGAGGCTGTGGCTGCGCCTGCTCACCTGCACGACTCTGGTCGAGACCGAGATCCGCCGCCGTCTGCGCGAGCGGTTCGACGTGACGCTGCCCCGCTTCGATCTCATGGCCCAGCTCGAACGCGCCCCCCAGGGCATCACCCTGGGCGAGATGTCCAAGCGCATGATGGTCTCCAACGGCAATGTCACCGGGTTGGTGGAGCGGCTGGTGGAAAGCGGCCACCTGGAGCGCGCGCCCCTGCCCACGGACCGCCGGGTGCAGGTGGTCAAGCTCACCGAGGAGGGCCGCAAGGCCTTCGCCGTCATGGCCGAGGCGCACGAGGCCTGGATCGCGGAGATGTTCGGCGGCCTGAACGGGCGTGAGATCGAGGCGCTGCTGAAGGGGCTCGGCAAGGTCAAGGCGTCGGTGTCGCCGACGCTGCGGGACGCCGGGCGTCCGGGATGAGCGCGTCCGGGATGAGCGCGGCCGCCGGGGAGGGAAGCGGGCTGGCCCGTCCGCGTCTGGTCCCGATCCCATTCGCCGCCCTGCCGCCGGCCGCGTTCCGCACGCCCCGCAGCATCCGCTTCTCGGACTGCGATCCTGCCGGCATCGCCTACACCGCCCGCCTGGTCGATCTGATGAACGGTGCGGTGGAGGACCTTTTCCCCGCCCGTCTTGGGTTGTCCTATCATGCGGCGATCCGCGAACGGCGGCTGGGCCTGGGCTACGGCCGCGTGGATTGCGATTTCTTCCGCCCGGCCGAGATGGGCGACGCCATGATCATGAGCGTGCTGGTCGATCGCGTCGGCGCCGGCTCGATTGCCTGGCGGGTGCACATCCACCACGGCGAGGACGAGGCGGCGCGCGGCCAACTGATCACCGTCACCACCTCGCTCGACACCCGCAAGCCCATTCCCGTGCCGGCGTGGCTCCGCGCGCCGCTGGACGCCTACCGCCATGCGTGCGGCCAAGTATAGGCAGCTTGCCGCTGACATAATTTTATGTCTAAAATAATTTCACAAGGCCTGCCATAGAGCCTGGAGGAACGCCCGTGACGGCCGAGCCGACCGCGATCCCGACGCCCCGGCATTTCGCACTGTCGGTCCTGGGCGAGGTGGCCATCGTCACCCTCAACCGGCCCGACCGGAAGAACCCCCTGACGTTCGAGAGCTATGCCGAGCTGCGCGATTTCTTCCGTGACCTGGTCTACCGGCGCGACGTGAAGGTGGTGATCGTCACGGGCGCGGGCGGCGATTTCTCGTCCGGCGGCGATGTGCACGAGATCATCGGGCCGCTGACCCGCATGGACATGCGCGACCTGCTCGACTTCACCCGCATGACCGGCGACCTGGTGAAGGCGATCCGGGCCTGTCCCCAGCCGGTGATCGCGGCGGTGGACGGGATCTGCGTCGGAGCCGGCGCGATCCTGGCCATGGCGTCCGATCTGCGCCTGGCGACGCCGCAGGCCAAGACCGCCTTCCTGTTCGTGCGTGTCGGGCTGGCCGGCTGCGACATGGGCGCCTGCGCGATCCTGCCGCGCATCATCGGCCAGGGCCGCGCCGCGGAGCTGCTGTTCACCGGCCGCAGCATGAGCGCCGAGGAGGGCGCGGCGTGGGGTTTCTACAACCGCCTGGTCTCCGGGCCGGAGTTGCTGGGCGAGGCGGAAAGGCTGGCCGCGGCCTTGGCGGCCGGCCCGACCTTCGCCCACGCCATGACCAAGACCATGCTGAACCAGGAATGGAACATGAGCCTGGAGGCCGCCATCGAGAGCGAGGCCCAGGCCCAGGCGATCTGCATGCAGACCGAGGACTTCCGCATCGCCTATCGCGCCTTCGTGGAGAAGGCCAAGCCGGCCTTCGTCGGGCGCTGACTATGGGCGAGCGCAGCTATCTGTCCTGGCCGTTCTTCGACGACGGCCACCGGGCGCTGGCGGAGGGCCTGCGCGACTATGCGGCCACGCTGCGACCGCTGGCGGAGCAACACGGCGACGTGGACGCCACCTGCCGGGCGCTGGTCCGGCGGCTGGGCGAGGACGGCTGGCTGACGCTGTGCACGCC
>JBARAK010000042.1:0-3766 GCA_049791955.1 Caulobacteraceae bacterium
GCTTTTCGGTCAGGTTGCCGTAATAGCCCTTCAGCTTCTGCTTGGCGCGCAGCTGCAGGCCGAAGTCGGAGACCTTGGACTTGCGGCGCTGGCCGTGCTGGCCGGGGCCGTAGGAACGCTGGTTGACCGGGGACTTCGGGCGACCCCACAGGTTTTCACCCATGCGACGGTCGATCTTGTACTTCGCCGAATGGCGCTTAGACATAGTTAGACTCTCAGCTCGATGCGTGCCGGCTCCACCTGGATCGGCGGAACGATTGCAACGGCGGCGCTCGCATCACCCGTCATAGAATTTCCGCGACGCCGAACAGGGCCCGGCGACGGGAAAGGCGGGTGTATGAGCCAGCCCCTCTTCCGAGTCAAGCGCGGGACGATATCGTCCCAGGAAGCCTCAAGGCGGAAATCGGGCGCTCGCCCAAATCCAAATGGCGATGCGTCCAAAATTATCTGAACGAGGAATAGATAAATCTGGTCAAAAAAATTTAACTATCTCCGGACACCAGAATTCATATTCAAAATCCCCTCCAAGTTGAAATACAGAGCGAATTCAAAGATCATTAATCTAACTGAGCCATATGCGAATCCGCTCAACTGCGGACGCACCGATGTCATCCGGCCCCAATCCTGTTCTCGGCGCCCTGCGTCGCATGGGAAACCTCTTCGCCTCGTTCCGGCAGGACCGGCGCGGGAACATCGCCATGATGACGGCCCTGATCGCCATTCCGCTGATACTGGCGGCGGGCGGAACGACCGATCTGGCGATGATGATGTTCGCCAAGACCCAGATGCAGGACACCGCCGATGCGGCCGGCCTGGCCGCGGTCAACGCCGCCAACGCCTATCTCAGCGCCCAGAGCACGGTCGGCGCGGCCCAGATCGCCCAGGCGCAGACCGTCGCCCAGACCACGGCCGCCAGCTACATCGCGGCCAATTCCTCCAACATCGCCCTCACCGCCCCGCTCACGCCGACCACGACGACCTCGGTGACCAATGGCGGGGTGACGGTGCAGGTCAACTTCACGGGCTCGAAGCCCGCGATCTTCCTGCCGCTGATCGGGGTGAACCAGCTCAACATCGACATCTCATCCGCCACCACGGCGCCGAAGCCGAGCTATTATCAGATCGTCTTCCTTGTCGACGTTTCCAACTCGATGGCCATCGGCGGGACCCAGGCGGCGATCGCTTCATTGCAAAGCAATACGCTGATCGACTGCGCCTTCGCCTGCCACGACCCGAACCACTACGACAATCCGGCCGCCCCCAACAATTGCTACTTCCCCGCCACGACCAAGACGACGACGACGGGCAGCGGCCGGAACAAGAAAACCACCACCACAACGACGCCCGCGGTCAATGACTGCGACAAGCGCGCCCTCGCCGCCGCCGCCGGCATCCAGTTGAAGATCGACTTCGTGAACCAGGCCGTTCAGACCTTCCTGACCCAGCTTGGTCCCTACGCCAGCGCCTATCCGAACCACTTCACGGTCGGCATCTATACGTTCGGTACTGGGGTGAACACCTTGACCGCCCCGACCACGAACCTCGCTAACGCCACAACGGCGGCCAAGGCGATCGATGTCGAGGCGGCGGATGATAGCAACTATGGCTACACCACCACCACGGCCGCACTGACTTCCTTGCAGAGCCTCCCCAATGTGGGCGACGGTTCTTCGCCGACTTCGATGATCACCTACGTGATCTTCCTGTCCGACGGGGTCGAGGACTTGCCCAGCAATGCAACGCAGTGGGGTCGCAACACCGACCTGAACTACACCGCCGCCTGCACCAAGCTGAACAAGACCATGAAGGTCTTCAGCATCTGGGCGCCATACTACGCCATCCCGGGTGACGATCAGTACAACACGCTCGTCGCTCCGCTGAGCAATCAGCTCGGCCCGACCATGCAAGGCTGCGCCGCCAGCCCCAGCTACTACTTCACCGCCAACGACGGCCCGGCCATCCAGCAGGCGGTGACCAGCACCTTCAACGTCATCATCACCAACTCGGGCCTGCGCGTCTCCCAGTAGGCGCTCACCGCGCCTGCCAGCTCTGCGTCTCGGCGGCGACCACATCCAGGATGTCGCCCTGGGGCAGGCTGAGATCGAGCCGGTGCAGGCCCCAGCCGGGCGCCAGCACGAACCTGGGCAGGCCGGCGTGGAGCAGGTCGGCGTAGCGGCCCGGCTCGATGGTGATGCTCAGCACGTCGCCCCCGCTGTCGCGCACGCAGGCGGCCGAGAGCTGGCCCACCGCCCGCACCCAGGGCGGATCGCCCTCCGGCGCGGCCTTGGGCTTGGGCAGGTAGGCGTCCAGTTCGCCGGAGCCGCCGCCCGGCGCGGCCGGGTTCACGCAGGCCGTGGTCAGCCCATGGCCCGGATCGCGCCCGAAGAAGCGATGGTCGGCGTCGTCCGACAGGTAGCTGGTCCAGGCGTAGACGCAGCCGGTCTGCGCCGCGCTGGCGCAGGTGGGGATATGCTTGAAGGAGCCGCCGACGCGGCCGCCCGCGGGGATCGCGATCTCCGGATCGCCCGCCAGGAAGGCCGAGACCAGCAGCTTCTGCTCAGGCTTGCCGTCGATCTCCTCCCGGATCAGGCGCTGCAGCAGGATGGAGCCCTGGCTGTGGCCGACCAGGACCACGCCGCGCCCATGGTTGTCGTGGGTCATGTAATCGCGCCAGGCCGCCAGCACGTCGCGATAGGGACCGTCCCAGCCCGGTTCGGCCCCGCTGGCCAGCATCCGCTTGAGCCCCGGCATGGTGAGCTGGCGGTAGATCGGCGCGAACATCCGGCAGCGCGAGGTCAGGCGCGCGGCCTGGCCGCGCAGGGTCTGGACCACCTCCGGCCCTGCCGTCATGTCGCTGTAGGTCGAGGTCTCCAGCGAAACCGTCGGATAGACGTAGAAGCAGTCGATGGGCGGGTCGGTCGCCGGGACGAAGGTCTCCGGCGTGCGCTGGCCGTCCGCCGTCACCTTCATCGCGTCCAGCCCGGTGACGCAGGTCGTCTCCTCGCCTGGCCGGCATAGCCACGCGGCGTCCTGGCGGTAGTCGGGGTCGGGCGCCGGAGAACCGGACAAGGGGGTTTGGGCGAAGGCTGAGCTCGCCAACCCCAGGGCGGCTACGGCGACAGCGGTCATCAGGGCGCGGCGCATCGGCTGGCTCATTGGCGGAACGGCCCGCGAGCCGGACCGCGACGCACAGTCTTAGCGCCAGACGGGAATTGCGGAAGCCGCCCCGAAGCCGAGAAAACCTATTCCCTCTTAAAACCTATTCCCTCTCGGGGGGCACGGGCTCGCCCCTCTCCGCCAGCCGGGCCAGGGTGCGGCCCCGCCCCTTGGTCAGGGCGGTGATCACCCCGCGGAAGGTGCGCGCCTCCTGGTCGCTGAAACGCGATCGTCCCAGCGCCACGCGCAGGTTGCGGATCATCGAGGGCTTCTTCTCGGGCGGGAAGAAGAAGCCGGAGAACTCCAGCTCGCCCTCCAGGTGCTCGTAGAGGCCCATCATCATGGTCTGGTCGGCGGGCGGCGCCTCGTCGAGGAAAGCCGGCGGCGGCGCGTCCAGCGTCACGGTGCGCCATTCGTAGGCATTGACCACCACCGCCTGCCCCAGGTTCAGCGAGCGGAACTTCGGATCGATCGGGATGGTGACGATGCCGTTGCAGAGCGCGATGTCCATGGTCTCCAGCCCCGCCCGCTCGGCCCCGAACAACAGGCCGGTGCGCAGGGTGGCCGCCTGCCTGTGCAGTTCCGCCGCCGCCTGGCGCGGGGTGTAGAC
>JBARAK010000043.1:0-3046 GCA_049791955.1 Caulobacteraceae bacterium
GGCTGGAGCGACGCCAAGATCGCGCTGGAATACCTGTTCTGGTCGGGGCGGATCACCACCGCCACCCGCCGCACCAACTTCGAGCGGGTCTATGACCTGACCGAGCGGGCGCTGCCCCGGATCATTGTCGACGCCCCGACCCCCGACGAGGCCGACGCCCAGCGCGAATTGCTGCGGATCGCCGCCCGCTCGCTGGGCGTGGCGACGCTGGGCGATCTGCGCGACTATTTCCGCCTGTCGCCCGAGGACGCCAAGCCCCGCGTGGCCGAGCTGGTGGAAACCGGCGAGTTGATTCCGGTCGAGGTCGAGGGCTGGAGCCAGCCGGCCTATCTGCACGTGGAGGCCCGCCGCCCCCGCCGGGTCGAGGCCCAGGCCCTGCTGGCCCCGTTCGATCCCCTGATCTGGGAGCGGTCGCGCACCGAGCGGCTGTGGGACATGCGCTACCGGCTGGAGATCTACACCCCGGCCGACAAGCGCGCCCACGGCTACTACGTGCTGCCCTTCCTGCTCGACGAGGCCCTGGTCGCGCGGGTCGACCTGAAGGCCGACCGCGAGACCTGTGTGCTCAGGGTCATCGGCGCCCACGCCGAACCCGGCGCGCCGCCCCACACGGCCGAGCGTCTGGCGGCGGAGCTGCGCCGGATGGCGGACTGGCTGGGGCTGGAGACGATCGCGGTCGGCAAGGCCGGCGACCTGGCGGAAAGCCTGCGCCAGGCGGTGGGATAGCCCTCGACGTCGCCTCCCCCAGATCACAACAGCATGATGTGACAAGCCCCCGCGATCTGTTAAGCCAGGATTAAGATTTAGGCTCAGGTGGATGGCGCCGATGAAAACGACGCTCTTGAAGAAGATCGAGGACTTTGAGCTCTGGACCACGGTCAGCGGCTCTATCCAGCATTTCGCCATCAAGACCGGCAGCCGCAAGGCGCGGGTGGTGGAGACCCTCGCCCAGGCCGAGGAATACCTGGCCAAGGCCCTGCGTGAGAAGCGGGCGGCGCGCGCCCACTGATTTCTTTGATCTGAAGTCCGCCGCTCCAACGCATTGGAGCGAGCGGCGCTCAAAGCGCCGCCCCCCATTCCCTCGCGCAGCCGTCTCCCAGAGCGCGATGGGTTAAATAAACCGCCCATAAACCCGCTCTTCCCCGCGAAGGCGGGGACCCAGATCAAATCCGCCAACGTGTGAGAATGAATCTGGATTCCCGCCTTCGCGGGAATGAGCGGATTTTAGGAAATCTACGTCTCTCCCTAAAGCAGCAGCGCGTTCGGCGAACCCGGCTTCGCGCCCAGCTCCAGCCGGCTGAGGAAGACCGATCCGTTGTGGCGGATCGGAACGCCCCGGTATGTGGAGCCGGCGGCGATCTCCTCACCCAGCTCCCCACGCGCCCATTCCTGGAAGGCCGGGAAGTCCTCCTGGCCCAGCACCAGCGCAGCCGGCGTCCTGCCCGTTTCCGCAGCATGTTCAAGCACACGGTCGACACGTTCGGCCACCGACCGAGCCTGCGGAGAAACTTGCATACGAGAACCACCCAGATCGCCGCGCACAGGCGCAGGAACATGCGGACGCGAACGACCGCTCCCCTGGTCTCGGGCCTTCGTATGGCGCGACGATGGCGAGACCGGTCCAACGCACCTTTAAGCCACGTCCTTCGCGCCTGTTCTAGTGGGGAACCGCCTTACGTCCCGGGCCTTTCGGTCAAGACGCATGAAACCACCGCCGGGGTAGTCCGATGACCGACAATATCCTGATCAAGAGCACGGACCTGATCGGCAGGGCCGTGCACGACCGCAAAGGCGGCAAGCTCGCCACCATCCGCGAGGTGTTCATCGACAAGCTGACCGGCCAGGTCCAGTTCGTGATCCTGGACACCGGCGGCCTGTTCGGCGGCGGCGGCAAGTTCCATCCCCTGCCCTGGCGGCTGCTGCACTTCGATCCGGCGGCGGACCTCTACGCCACCGCCGTGACCAAGGACCAGCTCAAGCAGGCGCCGGCCTACGACCGCGACCAGCTCAACAGCACCGCCTACGGCTGGGGCGACCAGATCGATCAATTCTTCGGCAATGAGACGATCCTGACGCCCGAGGGGCGGTGATGCCTGTTTCCTTCTCCCGCAAGGGCGGAAGGCGCATCATCCTCCGCCGAGGAAATCCACCTTCACGCCGAACTTCACCGCCTTGGACAGCTCCTCCGCGTCCCAGTTGGTCAGGCGCACGCAGCCGTGCGAGGCGGTCTTGCCGACCAGGCGCGGATCGGGCGTGCCGTGGATGCCGTAGTCGGGGGCGGTGAGCGCGATCCAGACCACGCCGACCGGATTGTTCGGCCCCGGCGGGATGCGCAGCTTGCCCGCGCGTTTCGGTCCCCAGGTCAGCCTGCGCGGGTCGTAGACGTAGTCGGGGTCCTGGGCGACGCCCTTGATCTTCCAGGTCCCATGCGGCGAAGGCCGCTCGGTCGACCCCACCGTGGCGGGGAACACCGCCATCACCTTGTCGTCGGCGCCGTAGGCGGTCACCGACTCGCTGGCCTTGTCGACCTCCAGCCGCGCCACCGGGCCCGGCAGGGTCGCCGTCCCGGGATCGACCACGGCGATCACCGTCCCGGCCTTGCCCAGGTCGGCCCTTGGGTTGAGCGCCTTCAGCAGGCCCTCGTCCATGTGGAAGCGCTCGGCCAGCATCTCCTGCGGCCCGGTGTAGCCCAGGCTCTTCAGCTTCGACATCCTGACGAAGTTCTCGCCGACCGCCGGGCTCCAGGGGCCGGCCACGTCCTGCGCGGTGAGGGTGTAGGCCTTCAGCGCCGGGGCGTGGTCGGCCGAGACCAGCGCCTGCCAGACCTGGGGCGTCAGCTCGCGGGCGTCCGGCAGGCCGTGCGCCTTGGCATAGGCGGCGATGGCGGCGGCGACGTTGTCGCCCATCTGCCCGTCGATCACGCCCGGCTTGAAGTTGGCCCGGTCCAGCAGCACCTCGGCGCGGACCAGCGCGGGGTCGGCCATCTTTGACGGCGCCGGGGCCTGGCCTGAGAAGGTCGCGTCGTTGACCGATTGCAGCGTCAGGG
>JBARAK010000044.1:0-2868 GCA_049791955.1 Caulobacteraceae bacterium
CCCTGACCGTCAGACCAAGCGCCTGCATCAGGTAGTCGGCTTCCGAGACGTACAGCGCGGTGTCGGGGAACAGCGACGGCCGCCCGTTCAGCACGGCCGGCCACAGCAGGAGCGCCGCGGCGAAGGCGATCAGGCCCGCGCGCCGCAGCCTCGCAAAGGGCAGGCTCATCGCCGCAGGGTGAACACCGAGGCCAGGAAGCCCGAGGCGGCCAGCTGCACGCCCACCGTGATCGCCGCCAGCGACGGGATCATCAGGCGCATGGTGGAGTCGTCGGTGATCGGCCCGAAGCCCGAACGCACCCAGCTCAGCCCCGCCCAGGCCACGCCCGCGAGCCCGGCCAGGAACACCACCCCCGCCACCCTCAGGATGGTCTCCAGGGTCAGGCCCAGCACGATGCGGCTGAAGCCCTTGCCGACGCCGGCGCTCTCCGAGGTCGGGGGCAGGAAACCCTCCAGCTCGCCGTAGCGGCGCGCCAGGGCGCCGAACATGATCAGTTGCACCCCCAGGATCACCGCGAAACAGGACGCCAGCATCGAGTGGACGTCGATCTGGACGTTGCGGGTCACCTGAACCGGACCGGTCGCCAGCGCCGCCGACAGCAGCAGCCCCGCCGCCACGATCGCCGCGCCCGGATAGATGAACAGCCACTTGGGACTGTGCAGGAGCAGGAAGCGCAGGTGCCGCCAGCCGTCGCGCCAGGTCTTCAGGTGCGGCGCGCGCGAGCGGCCGTCCGGCTTCAGCGTGGTCGGCGCCTCGCTCATCCGTAGCTTCTTCAGCGCGGACTTCACCACCATCTCGCTGGCGAACTCCATGCCCGGCGTGGACAGGCCCAGGTCGAGCATGCTCTGGCGGTTGAACGCGCGCAGGCCGCAGTGGAAGTCGCCCAGGGGCGCCTTGAAGAACAGCCGGCCCAGGAACGACAGCACCGGATTGCCGAGGTAGCGGTGCAGGAAGGGCATGGCGCCCGGCGCGATGCCGCCCTTGAAGCGGTTGCCCATCACCAGGTCGTCGCCCTGGCGCAGGCGGTCGAGGAACGGGTCCAAGGTGTCGAAGTCGTAGCTGTCGTCGGCGTCGCCCATGACCACGAAACGGCCACGGGCGGCGCGGATGCCGCCCATCAGGGCCGCGCCATAGCCCTTTTCTGGCACGGCGACCACGCGGGCGCCCGCCTCCGCCGCCAAGGCCTGGGAGCCGTCGGTCGAGCCGTTGTCGGCGATCAGCACCTCGCCATGGATTCCCGCCCGCTCCAGATAGGCGCGCGCCTTGCGAACGCAGATCTCGACGGTCTCCGCCTCGTTCAGGCACGGCATCAGGATGGTGAGTTCAAGCGGCGCTTGCGCCACGCTGCCCGCCGCATCGGCGACGCGGTGGTCGAGTTGCAGGTCCATATCCTCTCGGCCCCCGGGGTCGGCGTCGTCCGCCCTGGATAGATGGCGGCTCTTTCACGATCTCTTTATCAGCGAAAATGTCGCGCCGCGCGGTGGCGGGGCGTCGCGCGTTCGCCGCTTGCCCGCCACGTTCAGGCGCTGCAATTAGGCGTCCTCACACCCTGCAATTGAAGCGCCATGACCCATCGCATCCGGACCGCCGCACTGCTCGTCGCCGTCAGCGCCTTCGCCGTCCAGGCCCACGCCCAGGCGCCGAAGCCGGCGCCGGCTTCGGAAGGCATTTTCGCCACCGCCAAGGACACCTCCGCCCCGGCCAATCCGGCCACCGAGTTCATGACCAAGAACGGCAAGGAAGCGGGGGTGACCACCACCGCCTCCGGGCTGGAATACAAGGTGCTCCAGTCCGGTCCCGCCGGCGGCGCCTCGCCCAAGCTGGGCGACGAGGTGCAGGTGGTCTACGAGGGCCGGCTGCTGGACGGCAAGGTGTTCGACTCCTCCACCGACGAGAACCCCGCCGCCCTGCAGGTCGGCGAGCTGGTGCCCGGCTGGAACGAAGCCCTGCAGATGATGAAGCCCGGCGACGAATGGCAGCTCTTCATCCCGCCGAACCTCGGCTACGGCGACGAGGCCAAGGGCCCGATCCCCGGCGGCAGCGTGATGGTCTTCAAGATGAAGCTGCTTTCGGTCGGCCCGCTGTCCTGACTTTGATCTCCTCCCTTGCAATAGCGGGGGAGGAGATAACTAGGCCACCAGCGCCTCGGCCTGGCGCAGATCGACCGAGACCAGCTGCGACACCCCGCGCTCGGCCATGGTGACGCCGAACAGGCGGTCCATGCGCGACATGGTCACCGGGTTATGGGTGATGGCGATGAAGCGGGTCTCGGTGCGCTTGCGCATCTCGTCCAGCAGCCGGCAGAAGCGGTCCACGTTGGCGTCGTCCAGCGGGGCGTCCACCTCGTCCAGCACGCAGACCGGCGCGGGATTGGCCAGGAACACCGCGAAGATCAGGGCGGTGGCGGTCAGCGCCTGCTCGCCGCCGGACATCAGGCTCATGGCCACCAGCCGCTTGCCGGGCGGACAGGCGTAGATCTCCAGCCCGGCCTCCAGCGGATCGTCGCTCTCCGCCAGCTTCAGCTCGGCCTGACCGCCCTCGAACAGGGCGTTGAACAGCACCTTGAAGCTCTCAGCGATCTCGGCGAAGGCGGCCAGCAGGCGCTCGCGCCCTTCCGCATTCAGGGTCTCGATCCCCGCGCGCAGGGTGGCGATGGCGTCCGACAGGTCGGCGCGCTCGGTCTTCAGGGCGTTCAGGCGCACCGCCTGTTCGGACGCCTCCTCGTCGGCGCGCAGGTTCACCGCCCCCATGGCGTCGCGCTCGCGCTCCAGCGCGCGCAGGTGCGTCTCCAGGCCGCCGGGATCGGGTGGGATGGCGAAGGCTTCCGCCGCGATCCGCTCGGCCAGCGCCCGGGGTTCCAGCTGGGT
>JBARAK010000045.1:0-2065 GCA_049791955.1 Caulobacteraceae bacterium
GGCCCTGGGCTTCGCCTCGGGCCTGCCCTTCCTGCTGATCGGCAATACGCTGAGCTACCGGCTCGGCGACTCCCACGTGAACCTGGCGCTGATCGGCTACCTGTCCTGGGTGGGCATGGCCTACTCGCTGAAGTTCGTCTGGGGCGCGGTGGTGGACAACCTGCCTCCGCCCCTGTTCGCCCGGCTGGGACGGCGGCGGGGCTGGCTGCTGTGGGCCCAGGCGGGCGTGCTGGCCGGCCTGGTCGGCATGGCGGCGGCCGATCCGAAGCTCCAGCTGCAGATGCTGGCCGTCTTCGCCCTGCTGACCGCCTTCGCCGCCGCGACCCAGGACGTGCTGATCGACGCCTGGCGGATCGAGACCGCCTCGGACGGCCAGGAACTCGACCTGCTCACCGCCGCCTACAAGCTGGGCTACCAGATCGCCATCATCCTCACGACCTCGGTGATCCTGCTGATGGCCGTCTCGATCGGCTGGGCCTGGTCCTACGGCGCGTTCGGCCTGTCCATGGCGGTCGGCCTGCTGGCCACCCTGTTCGCCCGCGAACCGCATCGGGCGGAGGCCGTCATGAGCACGAAAGCCCGGCGCGCAGGGTTCTCTCCCATGCGGGCGGTCGACGCGGTGGTCGGCCCGTTCGTGGCCTTCTTCCGCCAGTTCGGCCCTCCCGCGCTGCTGATCCTGCTGATGATCAGCGCCTACCACCTGTCGGACTACCTGCGCGGGCCGGTGATCAATCCCTTCTACGTCCAGATCGGCCTGCCCAAGACCGTGGTGGCGGCGGTGCGCCTGTCGGTCGGCCTGCCCGTCACCATCCTGGGCATCGCCGCGGGCGGGCTGTTCGCCGCCCGCTTCGGCCACTGGCCGGCCCTGTTCGTGGGCGCGATCCTGCAGCCGATCGCCATCGGCTCCCTGGCGGTGCTGGCCGTGACCGGGCCCGACGTGCGGGTGTTCTCCGCCTGGATGGCGCTGGACGACTTCAGCATGAACTTCGCCGGCGTGGCGCTGATCGCCTACATGTCGACCCTGACCTCGCTCGGCTACACCGCCACCCAGTACGCCCTGCTGACCTCGGCCCTGGCCTGGAGCGGCAAGTTCCTCAAGGGCTTCTCCGGCGACTGGGTCCTGGGCCTGCAGCATCACGGCCGCAACCTGACCCAGGCCTACGCCCAGTTCTTCGTCTACGCTGCGGCGGTCGGGGTGGTCGCGCTGCTGCTCTGCATCATCCTGGCGGCCCTGGACCGCTCCAAGGCCGCTACTCCAGCCTCGGCCTGACCTGCCGCCCAATTCAACTCACTGAAATATTTGCTCTTTTTGGTGCGGCGACTTTTCACGCGACGGTTGTTAGACTTTCTAACAGTATGCGTTAGACTTTCTATACGTACCGCTTTCCCAGGGGGATCCGCATGTTCTCGCGCCTCTTCACCGACCATCCGCACGAGATGGGCGAGACCTATTGGGAGCATCAGCGCTTCGCCTTCCGATTCGCCTTCAGCCTGTTCGCCGCCGGTGCGGCCTGCGCGGTCCACGCCCTGGTCCCGGCGCTGTGCAAGCGCACCGGCAGCCGGGCCGTCGAAGCCCTGCACGGCCGCCTGACCGCCAGCCGCCGCCTGCCCGCCGCCCAGACCCAGATCTCCCCCGCAGCACGGTAAGGCGATCCACCGGGCTCCTGTGAGGTTGGGAGCTCAATCTAGGCTTCGGAATTCAGGCCCCGTTTATTCAGGCCCCGTTTATTCAGGCCCCGTTTATCCAGGCTCTGGCATTCCGGCTCTGGCATTCCGGCTTCGGCGTTTCCAAATGGTCATGCGACGGACCAACTAAAGCCGCGGACGCCGGGGATGTTGGCCTTAAAGTGTGGGGTTCGCATGACGCGTATCGGTACCAAGCTCGTGACGGTGGCGGCCGCCTGGTTCGCCCTGTGCAGCGCCGCATTCGCCGCCGATCCCCAGGTGCTCTCCGCTTCGGCCGGCGAACCGCTCCCCACCGCCGCCGCGGTTCCGACCAGTAGCGATGATCAGACCGCCCGCCAGATCGACGCCTGGCTCGCCGACGACGGCGCCACCGCCGGAC
>JBARAK010000046.1:0-7592 GCA_049791955.1 Caulobacteraceae bacterium
CGTAGTGGACCCGGAACTCGCCCACCGATGGGTCGATCGGGGTCATCTCGGCGGCCTGGTCGGCGGGGATCTCGATCGCCTCCTTGGAGGCCAGGATGTAGAATTCGCCCGGATCGAGCAGCAGCTCGCCCACCCCGTGCCGGTTCGGGCGCGACTCCATCGGCTGCCAGAAATCGCGCGGATCGTGGCCGTCCTCCTTGTCGAGGTCGACCACCGGGGCGTGGCGGCGGGCGCGGAAACCGGCCAGGGCGCCGGTCAGGTCCACCCCGACATTGCAGGTGGCGAGCTTGCGCGGCTCCCCCCGCTTGAGGCGCAGCTGGTTCAGCCGCGTGCCGGTGCGCACCAGCACCGAGAAGGTCTGGGGCGCGATCTCCAGGTACAGCGGGCCGGAATACCCCTCGGCCACGTCGTCGAAGGCCACGCCACGGTCGGTGAGCAGGCGGACGAACACGTCGACCCGCCCGGTCGAACTCTTGGGATTGGCGCGCGCGGCGACGTAGGCCGGCAGGTCCAGCCGCTCCTGCAATTCGGCGATGTAGACGCAGCCGCGCTCCAGCACCGCGCCGGCCGACAGGTCGAGCCGGTGCATGGCCACGTCGGCCACCCGCTCGGCCACGGTGTGGACGCGGCCGGGCAGGAACGAGGCCCGCACCCGCCAGGCGTGGCCGCCGAGCCTGAGGTCCAGGCTGGCGGGCTGGATCTGGTCGAAGGCGTAGGGCGAGGCGGCGCTCACCGCGCCCTGGTCGATCAGGGCCTCGATGGCTTGGTAGGGCAGGATTCCGGGGCGGGAGTCAGACATGGGGCGGCGACACTCGCGGACACGGCGGCGCTTGGCAAGACGGCGAAGGGCGCAGTTGGGGCGCCGCGCAGAAATCATGGGGTTGACCTGCCGCCCACAAGATCGCCATGCGTCGCGCAGGAGCACCCGATGAGCGACCACGAAGATTCCAAGGAAGACCCCAAGAGCTGGGCCCCGGCCACGCGCCTGATCCGCGGCGGCATGGCGCGCACGGCCTATGGCGAGATCTCCGAGCCGATCTTCCTGACCCAGAGCTTCGCCTACGACAGCGCCGAGGCGGCCGACCGCCGCTTCAGCGGCGAGGAGCCGGGCTTCATCTACGCGCGCTACGGCAACCCGACGGTCAAGATGTTCGAGGACCGCCTGGCGCTGCTGGAAGGCGCGGAGGGCTGCCGGGCCACGGCCTCGGGCATGGCGGCGGTGCACACCGCCCTGGTGGGCCTACTGAAGGCCGGCGATCACATGGTGGCCAGCCGGGCGCTGTTCGGCTCCTGCCGCTGGATCATCGGCCAGCTGCTGCCGCGCTTCGGGGTGGAGACCACCTTCGTGGACGGGACCGACCTGGACGCCTGGCGCGCCGCCGTCCGGCCCAACACCCGCCTGTGCTTTCTGGAGAGCCCGGCCAACCCGCTGCTGGAGGTCATCGACGTGGCGGCGGTGGCGAAGATCGCCCACGACGCCGGGGCGCGGCTGGTGATCGACAACGCCTTCGCCAGCCCGATCCTGCAGAAGCCGCTGACGCTCGGCGCCGACATCGTGATCTATTCGGCGACCAAGCACATCGACGGCCAGGGCCGGGTGCTCGGCGGCGCGATCCTGGGCCAGGAGGCGCTGCTGGAGGAGAGCTACAAGGACCTGATCCGCCATACCGGCCCGGCCCTGTCGCCGTTCAGCGCCTGGGTGCTGCTGAAGGGGCTGGAGACGCTGGAGCTGCGCGTGCTGCGCCAGAGCGAGACGGCGGGGCGGCTGGCCGACCTCGCGGCCGGGCATCCGGCGGTGAAGGGGGTGCGCTATCCGGCCCGCGCCGACCATCCCCAGCACGCCATCGCCATGCGCCAGATGTCGGCGGGCGGCACCATCCTGGCGTTCGACCTGGGCTCGCGCGCGGCGGCGTTCCGCTTCCTCAACGCGCTGCAGATCGTGGACATCTCCAACAACCTGGCCGACGCCAAGTCGCTGGCGGTGCACCCCTCAACGACCACCCACCGCTCCACCCCCGAAGCCGAACGGCTGGCCATCGGGCTGACCGAGGGGTTCGTGCGGCTGTCGGCGGGGCTTGAAGCTTACGAGGACCTGGCGCGCGACGTGACGCGGGCGCTGGACGCGGCGGGGCGGAGCTGATGACGGCCGAGAGCGCTTACGAGGCGATCACCCAGGGCGTGGTGGTGCGGGTGCGCCCGACCTACCTGCCCGACCAGTCGGAGCCCGACGAGCGGCGCTGGGTCTGGGCCTACACCATCGAGGTCGAGAACCGCGGGGCCGAGCAGGTCCAGCTGATCTCGCGGCACTGGATCATCACCGACGCCGCCGGGCGGGTGGAGGAGGTGCAGGGGCCGGGCGTGGTCGGCGAACAGCCCGTGCTGCCGCCGGGCGCGCGCTTCACCTACACCAGCGGCTGCCCGCTGCCGACGCCCTCGGGCGTGATGGCGGGGACCTACAGCATGAGCACGGCGGCGGGCGCGCGGTTCGAGGTGGAAATCCCGGCCTTCTCGCTCGATCTGCCGGGCGTGCGGCGGGTGGTGAACTGAGGCGCGCGCCGTAGCCGCGCTCTCAGTCGAAGAAGAGTTCGAGCTCTTCGTTCGCTTCCGCCACGGCCGAGCGGCCGGCCAAGTGGGCCGACAGGTCCGACAGGCGCACGGCGCGCGAGGCCGCGGTTGGATCGACCGCCCAGTCGGGCGGCAGGTGCGGGGCCAGGGCTTCCAGGAAATCGGCCACGCCGAACAGGTGCTGGGCCAGCAGGTCCAGGCCCTGGGCCTTGGCCAGGCTTTCCGGCTGGGAGCTGGCCGCGATGACCAGCGCTTCGCCGAAGGTCTCCTGGATGTCGACGGCCAGGGCGGCGAGGCGCGTGAGCTCGGCCTGCACGGCCATGGTCACGTCGGCCAGCGGCGTATCGGCAGGGGCGGACATCAGAACAGCTCCACCGCGCCGTCGTCGACCGGGGCAGGGGCGGGTTTGGAGCGACGCCGTTCGGAGTCGAACACCGCCGCCGCATCGTTGCCCAGCGCCATCTGGCGCGCGCGGCCGGTCGATGGCCAGTACTGCACCCGGCGGCCCTGCTCGCCCCGCAGGCTCGCGCCCACCAGGCGGATGCCTTCCCGCCGGAAGAAGCCTTCCGCGAAGGCGGAGTTCAGCTCTCCGATATCGGTCAGGCCGCGCAGCAGCCGGGCGCCGCCGAACAGCTTGCCTTCCAGCCGGTCGCGGCGCGCGCCGGCGCGCAGCAGGCCGTTCACCAGCAGCTCCATCGAATGGACGCCGTAGCGCAGCGACTCGGTCCCGTCCTCCCGGTCGTCGCCGGGCAGCAGGAAGTGGTTCATGCCGCCGACGCCGGATACCGGGTCGCGCATGCAGGCCGCCACGCACGAGCCCAGCAGGGTGGTCAGCACCACCGTGGGGTCGGTGGTGACCTGGTACTCGCCCTGCACCACGTTGATGCGGCGTTCGGTCGCCGTCGAACCCGGCGCGTCCCTGATCGTGGAGGCGCTGGTCATGTCAGGGCGCCGAACACGGCCTCGATCTTGTCCTTCAGGGTGGTGATCGTGAAGGGTTTGACCAGGTAGTTGTTGACCCCGTACTGCACCGCCTTCTGCACCAGCTCCTTGTCGGCGCGGCCGGTGAGCATGATGAAGGCGGTCTTCTTCAGCGGCTCGTGGGCCCGCACCGCGCGCAGCAGGTTCAGCCCGTCCAGCTTGGGCATGTTGTAGTCCGAGATGATCAGCTGCGCCGGCTTGACGATGAGCTGGCGCAGGGCCTCCTCGCCGTCGGGGGCTTCGTCGATATCCTTGAAGCCAAGCTGTTGCAGTCCGCCGCGCACGAGCGAGCGGATGGTGAGCTGGTCGTCGACGACCAGGACCTTGATGGAAGAGGCGGCGGGCATTAGTGGCGCTCCACGCGCACGGAGGCGGTTCTGAGGATTTCGGCGGCCATGCGATCGAGCGGAAGCTGCCGTTCCACCGCGCCGATCTCGAAGGCGACCTTGGGCATCCCATAGACGATGCTGCTGGGTTCGTCCTGGCCCAACGTACGGGCCCCGGCTTCCCGCATGGCGAGCAGTCCCCTGGCGCCGTCGCGGCCCATGCCGGTGAGGATCACCCCCACCGCCCGGGCGCCGACGGTGCGGGCCACCGAGCTGAACAGGACGTCAACGGAGGGGCGGTGGCCGTTGACCGGCTCGCCCGGCCGCACGCGGCAGCGGAGCTGGTCGGAGCCGCCGATCTCCAGGTGCGCTTCACCGCCAGGCGCGATGTAGACGTGGCCGGGGTTCAGCAGGGCTCCCTCGGTCGCTTCCCGCACCTCGGGCGCGCACAGCCGGTTCAGCCGGTCGGCGAAGCTCTTGGTGAAGGTGGCGGGCATGTGCTGGGTGATCACCGTCGGCGGGCAGTTGGCCGGGAAGTGCGACAGGATGGCGATCAGCGCCTCCACCCCGCCGGTGGACGAACCCAGGGCCAGCACGCTGCCGTTGGAGGTGAAGTCGCGCATGGGCGCCTGCCGCGGCGGCGCGTCTCCGAGCGGGCGGACCTTGGCGCGGGCGGCGGCCTTCACCTTGTCTGCCAGGTCGTCGAAGGCGTGCATCCCGGCGGTGGAGGGCTTGGCCACGCAGTCGACAGCGCCGAGTTCCAGCGCCTCCAGGGTGGCTTCGGCCCCCCTGGCGGTCAGGGTCGAGACCATCACCACCGGCATGGGCCGCAGGCGCATGATCTTCTCGAGGAAGTCGAGGCCGTTCATGTTCGGCATCTCGACGTCCAGGGTGATCACGTCGGGGTCCAGGGTCTTGATGGCCTGGCGGGCCTCCAGGGGATCGGCGGCCTGGCCGATCACCTCCAGCTCGGGGTCGCGGCGCAGCACCGCGGCGATCAGGCTGCGCATGGTGGCGGAGTCGTCGACGATCAGGACACGCGTGCGGTTCATGCGGCCTCCCGCAGGCGGTAGGTGGTGATGCCGTCGGTGTCGAAGCGCTGGGCGGCCTCGCCGCAGAGGCGTTCGGAGTGGCCGATGTAGAGGCGGCCGCCGGGGCTCAGCAGGGGCAGGAAGCGGCTCCACAGCCGCGACTGGGTCGGCTCGTCGAAATAGATCACCACGTTGCGGCAGAAGATCGCCTGGAAGCGGCCCTTCATCGGCCAGTTCCCGATCAGGTTCAGCTCGCGGAAGGCCACCAGGGCGCGGACCTCCTCGGCCATGCCGACGCCTTCGCCGCGTTCGGTGGCCACCGGCGCGCACCAGCGGCGGCGCAGGTCCAGCGGGATCGATTCCGCCGACTGGCGGTCGTAGACGGCCTCGCGGCCGTCGGCGACCATGTTGGGGTCGATGTCGGTGGCCAGGATCTTGATGTCGTAGCGTCCGGCGTCGGGGAGCAGCGACAGGATGGTCAGGGCGATGGAATAGGGCTCCTGGCCGTTGGAGCAGGCCGCCGACCAGATCCGCACCTTGCCGCCGCGCTGGGCCTCTTCCAGCAGAGGCGGCAGCAGCTTGGTCTTGAGGTGCTCGAAGTGGTGGGGCTCGCGGAAGAAGCGCGTGACGTTGGTGGTCAGCGCCGCCAGCATGTTCTGCCGCTCGTCCAGGCCGTCGTCGCCGGCGACCAGGGCGCAGTAGGCGCGGAAGCTTTCCAGCCCGAGCGCGCGCAGCCGCTTGGCCAGGCGGGAATAGACCAGCGTGGCCTTGGACTCCGGCAGGGAGATGCCCGCGTCGGCGTACAGCATGGCCGAGATCTTGGCGAAGTCCTGCGCGGTGAGGACGAACTCGCCATCGACCAGGGAGGGGGGACGCCGGCCGGAACCTGGAATGGAGGCGCCCTGGTTCACGCGGCTTCCGAGATGGTGTCGGGCAGGATGTGGCCGAGGCCGATCAGGCTGATCATGCGGCCGTCCAGCGCGATCAGGCCCTGGACGAACGACTTCACCGCTTCCGGCGCGATGTCGGGCACCGGCTGGACCATGTCGTCGGTGACGGTGAGGATGTCGGACACCGCGTCCACCAGCAGGCCCACCAGCTGCTGGCCGATCTGGGCCACGATGATGACGTGGCGCGCGGTGGGCTCGGACGGCTCGTAGCCCAGCCGGTTGGCCAGGTCGACGATCGGCAGCACCGCGCCGCGCAGGTTGATCACGCCGCGGACGTAGGTCGGCGACTGCGGCAGGGCGGTGGCGGGGGTCCAGCCGCGGATCTCGCGGATGGCCATGATGTCCACGCAGAACTCCTGGGCGCCGATGCGGAAGGAGATCAGTTCGCGGCCGTGATGGGCGTGGGTGACGTCTAGCATGGGACTATCCTATGGCGGCGACGATGCGGGGGGCGGGGCGAGGCTCGCCCTTCGAAGCTTCGGCACGGGGCGGCTCGGCGCTCTTCTGCCCGGCCACCAGGGCGTCGATGTCGAGGATCAGGGCGACGCGGCCGTCGCCCAGGATGGTGGCGGCGGCGATCCCGAACACCGGCTGGTAGTTGGCTTCGAGGCTCTTGATGACCACCTGGCGCTGGCCCTGGATGGCGTCGACCATCAGGGCGGCGCGGGCCCCGCCCTCGCCTTCGATCAGCAGGGCCACGCCCTTGGACGGCTCGACCGCCTGGGGCGAGTAGCCCAGCGCCAGGCCCACGTCGATCAGCGGCACGTAGCCGCCGCGGATCGAGATCACATAGGCGCCGCCGCCCAGCATGTGCACGTCGGCGGCCTTGGGCTGCAGGGTCTCGATGATGGCGGTCAGCGGCACCACCAGGGTCTGGTTGCCGGCCGAGACCACCATGCCGTCCAGCACCGCCAGGGTCAGGGGCAGGCTCAGGGTGAAGGTGGAGCCGTTTCCGGGCCGGGAGCTGACGTTGATGCGGCCGCCGAGCGCCTGGATCGAGCGCTTCACCACGTCCATGCCCACGCCCCGGCCGGAGATGTCGGAGATTTCGGTGGCGGTGGAGAAGCCGGGCATGAAGATCAGGTTGTCGATCTCCTCGTCGCTCATGATCGCGTCGGCGGCGATCAGGCCCTTCTCGGCGGCGATGGTCTTGACGCGCGGGCGGTTGATGCCGGCGCCGTCGTCGGACACCTCGATGACGATCCGGCCCGAGCGGTGGGCGGCGGACAGGCGCACCACGCCCTCGGCCGGCTTGCCGGCGGCGAGCCGCTTGTCCGGGGTCTCCAGGCCATGGTCGATGGCGTTGCGGATCATGTGGGTGAGCGGATCGGACAGGCGCTCGATCACCGTCTTGTCGACCTCGCAGCCCTCGCCCTCGGTGACCAGGCGCACGGCCTTGCCGGTCATGGCGGCGACTTCGCGGGCCAGGCGCGGCATGCGCTGGAACACCGACTTCACCGGCTGGGCGCGGATGGCCATCACACTGTCCTGGATCTCGCGCGTGAGGTGTTCCAGCTCGTCCAGGCCCATGGCCACGCCGGAGGAGCGGCCGAGGCCGGATTCGATCACCCGCTGGGCCAGCATGGCCTGATTGATCACCAGCTCGCCGACCAGGTCGATCAGCCGGTCCACCCGGTCCAGGTCCACCCGGATGGTGGCGGTGGGCTGGGCGTTGGCATTGGCGTTGTTGGCCGCCGCGGCGGCGTTGGCGGCGGCGCTCGCCTTGGTAGGAGCGGGAG
>JBARAK010000047.1:0-11324 GCA_049791955.1 Caulobacteraceae bacterium
CTTGTGCTCGGCCCGGTCGGGGTGGGCCTGACCTTCCTGGGGCGGCGGCGGTGAAGGGTGGGTTGCTGCTGGCCCTGGCCAGGACCTTCGGGGCGATGTCGCTGGTGGCGGTGGGCGGCGCCAACGCGGCGGTGCCCGAGATCCAGCAGCAGGTGGTGGGCCGCCTACACTGGATGGACGCCCGCGCCTTCTCGCACCTGTTCGCCATCTCCCAGGCCGCGCCGGGCCCCAATGTGCTGCTGGTCAGCCTGGTCGGCTGGCGGCTGGCCGGGGTGGCGGGGCTGCTGGTCGCCACCGCGGCCATGAACCTCCCCTCCTCCATGCTGGCGTTCGCGGCCGGACGGGCGTGGCGGGCCTGGGCGGCCTCGCCCTGGATCGGGCGGCTGCAAGCGGCGCTGGCGCCCATAGCCGTAGGACTGATCACCGCCAGCGGGGTGGTGATGGCCACCACCTCCGATCACGCCCTGGCCCCAGCCGCCATCACCGTGGGCGTCGCCGCCTTCGTGGTGTTCAGCCGCCGCAGCCCGATGTGGGCGCTGGCGGCCGCGGCGCTCGCCGGGATCGCGCTCGGGCGGCTGGGCGTAAGCTTCTAGCCCGCTTCCCGTGCGCGATCATGCTCGCTGTCGCCGGAGGATTCGAACTCCAGGATGTCGCCGGGCTGGCAGTCGAGGTACTCGCAGATCGCCTCCAGGGTGGAGAAACGCAGGCCCTTCACCTTGCCGGACTTGAGCAGCGACAGGTTGGCCTCGGTGATGCCCACGGCGCGGGCCAGCGCGTTGGAGCGCACCTTGCGCTTGGCCAGCATGACGTCGAGACGGACGATGATCGGCATCAGACGAACAGGCTCCGCTCTTCCTCGATCTCGCGCCCGACCTTCATCACCTCGGCGATGACGACCACGACCGCGCCCAGCGCCACCTCCTGCAGGCTGCCGAGGTGCATCCATCTATGGTCGATCTCGTAGCCGGTCGTGGACAGCACGACGTGGCAGGCGAACGGCAGGACGCCGTCCAGGATCAGCAGCAGGCCGGTGTCGCGAATCCGCAGGGCGTTGGCCCGGGCGAACACCACGCCGCGCCCGTACAGCCGGAACAGCGCCCACTGGTTCGCCAGGATCGCGACCTTGGGCGAATACCGCACGGCGCCGACGACTACATAGACCAGCCGGTGCGCCAGGGGCACGGAGCCGAAGGTGACCCAACCCGCCGTCGAGCCCGGCTTGCCGATCAGCACGCCTCCAGACCCGATCCAGAGGCGGTCGCCCGTGTAGAACACGATGGCGAACAGCGCCGTGACCAACAGCAGGGCGGACAGGACAGCCAGGCCCGCGAAGACCGCGGCCACCCCGCGGCTGTACAGGCGGACCCGCCCCTGCAGGCGGGGCTCCGGGTCAGGCTGGCGCAGGGTCGGCCGGGCCAAAGGCAGCACGTTCGTCATGCAGGCCATGCTCACCCCAAAATATCTTTTTGCAAAACGATAATTTATCGCAATGCTCAAGACACCTTCGTGACTGACCGAGGCGGGCGGCCCAACGATCGATCCGTGAGCCCGGCCCTCAGGGGGTTTGTGGTGCGGACACCGGAGGTGGCGGAGGCGGCGGCGCAAGCGGCGGCAGGGTCTGGGTTGGGGGGACGCGCAGGCTGCTGGTGTTGGGGTCGTAACCGCCGGCGTTGGGATTGTAGCGGGGCGGACGCGGACGATAGGCCGGCGGCGGGACCGGCAGGCGCGTCACCTGGTCGAAGATCTGGCGTTGTTCGGGCGAGAGCACGGCGTAGAACGCCTTGGTGGCGTCGGCCTCGCGCTGGAAGGCCGCCTGCTGCTTCTTCATCTGGTCCATCAGCGCGTCGAGGCGCTGGGGCGTGGGCAGGGTGTTGAGCTGCTCGGCCTGGCCCTGCTCGTGGGCGGCGTCGGCCTTGTCCTCAGCCGCGGCGTCCTTGTAGGCCCGCCAGGCGGGATGCTGGTTGAGCTGCAATTGCAGGATCTCGGGCAGCGCTTCGAGCGGCGGCTGGGCCGACACGGACGAGGCCGCCAAACCGAAACACATCAACGCCAGCGCCGAAACCGCAACGGCTTTCATTACGCCATACTCCAGGCCCGCCAGCCCCCTGCGGCGCTAATGCGCCCAATCCCGCCGGCTGTCGATGCCTTGGCTGTTACACAAGTCACGGTAGGCGAAAGACGCTCCCCCCCCGGGGGAGGGAGCGTCCCTGAGCGTCGCCGTCAGAGACGGAAACGCAGGCCCAGTTCGAAGGTGCGGTCCGAGCGCGCGGTATCGCGCGGGAACAGGTTCGGATTGCCGAAATAGTCCTGCGACACCGTGCGGGTCAGGTTGGCCAGGTCCATGGTCAGCAGCAGCTTGGGCGTCACCGCGTAGCTCCCCGACAGGTCCAGGTCGCCGTAGGGCTGGGAGATGATGGTCTGGGGCTGGTCGCCACCGGCGTTGAACGCCTCCACGTACTTGCTGCGCCAGTTGTAGGCCAAGCGCACCGAATAGGGGCCGCGCTCGTAGATGCCCACGAGGTTGTAGGAATAGCGCGAGACGTTGGCCAGGGCCTGCCGCACCGACACCCCGCCCGGGGAGACCGGTGACATGGTGTAGGAGTCGATATAGGTGAAGTTCATCTGCGTGCCGAAGCCCCGCAGCAACGGCGGCAAGAAGTCGTAGAACTGCTGGTAGGCCAGCTCCAGGCCCTGCAGTTCGCCCGCCCCTGTGCTTTCCGGCTCGCTGACCAGATAGCTGATGTTGTTGACCACGGTCGGCACGCCGAAGGTCTCGATGTAGCCGTTGATGTCGCGGTGGAAGTAGGTGCCGGTGACACTGCCGGTCTTGGCGAAGTACCACTCCAGCGCCGTGTCGACGTTGGTCGAGGTGGTCGGCTTCAGGTTTGGGTTGCCGGCGGTGCCGGTGCCGATCAGCGTCGGTCCCGGCGAATTGAGGCTCAGCGCCGGGTTCAGCTGGGAGAAGTCGGGGAAGGTCACCGTCTTACCCGCCGAGACACGGAAGTAGACGTTCCGGATCAGCCCGACCTTGCCGTTAAACGAGGGCAGGACGTTCTGGTAGGACGGCGTGGAATCCACCGGCTGCACATTCGAGGTGAAGGGCAACACCTCGAAGCCCAGCAGGCTCTCGTCGGTGTCCACCACCCGCACGCCAAAGTCGCCGGTGACAGGGTGCTCGCCCACGTCGAACGCGTAGTTGGCCCTGATGTAGCCGGCGTAGCTGTGCTGGGTGGCGTGGAACGCCATGGCCGGATCGTAGGGCTGCTCGCCGGCCGGCTGGTTGAACAGGCCGCGCAGGGTGTCGGTGTGGCTCAGCAGGTACTGCGGGTCGGCGCTGAACCACTGGGTGACGGCCAGATTGCGGTCGCCGCTGAGGAAGCCGGATGGCGACAGGGTCCCGAGGCCCGGCAGGCTGGAGGCGGCGATGGCCGAGCCAGCGGGCGCGGGGATGCCGTTGCCGTTGCTCTGCTCGCTGTCGGCCGTGCGGAAGGCGTAGCGGAAGCCGACGGTGACCGACTTGAGGAACGGCAGGTCGAGGTCGTAGGTGGCGTCGAGCCGCATGGCCAGTTCGCCGCCGGTCTGCCGCTCGTGGTCGTCGAACAGCTGGTTCAAGTCAAAGTTGGCGCCGTTGGTGACGTCGACCCCGCCCAGGACTGAATTCGGCGTGCCGTTGTTGAGGAAGTTGACCGCGTAGCTGGGCGCGTTGAAGCGGGTGTCGAGGATGACGTCCCGCTGCTGGAAGATGCTGTAGGTATAGGAGACGTCGCTGGTGACCGTCAGCCGGTCCTGGGTCCACTTGCCGCCGAACGCGTTCTGGAAGGTGTCGGTGCGCGCGACGAAAGCCTGGTCGCTGGTCAGGGTGAAGTTGTTGGCCGAGGTCAGGGAGGCGACCTCGTTGCTGTTGGGCTCGGTGGTGAACGACTGCAGCGCGCCAGCCCCGGGGATGCCGATGAAGTAGCTGTTCGAGGTGTCGTTGCGGTAGCCGGTGTAGAGGCTGTCGAAATAGAATTCGAGGTTGTTCATCGGCCGCCACTGGGCCGAGAAGGTCGCGCCATAGCGGGTGCGGTCGCCCAGCGCTGCGATGTCGCCGGTGGTCTGGGGGATCTGCAACGGCTGGCCGGTGGCCGGATTGTTCGGGCCCGGGATGGAGACGAAGTTGAACGCCGTCTCGTCCAGGTAGCGCCGCTTCTGATAGGACAGCGACAGCAGCGCGCCGACGTCGCCGATGCCGGTGTTCCAGCGGTCGCTGACCAGGATGCTGCCGTTGGGATCGATCGCGTCGCGCTGGTCGCCGTAGATGCCGCGTACGGTGCCTGCCACCTCCAGGCCGTCGAAGTCGAACGGCCGGCGCAGGCGGATGTTGATCAGGCCGGCGATGCCGCCTTCGAGCTGATCGGAGGAGATGGTCTTGTAGACGTCCAGTCCCGAGACCAGTTCGGCCGGCAGATCCGACAAGGAGACCGAGCGGCCGGTGGTGGTGAAGATGTCCCGCCCGTTGATCTCGGTAGTGACATTGGGTAGGCCGCGCACCAGTACGCTGGACGCCTCGCCGGCCGCGCGGGTGATCTGCACGCCGGTGATCCGCTGCAGGGCGTCGCCCACGGTGTTGTCGGGGAACTTGCCGATGTCCTGGGCGACGATGGAATCCACGATGTCGGTGGAGTCGCGCCGGATCTGCTGGGCGCCCTGCAGGCTGGCCCTCAGGCCGGTGACCACCACCTCGCTGACCGTATTGCCCGAGCCCCCGCTGGAGCCGGCGATCGGAGCCGCGCCCGACTGCTGGGCGGCGGCGGTCTCCTGCTTTTCGGCCGACGACTCGACCGGTGCGGTGGAGACGGGCGCCTGGGCCTGGGCGCCTTCGGACGATGAGGGCTGGGGCGACGCCGTTTGGGACGCGGCCGTCTGGGCCGAAGCTGCGACGCCGGCAGCCCCCCAAAGGACCGTCGCGACGGCCACGGAAGACAACAGTTGTACGCGCACAGACATCAGCGTTCCTCCCCGTCAGATCTCAATTGTCTGACCTTTCGCGATTTGTATGACATTTAAACGCCGCGTCAAGCACCCTCGCGCAGCGCCTGGACGCAAAAACCCGCCCCCGAAGCGAACCGGAGACGGGCTATCGGCTGTCGCGGATCAGTGCAGGTCCAGGACCACCACGGACTTGGGCGGCAGGCTCGCCCTGAGCGTATCGCTCCCAAGCTTCGCCCCGCGGAAGGCGACCGGCCTCACCACGTCGGGATGGTCGAAGCTGTTGACACTGTTGATCGCCGGGCCGGTCAGGATGCGCCCCTCCAGGGTCCTGAGCCCACCGCCTTGAAGCACGACCGAGACGTCGGCGACGCGGTGAGGATCAAGGTTGACCAGGGCCACATGCACCACCCCGTCGGTCCCCTTGGCGGCGGTGGCGCGCACCTCCGGCACGGTGAAGCCGGCGTAGCTGTAGTCGGGGGTCTTCACCTCGACCGGGAAGTCCGTGGCGCCCTGGAAACCCCTGTACATATCGAACACGTAGTAGGTCGGGGTCAGCACCATCTTCGGCCCGTCGGTCAGGATCATCGACTGCAGCACGTTGACCATCTGGGCGATGTTGGCCATCCGCACCCGGTCGGCATGGGCATGGAAGATGTTGAGCGTCGAGGCTGCGACCAGGGCGTCGCGCAGGCTGTTCTGCTGACGCAGGAAGCCGGGATTGGTCCCCGGATCCACGTCGGTCCATACGCCCCACTCATCCACCACCAAGGCGACCCGCTTCTCCGGATCGTACTTGTCCATGATGGCGCCGTGCTTGGTCAGCAGCTCATCCATATACAGCGCGCGCGACAGGGTTGAGATCCACTGGTCCTCGCCGAAGTCGACAGCCGAGCCCTTCTTGGACCAGACCCCGGTCGGCACGGTATAGTAGTGCAGGCTGAGGCCGCCCATGTACTTGGATGCCTCACGCATCATCACCTCAGTGAAATTGTAGTCGTCCACGTTCGGACCGCTAGCGATCTTCAACAGCTTTTCGCCGGCTGGAACCTTCACGAAGGTCTGATAACGACGGAACAGGTCGGCGGCGTACTCGGGCCGCATGTGGCCGCCGCAGCCCCAGACCTCGTTGCCGACGCCGAGAAAGGGCAGCTTCCAAGGCTGGTCGCGGCCGTTCGCGCGCCGCTCCTGCGCCAGGGTCGAGCGGGTGGGCGAGGTGATGTACTCGACCCATTCCGCCAGGTCGCGCGGCGGGGTGCTGCCGATGTCGCCGGCCACGTAGGCGTCAGCCCCGACCAGCTCGGCGAAGTCCATGAACTCGTTGGTGCCGAAGGCGTTGGGCTCTTCCACGCCGCCCCAGTTGGTGTTGACCCGCACCGGGCGCTTGTCGCGGGGACCGATCCCCTCGCGCCAGTTGTACTCGTCGGCGAAGCAGCCGCCCGGCCAGCGGATCACCGGCACGTGCAGCTCGCGCAACGCCCGCAGCACGTCGTTGCGATAGCCGTGGGTGTTGGGGATCGGTGAGCTCTCACCCACCCACACGCCGCCATAGATGCCGGTCCCAAGGTGCTCGGCGAACTGGCCGTAGACGTGCCGGTCGATCACCGGCCCCGGCTGGTCGAGATGGACCGTGACCGAGGCCTGGGACGGCTCCGGCGCAGCCGACGCCCCGCCTGCGCCCACCGCCAGCCCCCCGATCGCCAGCACTGCCGCCAAGGCCGCCAATGGCCGCGAATTCCAGGCGTTCATCCGTCTCTCCCTCGCCTCAAGGCGCCTACCAGCGCCGCCCGCCTGGTGAGCCCAGGCATCGAAACAGCGCCTTTTGATTTTGTCGGAGTAATACAAGTTGCGCACTTATCGGCAAGTGGCCTTAGCGTGAGTAGATGGTTCACCTTTCTCTCCGACGGTGGTCTATGCTCAACTCATTCGGAGAGCGGAGAGCAGTATGGGTGGTCGGGTAGCGGTGGCGAAGGGCGAGAAGCCCGCGCCCGCGAAGCAGCGGATTCACACCGCCATCGCCCGCCAGCTCGGCGTCCTGATCGTCTCCGGCGCCTACAAGCCCGGCGACCTGCTCGACAACGAGGTCGCCTCCAGCGAGCAACTGCAGGTGTCGCGCAGCGCCTACCGGGAGGCCGTGCGCATCCTGGCCGCCAAGGGCCTGGTGGAGAGCCGACCCAAGACTGGCACCCGCGTCAGCCCCCAGAGCCATTGGCGTCTGCTGGATCCGGAAGTTCTGGCCTGGCTGTTCGAATCCCAACCCAGCCTTGAGTTTCTCAAGGGCCTGTTCGAGCTGCGCATGATCGTGGAGCCCGAGGCCGCGGCCCTGGCGGCCGGCCGGCGCACCTCGGAAGACGTGTCGCGGATGCGCCGCGCGCTGCAGGAGATGGAGCGCAACACCGTCGCCACCGACGAGGGACGCGCCGCCGATCGAGAGTTCCACGACTCCGTGCTCGACGCTACCCGCAACCCGGCGCTGATCTCGCTGGCCAGCAGCATTGGCGCGGCAGTGCGCTGGACCACCATCTACAAGCAGCGTCACCGCAGCCTGCCCCGCGATCCCATGCCGGAGCATTGGAAGGTGTTCGACGCCATCGCCATCGGCGACGCCGAACAGGCCCGCATCGCCATGCAGGAACTAGTCTCCCAGGCCCAGGAAGACACCCGCCTATCAATGTAGAGCAGCGCGCACCGACACCTCCACTAAAATGCGTTATAAATCAATGTACTATTAGGTTTTCAACGAATCCAATCAGGCTCCCCGGCCGGCTACTGGCCGTTTTAGCGCTCAAGCTGCCTCTTGCATGGCGACGCTCCCCACGCCTATTGTCTGACTATAAGCCGACCAGCGACGCCCCAGGGCGTTGCAAAGGACGGGCAAGATTGGGGAGTGTGCGTGAAGCTGGGTTTCATCCTCGGTGCGGCGGCCATGTCGCTGGCGGCGGCGGGCGCGGTCCAGGCGGCCGAGGCCAGCCGGACCTCTTTCGGGACCACGGCGGACGGGACGCCGGTCGGCGCGGTGGTGCTGACCAACGGCCACGGCATGAGCGCCAGGATCATCGCCTATGGCGCGGCGCTCCAGTCCCTGACGGTTCCGGACCGGGCCGGCCACAAGGCGGACGTGGTGCTGGCCTACCCCGACATGGGCGGCTACCTGAAGTCGCCGAAGTATTTCGGGGCGACGGTCGGCCGCTACGCCAACCGCATCGCCGAGGGCCATTTCACCCTCGACGGCAAGGCCTACACCCTGGCCCGCAACGACGGCCCCAACGCCCTGCACGGCGGCCGCAAGGGCTTTGACAAGGTGGTCTGGACCATCGGCGAGCTGAAGAGCGGCCCCGAGGCCAGCGCCACCTTCACCTACACCAGCCCCGACGGCGAGGAAGGCTATCCGGGGACCATGCAGGTCGCGGTGACCTACAGCCTGGACGAGGCGAACCGCCTGACCATGAGCTACCGGGCCACCACCGACAAACCCACGGTGGTGAACCTCACCAACCATAGCTTCTTCAACCTGGCGGGAGCGGCCTCTGGCCGGGACATCCTGGGCCAGCGCCTGATGATCGCGGCGGACAGCTATTCCCCCATCGGCGCCAGCCTGATTCCTTCCGGCGTTCCGGCCCCGGTCGCCGGCACGCCGTTCGACTTCCGCACACCCCACCGGATCGGCGAGCGCATCCACGACGGCCGCGATCCGCAGCTCCTGTATCCGCAGGGCTATGACCACAACTTCGTGCTGCGGGGCGGGGTGACCGAAAAGCCCAAGCTCGCCGCCCGTATGGACGATCCGGTCTCGGGCCGGGTGATGGAGCTATGGACCACCCAGCCGGGGGTTCAGTTCTACGCCGGCAACTTCCTGGACGGGACCGTGGCGGGCAAGGACAACTTCATCTACCGCCAGTCCGACGGCCTGGCGCTGGAGCCGCAGCACTTCCCCGACTCCCCCAACCGGCTCGACTTCCCGAGCGTGCGGCTCGATCCGGGTCAGGTCTACCGCCAGGTCTCCGTCTACAAGTTCTCGACGGAGCCGAAGTAGCGGCTGTCGTCGCGCAAGACTTCGCACGTCCAATCATCACCGCAATCATCCAAACCCGGCGCCTGTCGGGTCCAGGGAGAGCCTTGACATGAACACGCGCCGCCTCCTGCTCCAGGGTGGGGTTTTCGCCGGGGCCGCCATGGCGTTCGGCTCCGCATTCGCCCTGGCCCAGGTCCCTGGCGAGCTGGCCGCGCCGGAAGCCCAGTCGCATCCGCCGGAGCCCTCGTTCGGCGACCGCATGAGCGGGTACCTGACCCCCGCCCACGATCCCTGCATCATCAAGCAGGGCGACACCTACTACGTGTTCGGTAGCGACCAGCTGGGCAAGGAGGGCGAACATCACTGTCCCTGGCGAACCTCCAAGGATCTGCTCCACTGGGAAGATCGCGGCAATCTGTTCGACCACCTGCCGTCCTGGGCGCAGGAGGCGGTGCCCGGCACCAAGGCCATGTGGGCGCCGGACATCTCGATCATCAACGGCCGCTACCACCTGTACTACGCGCTCTCGACCTTCGGCTCGAACCGTTCGGCCATCGGGCTCTACACCAACGCCACCCTCGATCCGGCCGACAAGGCCTATGCCTGGAAGGACGAGGGGCTGGTGATCCAGTCGCTGCGCTCGGACGACTACAACTGCATCGACCCGGCCCAGTTCCAGGATCGCGAAGGCAATCACTGGCTGGTGTTCGGCAGCTTCTGGGGCGGGATCAAGATGGTCCGGCTGGAGACGGACACCGGCAAACCCCGTCCCGGCGACAAGCAGGTCTACACCCTGGTTCACCGCCCGGCGCCGACCGGCGCGCCGGATGCTGTGGAAGCCCCGTTCATGATCGAGCGCGACGGCTGGTATTACCTGTTCGCGTCCTACGACTACTGCTGCAAGGGCTCAGCCAGCAGCTACTACGTGGTAGTGGGCCGTTCGAAGGCTGTCACCGGCCCCTTCGTCGGGCGCGACGGCAAGCCCATGACCGAAGGCTTCGGCACCCTGGAGCTTCGCGGCGACATGCACTGGCGCGGCCCGGGCCACGAGGCGGTGCTGCGGGAAAAGGACCAAGACTATCTCGTCTACCACACCTACGACGCCACCCATCAGGGCGACAGCACACTGCGCATCTCCCCGATCACCTGGACCCCGGACGGCTGGCCGACCGTGAAGCTCTGAGGCGGGGGTCTAAAACCCTGTCCTGCCTTGGGACCTGTCCGGGACCATGCTCGCCCCGGTCAGGCGGTAGAACAGCCCCTTGTCGCTGGAACCGACCAGCTCCAGCCGCCCGGACACGGCGACTTCTTCGTGGGTGAAGGTGGTGGAGGCGTCCAGCCGCACCTCCACCGCCTCGGTCGGCTCGTTGGGAGGGCAGAACGGACAGGTGGTGTCGCGGCGGGTGACGACGAAGCGACGGGTGCGCATGCTGGTTTCCAGCGGCGTCATGTAGCCGCTGATCCGGAACGGCTTGCCGTCCAGCGCCTCCAACTTCGGCCCGAAGGCGGCGTTCAGCACCCCCTTGGCCACGTCCTCGTCGATCCTGGCGTCGCGCAGGATGGTCCAGGCCGGATCGTTGTTGGTGTAGTGGTTGACCATCGCCTGCTGCGCCGGTGTGAGCGGCAGGGTGACGAAACCGCAAAGGGCGACTGCGGCGGCGGCCGCCCCCATTCCAGCCATGGCGCGAAACAGCCACCGGCGGGCTCCGGTCATGCTGTGGGGCAGCCTCATAACCCGCCTCCTTCAGTGGCGCCCGGCTACCGGACGAGCGCCTGGTCCACCTGGAAGAACAGGCCCTTGTCCGCCTTGGCCTCCAGGGCGAAACGGCCGGTGACAGTCAGCATGCGGTCGGTCACCGGCACGCCCCGCCGCGTGGTAACCTCCACCACCTCATTCGGCTGGCCGGGTGGGCAGAAGAAGCAGACCGGGGTGTATTTCGAGAGCAGGAAATGGGTCGAAGCCGGGGCGGCGTCGAGCGGCAGCATGAAGCCCGACAGGGTCACGGCGTGGCCGTCCAGCGCCTTGACCTCCGGCGGGAAGGCGGCGGTAAACACGCCCCTGCGGTCGTCCTCGCCGATGCGGGTGCGCCGCAGCACCGCCCACAGCGGCGCCTTGGAGGTGGGCAGCAGCTTCTGGGTGGCCCGCTCGTCGGCCGGCTGGGTCAGCAGCGGCGCCGCCAAGGCGGAAGACCCCGCGAGGGCGAGGATGCCGGCGAAAACGAAACCTTCGAAGCTGCGCATCAGGCGGCCCTCAGCACGGTTGCGGGATTGGTGCGGCACGCGACCAGCCCGGGCGCGATGGAGGCAAGCAGGCTGAGTCCCGCGGCGCCGCCAAGGATGGCTA